>JBAYTZ010000002.1:0-300000 GCA_041675285.1 Candidatus Delongbacteria bacterium
TCCCGGGAAGCTACACACGAACTGGCCACCTCAGTTCAAATCGACACCAAGTAAAACTCGCCCGCAGCCCGCTCCAGCACTGGCGCTACGATAAACTCCGGGCGGCTCAACCGGACAGCAGTGGTCACATATCATTCCGTTGCATTGCAGCCCCAGACTTCTGCTGTTAGGTTCCAACTGAGGCTTCAGTTTCGTCTCCCGTGTAACGATTATCTCGTTGAGCAGCGCGCCTTGTCAGACGAAGAACGCCGCGCATCGTTGTATCACACGTCTTTTGCCGTAAAATCATGCTGTAAAACATGTTGAGGTCCTCGTCCTGAAAGAGTACGCGCTGGGCATCGAAGGGGATTGTGAAGATCCGAACCAGCATGACGCTAATCACCCCGAGTGCGTAGCGCAAGCCGCCATGAGCGCGACCATTGGGCTTATGTCCGCCACGGCCTTCGGTGGCGCCCGGCGCATGCCATGACACTTCTCCACGTTGCGCTTGGTTCGGCGTTCAGGAGGGTCGTTCACATAAAGATCAAGGGGCGCAGGCGATTGGATCAAGGAAGTGTCCTACAGAGACGGAAACCTCGATGGTTGATCATACCTGATGGTGCGCCAAAAATCCCGCGGCTTGCACAACGCAAGCTGGGGGCGGAAAAACTCCAGCTGCCGCCCCGAAAACTGCGGTAGGAACCACTTTCTGGGCCTACTGGATTGGTCAACGCACTTGCGCTGTAGTCACTCATCCAGTCGTTGCACCACTCCGAGAGATTACCGGACATATCCAGCAAACCAAGGGCGCTGGCCCCATTCGGGTAGAAGCCAACCTGTGTTGTCCAGCCCTTGCAAAACACTCCTAGCATGAAGTTGGCCCGCTCGCAATCCAACGCAGCCTGTCCCCAAGGGTAGGTGCGCTCGTCATTGTATTGTGCTGCATACTCCCATTCCGCTTCTGTTGGTAGACGGTAGCCTATCGCCGAATAAGGGTTGTTGAGACTTGGGACTTGATCCCAATTGCCGTTGTAGTATGCTGGTAGGCCATTCATCTGGCTCAGCCAGTCACAGTAACTTGCCGCGCCGTACCAAGAAAGAAACTTTACTGGGTGGTTCGCGGGGTCATAGATGCCACCGGGGTAAGCATAGCCAGGACCTCCGCCTCCGCCACTGTAGGTCCCAGCGTGTAAATAGAATTGTTGCTCGTCAACACTATAACGGATCTCGTAACTGTCCTGGCCGCTCTGATTGATCCGCATAAGGTCTACATTATATTGCTGAATATAGTCTCCAACTACAGTGACAAAACCCTGATCATTTGCCCAGTTCAGGGCGACTAAGAATTGCATATTTGTAACTTCCGTTCTTCCAATAAGGAAGTCGTTTGTTAGGTTTACCACATGTTCTGGCGTAGAAAATGTTACGCCTTGTTGGCCCATCATGAACTGGCCGGCGGGGATAGTCACCATGTCCAGCCCTTGCCAGCTCTGGCAAGAAAGGGCCTTGACACGGTAGAATCCCAGATCACCCGAGAAGTCGTGATTGAAATTCGTGGCTGAAGTCGTGCCGATCTTGCTGGCCGCGGAGAGAATAAAATGCGGCGTGGGACCATGGTACACGTCGTAATAGACGCATGTGATGGCGTTACCGCCCACATCCTGGGTGACGGGCGACCAGGACAGCATCGCTGTGTCCGGGTCCAGCAGTTGGATGGCCAGGTCGCCCACGGGCTGCGGCTGCTCAGTGGGGCCGGGATTGCCACCCACGTGGATGTAGGCTGCGCGCAACCGGGAAGCTGAGTAGATGGCGTCTGTCACCGTCAGCTTCACGCTGTAGTCGCCCGGCGTCGTGTAGATCCAGGTGGGGTTGGCAGCGTAACTGTCAACGGTGCCGTTGTTGTCGAAATCCCACTCGTGCTGGATGAAAGGTCCGGTGCTGGCGTCCGTGAACTGCACCGTCAGCGGCACCTGGCCACTCAGGGGCGAGGCGCTGAAGTCCGCCGTCATCTCGATGGGCGTCCATGTTGTGCTGATGGTGTAGGGATGCTGCCAACTGTCCGCGTCGGCCTGACTCACCACACGCAAGTACCAGGTCCCCGGGGGAAGATTGCGCTCCAAAGTGTGCGGTTCGTCCAACTCGCCTTGCACGACCTGGCCGGTGCTGTCCATGATCGAAATGCCCACCACACCGTCGCCTCCGGTCAAGCTGTATGCCAATGCACCATAAGTGGGCGCTGTGATGCGGAAACAGTCGTTGTCCAACCAGCCGCCACCAGATTGACGAGTAGCAAGCCCTTGGACGGTGCGCCCCAAGGCGATGCCGAAGTTCGGGTCTGCCTCGTCCGGCTCATCAAGGCCGCGGGCAATGGTCAGTGTGTCCTCGCCTTCACTGACCCATGGACACCATTCCTCAGATAAAAAGCGCGAATGCGTAGCTGCGGCAAAGAGCGAATCAGCAATTCCCAGCGGCAGTGCTTCGTTCCTGTTGCTGTGGGGCCATTGCCGCTCAAGAAGCACGGCACCATCGCCCAGGATGAACCAGGGAATGCACTCGGCCAGCGCTGGGAACTCCTCACCCATGCCGCTGTCATTGGTGATCCACGTATAGTGAATGTCAGTTGGCAGTGGCATTACGAAGTTGTCACCTGACCACTCGTTAAGCCCGACAATCAAGTCTTCTTCACTACCGTCGCAATCAATATCCACGTTGCGATAGCGCCAAGGATTTAGCCAGGGATCTTCCCAAAGGCACTGTTCATAGCCGCCAAAGAGGTAGATGCCAATGTGGTTCGTATTGTCCGGGCAACCAGGATAATCATCGTAGCTGTAGCGCAAGTCACGGGCTGCCTCCGTCTCGTTATCGTACGAATCATCGCGCTCGCCTCCTGCGGCAACAAAAGTAGGATCATCTGTACCCGCATTGCTGCCCATGTGCGGGGTCCCGGTCGTAACCACTTGCGCCACATGGTGCCCGTCTGCCTCATTCCACCATCGATGCGTACCACCGGCGCCGTTCGTGCGCTGCAGATACTCGCGAATGGCCAGGCCGCCCATCGAATGGCCGACCAAGATCACCTTGTCGAGACCCGTCACAGCGCGGACCTGCGTGATGGCCAGGGAAAGCGCGTATCCTTGCTTGAAGATGGCCGCTTGGTTGGAACCGTTGTGGTCGCCGTGGCCGCCCACATTCTGAAACTCGTCGTCGTCGAAGTTGATGGCGAAGAGCCGGTTGGAACTGGCTGGCGTCATCAAGCCCGTTTCGTTGAAGCCCGTGAAGCCGATCGCCTGCACATCACCTGTAAGCAGAGCCGTGTCATCGTGCTCGTCATGATTCAGACAGACGTGAAACACGAGAGGGGCAGGCAGGTTGTAGACAGATCGCAGCCCCAGGATGCTGTGCTCGAAGGTGTGCAAATTGCCAGCAGCAATACCATGCACGAAGATGATGGGATAGGGAATGTCGGCGCGGGCGGACAGCGTGAGCAGGGCCGCCAAGGCTAGGGTGGCAGTGGACCATCGAGGACTCATTTCTCCTCCATGAAGAATGGCACAAACCGGCCCATTGGATAGAAAACCGGTGTTGAAAGGGATGCTGCAACAAGCGTCCGGAGCATATCTCTTCAGCTTTGCATCCCCAAGTCAAATCAGTAACAGCAATGGAATGCTGTTGGTGATTTGACTGAATTCCGCCGCACCATCCAATTCATGTGGGAAGAGTGATTTGAGAGAAGTGCTGGGGGTACTCGCCGATTTGGAAAACCAGCCGCGCTGGCCGCGACTGGCCAGAATACCGCAATCTCGCGCTAGGTGCTGACCCAACTCCCTGCATGGTGGGACGGCAGCGGTGGGACTAGGCAGGTGGGACCAGGTGGGACCGCTGCTTTGGCGCACCTCCTTCGCAGACTGCGACTGACCGGAACGCCGCGATTTTGCGCCGGGAGTTTGCCCAATTCGCTTCACGGAGGGACAGCGGCTGTTGCGGACGAGGCAATCAGTACGAAGTAGGATTGCTGGTTTGGCAAGCCGCCTTCGCTTGCGGCAACCGGCCAATACACAACGATTTCGTGCCAGGGCATCCGCCCAGATCTTCACGCGGTGGGACGGCGGTGGTGGGACCGGGCAGGTGGGACTGAGGTGGGACCGGCCAAAAAGAAAGGGCTCCGTTTGTGGCGGAACCCTTTGATGCTCAAATGCTCCAACAGGGACTTGAACCCCGAACCAACTGATTAAGAGTTTGTCCGGCCATCGCGGCAAAACGGTAACTCTCGTTTGCGGTTGGCTGGAAATTGCCAACTATCAAAGCCTTTCGCTGAAAATGGGTCACAAATTCTCTGCCACTTTTCGGATGGATTCGCCAACTTCCAGACGGATTGCATGGGACCGGCATGGGACCGAAATGGCCGACGAGACACGATAGGGAAGCACCATGGCGCAGCGATTCCGATTCACTCAGAAGGCCCTAGACGAGCTTTCTACGACCCGTAGCCGGGAGTGGGTGTACGACGAGCAGGTTCAGCACTTGGCAGTTATGGTGACGGCCAAAGGGGCGAAGTCCTTTTACGTCGTCAAGTTCGTAGATGGGCGAAAGGAAGAAGTGAGGATTGGGAGCTATCCCCTGGTCTCCATCCCCGTGGCCAGGCGCCTTGCTGCCGAGATCCTGCTCCAGGTGGTCAAGGGTGAATCCATCGGGTCTGAGCGCAGGCTCCAAGAGCGCACGGCGCAGGTCACCTTGCAGGTGGCCTATGATGAGTACTGCCAGTACCTGGAGCGCCACAGGAAGCCCAGGACCATCCGCGAGTACCAGAACCAGTGGAACCGGTTCCTGGTCCCCTGGGCCATGCGACCACTGCGGTCTCTTCGCCGGAAGGAAGTGGTGGCCCTGCACCAGGCCATCGGCGACAACCACGGAAAGCACCAGGCCAACCGGGTGGTGGCCCTCTTGCGGGCGGTCATCAATCGCGCCATCCGAGAGCACGAGCTGGAGATCCACAACCCGGCACACGCCATCACCTTCTACCGGGAAGAGGGGCGCACGCGTCGCCTGTCAGTAGAGGAGCTGCCTGCCTTTTTCCAGGCCGTGGACGAGGAGCCCAACAAGGACATCCGGGACTTCGTGCTCCTGGCCCTCTTCACAGGGGCGCGCAAGAGCAACCTGTTGGCCATGCGCTGGACCGACGTCTCCATGGACCAGGGTCTCTGGGTGATCCCAGCCGCCGAGTCCAAGACCAGCAAGCAGCTCGACGTGGTCCTTCCCACGGCCGCTTTGCAGATCCTGCAGGACCGCTTGGCGACCCGGCGCGGCGACTTCGTCTTCCCCGGGCGTGAAGGAGGACAGGTATCAGACAACCCGGACATGCCGCGCAGCGGACACTTGTCCAATCCAAGCGTCGGCTGGGAGCGCATCCTTGAGAGGGCCGGTCTTGTCGGCCTACGCATGCACGATCTGCGTCGCAGCCTAGCGTCCTTCCAAATCGACACGGGGACCCCGCTGGAAGTGATCCAGAAGACCCTCGGGCATGAGTCCAAGATGACGACGGAGATCTACGCCCGGCTGGCAATGGAGCCGGTGCGGGCAAGCGTGGAGCGGGCGACTGAAGAGATGCTGCGCTCGCGCAAAAAGGACAGCGGCCCAGAGGCTTGATTGCCGGGTACAAAAAGGCCCCCTTTCGGGGGCCAGCGACCAGGAAGCCTGATCTCGTGGGTTGTCACCTGTCGCACTGCTTCCCTCCCACGTGACCACAGGATAACGGGGCGGTGGGACACGACCGAGACCGCAGCGGGCAGGCGTCCTTTACGGTGGGTGCCTGGAGAGGGTTTGGAACAGCCGCCGGATGCGCGTTACGTAGTCGCGGGTCTCGTCGGCATGCTTGCCGGTCACGAGGTGCAGCCTCGCTGCCACCGGGGTCCATTCATTGTTGATCACGCCGGCCGGCACCAATCGCTGGGCTTTCAGGATGTGCCCAGCGCCGGCGTTGTAGCTGGCCAGGGTGAAGGACAGCCTCTCCTCCAGCGGCCTGGGGGCCTTCCAGATGGCCCACATGCGGGCGTCGTAGTAGATCCCGGCCTGGATGTTGTCCTTCACCAGCCAGGGCGAGGTGATGCCCAGTTTGGGCGCAATGCCCTCCCAGGTGCCGGGCATGATCTGCATCAGACCCTGGGCGCCGCACCAGCTACGCGCCGTTGAGTCCAAGCCGCTCTCGGCGATGGCTTGTGCCTTCCACCAGCGCCAATCGAAGTCCACCCCGAAGTAGCGTTTCGAATACTTCTGGAAGTGGGGGTCGAACCGCGTGGTCCAGCCAGCCAGGCAGGTGCTGGCCAGGAATAGCAGAATCGCCATGGCCAGCAGAAGCCAGCCGCCCGCCTGCAGACGGGGCGTGCGTGGCGCACCCATCAGTTCAGGCCCGATGACACGAGCTGGGCACAGAAGAGCAGCAGCACGCCCGCCAGGATGGCCGCGGCCACGTTGCCGCGTCGGATCTCCGGGATGAACTCGATGCCGGGGAAAAGCCAGCGGTCGGCGGCCTTCCACAGGCCCACGGCCAGGAAGATCATCAGGGTCGTGTAGCCCAGATTCACCACCGCTGCACGCACCAATTGCTCGAACATGGGTCCCTCCTTCATAACGCCTTGAACACGTACACGCCCACTGCCCCGGCTCCGGCAGACACGGCCGCGCCCCAGGGATCCAGTCGCACGCCCGCCAGCACCTCGGGATGCCCATCCCGCACGCCCAGGCCAGCCAGCGGGTGGAAGCGATCCCGCCATGTTGGCTGGCGCGGCTGGACGGCAAGGGTCACGCCAGCGGTCAGCGCCGGGCTGCCCGTGCGCGTGATGGCCCGCCAGCCGTCCGCACCCTCCACCAGATCGATGGCCACGTGCACCCGGGCCTGCAGCGCCTCCAGACGGACGGCCAGGCTGGGCAGCCAGTCCGGGCCCGGTTGGTCCAGACCCACGGTTCCAGCCACCTGCAGGCCGTCCAGGCTGTCGCCCTGGTCCAAGACGAACGGCACCTCGTAGTGCGTCAGTCCTGAGTCAGCCGGCGCGCTCCGCACCTGGTTCAGCAGCAGCCGGGTGGCCACCATGTCCTTGCCGGCCAGGTCCAGCTGCAGGGCCAGGTTCACCTGGGCGCGCGTGGCCGCGTGCAGCTCGCGCGTCAGCCGCTGGATGCTGGCGTCGCGCTGCAGCTCCACGCCCTCCAGCCCGCGCGTGACCGTCGTGGAGTCGTCCACCTGGACCACGGGCTGCCCCTGGGCGGCCGCGCGCCGTGCGGCGACGGCGACGGCCTCCGCCTGGCGCACGCGCCACTCCTGCCAGGCCAGCAGGCTGCCGACCCCCAGCACCAGGGCCCAGATGCGGGGCGAAGTCACGCCGCCACCACGTCGACCTGCAGGATGGCGCCCGCGCCCGCGGCCCAGGTCTGGCCGGCGGCGATGGCCGCCAGCATCCAGTCGTCCAGGGCGGCTTCGTCCGCCGCCGTCTGGCGCGCCATCACCAGCGTCATGCCCGTCATGCTCAAGGCCGTCAAGTTGGTCAGGGCCGCTGCAGGTGTTTCCCAGCCAGGGGTCGCACTGCTGATCACCGGATCCGGCAGGGGGGTGTCATGCCGCCCGATGGGGGCCAGGCCCTGGGCGCTCAGCGCGATGCCGGCCAGGGACGGATCGCCGCCCCAGCTCATCTGCCAGCAGTTCGGATCGGTGAAGTTGCCCGTGAACCACGCCCGCTGAGTGATGTCGAAGTCGCCGATGCCGTACTCGTAGGCGGACAGTCCGACGAGGTTCTGGTGGACGGACAGCCCCGTCGTCTGATTGGCGTCGTTGAGGTAGAAATGGACCTCGTAGGTACCCGTCGCTTTGTTGTTGGCGATGGTCAGGTTCGTTGTGTTGACTCCGGTTGTGGGGCCAAGCCTAAAAAGACGCAGACCGTCCCAGGTGGAGTGGAAGTCGTTGTTGTAGACTCGGCAGTCCGCGCCGCCCTTCACGTACACGAAGGTGAAGTTGACGATGGTGACGAAGTCCAGGGCCTTGGCCCAGAGGAACGTGTTGTCGTGGATCAGGGCCGCGTCGGCCTTCACCACGATGTCGTGGTGGTTGTAGGTCCCGTCCACTTCCGGCAGGTCGTCGTTGCGGAATAGATTCCGCCGCACGATGATGCCGCGGGCCCGGTTGGCCTGGCCCAAGTCCGTGCCGCTGTCGTTGCCCACCATCAACGCGTGGTGGATCAGGCTGCGAGACCCGTGCCAGACGTTGTCCTCCACGACCACGCCATTGGCCTGGATCGTCACGCCGTAAGTGCACTCGTCCGAACCAAACGAGCAGCCCCGGATGGTCCCGCCCGTGCCCTGGTCGTACTCGCCGGAGAGCCCGAAGTAGATCTGGTGGGCGCCGTTCACGGCAAAGCCCATGTTCTCAATCAGGGCGCCGGCGGACACGCCGAACGGGGTCGAGAAGGCGATCCCAATCCGGCTGTTGTCCGGCTGACCGGCGAAGCCGCGGCGACAGTGCATAACGCCCCCGCGGATGACCGGGGTGCCCCCGCCCTTCAGCCGGATCCCGTTGCCCGCGCAGTTGACGAAGTCCGTGTCGATGATCTGCACATTGTTGGCCAGGCCGTCACCGTGGATCCCGTTGTAGGTGGTGGCCAGCCGGCAGCGAGTCAGACTGACAGCCGCCGTACCCGTGGAGCGACTGATCAGCCCGTGGTTGATCCCAACGATAGCCTCGGACGCATACTCGAAACAGCAGTTCGTTGCCGTCAGGGATGCCCCGTTGTTCGACAGGATGACTGCCCACATGCCCGACGAGGCCGTGTTCAGCCTGACGGTCAGGTTCTCAAGCGTCAGCGCCATGGCCCCAGGGGCGGTGAAGCCGGCGCCCGATGAAATGATCCACCCGTTCTTGATGGTCCAGGCGGCAGCGCCGGTGAACTTGAAGATGTAGACGTTGCCCGGCAGGCTGGGAAAGCTCAGCGTGTGGCCGTTCAGGTCAAGTGTGACCCCGGTCCAACTGAAGTTCTCCATGAAGGCGGTCGCCGGATCGACGATGTCCTCCAGAAGGAGCAGGGTGTCGTTGTTCAAGTTGTTGGCGCCGCCGCTCCAGGCAGCCGTCAGGGTCGGGAAGTCCCCGCCCGTGCCGATGGTGATGGTGGCCATGCGGACCCTCCCTTAGCTGCTTGCCTTCATGTGCAGGCGCCTGATCTCGCCCACCTCGTCTTCCAGCCTGGCCAGCGAAGCAGCCTGCGCCGTCTGGGCGCCGGCCACCTGGGACATGCTGCCCTCAATGCGGCCCAGGCTCTGCTGGATCTTGGCCTGGGTCTCCACGTAGATCTTCAAGGTGGTCTCGGTCTCCACCTGCTTCTTCCCAAGCACTTCCAGCCGTTGTCGCTGGTCATCGCGCAGCGCCTCCATGCGACCCTCCTGTTCCCGCCGTAGCTCGGTCAGTCGGTCAGTGTGGGCCTGCGACATGGCCTTCAGGTCGCGCTCCGTGCGCAGGCCCCGGTCGCTGATGGGCTTGATGATGTAGGCCAATGCAATGGTCACCAGGAGGGTGATGCCCCCGAACAGCCAACCGCCCCATGTCGCCAGTCCATTGGACTCCAGCATGTGCCCCTCCCGTCAGGAACTGAAACCACTTTCCACGCCGGCACCATTCACGGCGACCGTCCCCACACGCACGTAGATGCCCTTCGAACTCCCCGTCGTGACGGCAAACCACTCCCCATCCACGACCTGGCTGACCAGTGGCATGGACGTGAAGCTCTTCAGCTTGGTGGCCCCTGCAGTGGCATTGAAGGTCTTGCCGCTAGGCAGGGTGGCCTCGCTTCCGGATCCCGTCAGGATTCCGCCGGTGACCTTGGTGAGGCTGGCGGCCGTGCTGGCGAGTTGGCCCGACCCAACGGCGCCGGACCCGATCTTCGTGGAAGTGACACAGGTGTTGGCCAGCTGCGACGTCCCCACAGCCAGGGCTGCGATCTTCGTCTGGGTCACTGCCCCATCCATGATGACCGTGCTGATGACTGCATCCTTTTCGATCTGCTTGTCGGTGACCTTGTCCAACAAGGCCAGCGCACCACGATTCTTGATCCCAACCGAGCTCAAGTCGATTTGCCCAACAGCGTCCAGCGCTGTCTTGCGCACTCGACCGTAGGTCGTGCCATCGGCCAGGGCATCCAGGTTGACGGGGATGGCGGGATTGGCGCCCACGGTCACCGACCGGCTGTTGGAAGGGCCCATGCATCGACCATCGGCGTTGTAGGCCTTCACGCGCACGAGGTAGGTGGCACCCTGGGTCAGCGTGTCCAGCGTGATGTCCCGGGCGTCCGGGTTCGCCACCTCCACCACGGAAAACCAGCTGGATCCCCCGTTGTTCGACACTTCCACCACGTAGCGATTGGCGTTCCAGCCGCCCGCGCGGATGCGCCACGCCAGGACCACCAAGTGCCCGGCCACGCCTGCGGTGACCAACACCACGGGTGGAGGGACAAGGCGCCGACCCGCACGGCGGAAGGATGCCCGGTCGCCCACGTCGATGGAGGGGATGGCATGGCGCAGCAGCTCCGGCCGCGTGAAGAAGAGCCCGTAGTTGGAGTCCGGCAGGCCCTCCACCACCAGGATGCCGCTGGTCGGCACCACCGCGGCCCGGGCCACCAAGGGGCGAATGCGTCCACCATCCGCCCGCTGGCGCAGGTTGTCCTGCACCAGCACGCTGGCCCCCGGGGGCAGCCCCGCTTGGACCAGGGTGGCCACTACAGGCTCGCCTGGATGGTCTCGATGGTCGCCACCACGGCATCCATCTGGTCCTGGGTGGGCAGCGACGCCAGGGCCTGCTGGATGGCCACCAGCTGCTCCTGGACATCCGCCACCATGCGGTCGCGCTCGACGCCGAAGCGCCCACGCTCCATGTCGCGCAGCCGGCGGATTCGCTCCGCCAGGGTCACGCCGTCGGCGTCTTCCAGCGTGTCGGTCAGGACAACCAGGCCGGTCGACCAGTCGCCGGCCACGTCGTGCTCCGTCAACGCCTGGACGTAGATCACCAGGTGCTGGCCACCCTGGATGGGCATCTCGACGCGCTCGGTCAGGACTTCCTCATCCCACTCAAGGCTGAAGCTGGTGACGGCCACGCCGGACGCCGGCGCTGCGGGGAGCGGGTTCAGGAGCTCAATGGTTCGCGTGCCCGGATCGTAGGACTTCACCACTCCGGACTCGCTGCCCACGACGACACGCGTGCCGGCCTGGAACGTGGAGGGTCCCGCCACCTTCACCAGGCTGACCGTGGATCCCGTGGTGGTGAGGTCGCTCGCCTGGGTAACCTCGATCTTGCGCCGCTGGCTGGTGCCCAAGTCCACCACGCGGTGGATGAGGTCCGCGTGCGAGGACTCCAGGTTTCCCTTGGAGATGCCGTTCGAGATCTTGGTCCGGTTGTGCTTGAGCTCGTAGACCCGCACTTGGTATCCGCGGATCTCCTCCAGGTCGACCAGGCCGGGCTTGTTCCATGTCAGCTGCAGGCTGTAGGATTCGGCTCCCCCCGCTTCCTGCATGGTGAAGGCCTGCAGCACCAGGTCACCGGCGGCGTTCTTGGAGGCAACAAGCTCTTCCCGGACCACGGACTGGTCCGCTTTGTGGGCTTCAATCGCAGCCAGCATCTGCGTGGCCGTGGTCACGCTGGAGGAGTAGCCCAGGGAGTCCGCATCCGCCAGGTAGAACCAGGCCGCGTCCACCGTCTCCTCGGCCGGGACCGTGAGCTCCAGGGTCTGGTTGCCCGTGTTCACGCTGGCGACCGTGTACTCCTTCAGGAAGCCGTCCGCGTGGAAGAGGAGCTTCTTTCCCACAAGGTCCGTGCTCAGTCCGGTCCCCGATCCCACCAGGTGCGTGAATCCCGTCAGCAGCGCCAGGGCGCCCGGCTCGCGCACGATTCCCGCGGCGCCGGAGACGATGGCCGCCTGCTTGGCCTGCACCACGTCCAGGTCCGGGGCCCCGCTGACGTTTTCCGTCCCCCGGATCTGGCCCAGCGTATAGCCCAGCAGGCGCTTGGCGTTCACGAGGTTCCGGTAGGCGTCGATCTCCACCAGATGCGAGGAAATGGTGTTCGCGCTGACCGCCGCCGCAGCGTGGGCGTCCATGGCCATGCGCAGCTCGGCGTCCCGCTCGGGCGCCAGGCCGTGGATCTTCAGGGTGAGGTCGTCTGCCGACAGGGCAGGCGTGTTCGGCTTGGACGGGATCTTTCGCGTCTCGATGACGCGGTCCCCGTGACCGTCCTGGAGGTTGATCACCCCATGCCGAAAGAGGAGGAGCAGCTCCGGGTGCTCCGCGACGGCATTCGCCACCGTCAGCGCCAGGCTTCCTTCGGTGACCCCTTCCTTCTTGCCCACGATGAATGTGTCGGCCTCGGTGTGCGTGTCGGCGTTCGGCGGATGGATGCGTTTGTCGCTGACCACCTGGGCGTACACCCGCAGGTCCTCCACCGTCCCGCCTTCCAGGGCCCGGCCAACGCAGATTTCATTGGCTCCAGGGGTGGGCGAAACATTCAGCCGCACGGAGAAACCATGCACTCGCCTGGTCAGGTGGGGGGCCCCGGTCACGTAGTGGGTCTTCGAGGCGCCGTCCGTCAGCGTGTAGCCGACGAATACGTAGCAGGTGAGGGCCGGCCAACCCTGGGTGAAGGCTGTCGCGCCGGCAATGCGCTCGCCATCCCGGTAGGCCACGCCCGGCGCCACCACCAGGTCGCTACCCACCTTGCTGAGACCAAAGCCCGTGATCACACCATCCGAGAAAAGGTCGCCCGCCCGATCCAGAATGCCCTGGAACAGGCTGCCGAACTGGAAGTCCAGGTCCTCGATGGTGGGCTTGTCGCCCGAAAAGAACAGGTAGCGGTCCATGGCTTCAAGCCTCCACGAAGTGCACCACGGCCGCCGCGTGGGCGGGCTTCTCGGCGCAGATGAGTTCGGTGATGCGCGCCTTCTCCTCGGCGGCAAGGGCTGTGGCCGTCTCTACCGTCAGCCAAAACGTGAAGCGGATGTCCAGATCCGCCTGGCTGAAGACCCGCGTCTGGCGCTGATCTTCCATCTCCGGGTCCGCCTGGTCCGCCGCGCTGAAGACGTGGGGGCGGTCGTCCTCCACGCGGGCGGCCAGGTCCACGTCCTCCAGCCACAGCCAGCTCTGCGGGTCATCCGCGTAGACCGTCAGGGCCGCGAGCGTGTGGCCCAGCACATCCTCCACCAGGTACTTCATCCCCATGGCGCTGCCCGCGTAGGTGCGCGTCGCCGGCAGGATGGACAGGCGCTGCCACAAGTGGCCGTCCGTCTCGCCCGAAAGCCTCCGCGTGCCCCTGTCCAGGGCGTGCAGGTTCAGGTCCTGGCCGCGCTGGGCGTCCGCGTAGTAGGGATCCGCGCCGTCCCCCAGCTGCCACACGTAGCCCCGCCGGCGCAGGCGGTAGATGGCGTCCTTGGCCGCGTCGAGGGACAAGCCCCAGGCGTCCAGCAGGCCGGAAAGGATGCTGTCATCCTTCTTCCGGCGCACGCTGGGCAGCATGCTCTGCAGCCAGGGTCCCAGGCGGCTCTCCATCAGAAGCTCCACTCGGTCTTGTCAATGGGGTCAATCACCGGTATCGCGCCGCCGCCCTCCTGGGCGTGCTCCTGGTAGCTGCGTCCCTTCACCCGGTGGATCAGCGTGGCCACCGTGGCATCGATGTCCAGGTACTCGATGGGCGTGGCGGGCAGGTCGGCGGTGGGCGCGTCCACGGTCACGTTGTAGACGCCGTCCACGGCCATGACGGCCGCCACCAGGCGCGCCCGGACGAGGCCCTCGCCCAGCTGCAGACCGTCGGAGTAGGCCTGCAGGGCGATCCGCACGGCCGCATCCACCGCAGTCTCGTCCGCCGTGGCGAAACGCCAGATGGTGAGGGAGAGGGGGATCTGGGCCACCACGGCTCCCGTCACGGTGAGCTGGGCCGTGAGCGGCTGCCGGGGTCGCACGTAGGCCGCCACGTCGGCGAGCAGCTGGGGCGTGGGCACGCCGTCGGTGCCCAGGATGACCAGCCCCACCGTGCCCGGCCCGTAGGGCGCGTCGTCCAGAACCATGGCCGCCTTGACGCCGGGCACGGCGAGGGCCCAGGCCTGATAGGCGCCCCGTGTGCCCCCAACGCCCAGCGTGTCCCACTTGAGGATGGCGCGCTCGCGCAGGGCCCGGTCGGACTCGGGGTCCGCTCCCTCCTCCACCAGGTAGGAGAGCTCGCCCACATCCTGGTTGATCACCGTCTCGATGCCGGAGACCGTCGTCACGATGAGCGCGATGGTGCCCGGGCCCACGTTGCCGATGGAGCCCGCCTCCTCGGCCGTGGCCAGTCCCACCACGCTCGTCTGGCCATTGGCCAGGGTGACGTTCTCGTCCGTCACGAAGCGCAGGCTGCGCCCGCTGGCGTCCTTGCGGCTGCGCACGATGGTGCCGGCGGGGATGAGCGTGTCCTGGGTGGCCGGCGTGCCGCGACCGAAGGTCAGGCGCACGCGGGCCTTCTTGGCGGACAGGCGCCGGACGCCCACCTCGCGGGCCTTCAGGTCCAGCCACGTGCCCTCGGCCGTCTGCACGAAGAGCGCGCCAGAAACCGTCCGGATGAGCTGGTAGAGGCCCGCGATGCCCGACGCGACCGCCTCCAGAATGCCTCGCAGGCCGGCGCCCACGTTGAGGTTCGTGAAGGGAGTCTTGGCCACGACAGCGGAAAGCAGGTCGGCCAGGATCTCATCGAAGGTCTTCATGCCTGGATCTCCCCCTGGCTGACCGTGAATCTCCCGGACAAGCCGAATCCCCAAACCCACTCCTGCAGCCGGCCATCCCCCACCTCGGCGAAGCGGATCCGGTAGACCTTTTCTTCCGGCGCCGCGGCCAAGGGCTGGATGCTGATGGAGGCGTCCTCCACTCGCGGCTCGTCCTCCAGGGCCTCGCGCAGGTAGCGCTGGGCCAGCATGCGCGTGCGCGGGGAGTCCGGCGCGCCCAGCAGGCTCTTGATCCGGCAGCCCCAGGTGGGATGGGCCGGCAGCTCTCCAGGCAGGCAAGCCAAGCGGTCCAGGATGTCGCGCGCCAGCACGTCGCCGTCCCGGGCGGCCGCCACGTCGCCATTCGGCGCCACCACCACGTCGCCGTCCACGTCGAACGCGAGGTCGAATGCCTGGAAGCGGCTCACTCAATCACCCCCGGCGCAGTGGTGGCTCCCGTGTGGGAGCCCGGGCTGCCGCTCGTGGCCACCGGGATGCCGGGCAGTACCTGGGCAGCCGCCTGGAAATGCTCGACGATGGCCTCTGCCAGGGCCAGGGTCTGGGCGGCATCGATGGCTCCGGCGTTGCCGGGCAGGGCAGGGTCCAGGCCGGACAGGTGCTGCGCCGTCTTGGACTGGATCAGGCTGGCCAAAGTCTGCGGGTTCAGTGCCATGCCTTACACTACTCCGTCCGAGAGGTGTTTGAAAGCTCCGCGCCCGACAAAGGCACGATGGGCGTCGATGTGGGCCGGCCCTTGTTCCCGATGTGCTGGTGCGCGTTGAACAGCGACTGAAACGTGTTACCCAGGATGACCTGCTCGGCCGCGTTCGTGCCCAGGTGGACGGCCGGGGCCTTCACGTGGACCTTCACGTCCGACTCGACCTCCACCAGCCCTTCCGCGTGAATGACGACCCGGGACTTCCCCTGCTCCAGCACCAGCTCCTTGCCCGCGGTCCCGGCGCCGGTCAGGAAGCCCACCACGAAGGGCCGGTTCGGATCCCCGCCCTCAAAGGCCACCATCACCGCGTCGCCCACGGTGGGCAGGATGACGAGCCGCGCGGCCGCTGTCGCCCACACGGCCAGGATCTCGCAGCGGGGCAAGGGCGCCAGGGTCTCGTCGTCCGGCTGGACGCTGACCGTGTAGAGCTGGTCGTCCACGGCCGTGACGGTCCCGCGCAGGGGCAGGCGCATGTAGGCGGACAGGTCCGGCCGCAACTGCTCCACCAGGGTCTTCAGCTCGCGGCGCATGGCACCACCTGTAACAGCGTGCGCCCGCCGGCGCTCCAGCGGTGAAAGACCTCCTCCACGAAGAAGCGCGCGCCGTCCACCGTCACCACCTGGCTGTGCAGAACCGGCGCCACCATCGTTTCCACCAGCGTCATGCCCAGTTTGCCCGGCCGGCGGTCGATGAGGGTCACGCCCGTCTCCAGCGCCAGGGCCGGCGCCTGGCCGTGGTCGGGCGGGCCCAGCACCAGCACGCCGGCGCGCACGTGGAAGCGGTGGTCCTCGCCCGTCTCGCGGGCCAGCCACGTGCAGAGCTGCTGCAGGGCCTCCTTGGGTGTCAGTTTGTGAACGGGGAATCGGTCGATCTGTGCGCCCGGGACCTTGGCCGTGAGAGACAGGCCCGTGCCGGCGATGAGGTCCTGGGCCAGCTCGGCGGGCGCCACGTGCTCCCAGGTGCGCGTGATGCGCCGCCCAGGCGCCTGCAGCACGGCCTGGTAGTCGATGAGCTCCAGGGCCACCTGCAGGCCGTCGGGCTGGACGGCGCGCACAAGGCCTTCGAAGATCGTCGTGAGAGCCGGGTCGTCCTGGTAGCCCCAGCGGATCACCGCCTTCTGCCCGCGGGCCAGCGTGGGCGCCAGGGTCTCTTCCGGATCGGCGAGCACCAGGCGCCCGCTGTCCGCCGCGCTCCCTTGAGCCTGCACCCAGAACGACACCACGGCCGGGTCCAGTCGTTGGCCGGCAACCTCCACCTCGTAGACAGGATGGGTCCAGGCGCCCATCAGTCGCCGTCCTCGTAGCCGGGGTCGTCCAGGTCGTCGCCCGGGGCCTCGCCGCTGCCTTCGGACATCCCCTCGTTGAACTGGTCGCGCACGTAGCCCAGGTTGCGATCCAGGTTCTCGTCGCCCTCGATGGCCTCCTCCCCCTCTGCGGCCGCTTCGTCCGAAGCCCCGGCCGCGGCAGCTTGGTGCTCCAGTTGGGTCTTGATGGACTCATACTCGGTGAGCACCAGGTGCACGGGGATCCAGTCCGACTCCCCGTCCTCGTCAGCCGTGAGTTCCTGGATCAGCACCTGGCGGATGCCAAAGAGGTCGGTCAAGGGCGAGATGATCTCCACGGGCTTGGGCAGGCTTGCCCGGCCATCCCGGAAGAGCTTCTGCAGGGGGCGCAGGCGCTCCAGGGGTGAGGTGATGAGCGTCCCGTCCAGGCTCTCCTCGGGCACCAGCTCCAGGTCCACGGTGATCTCCGCCGACTCGTATCCCGTGGGCTGCCGGATGGACCCGCTCTTCTTGGGGATCTTCACCTCGTCGATCTTGATGGCCTGCTTGACCTGCATGGCCCGGGGTGGGACAGGGAAGATCAGACCGCCCAGGCTGAAGGGGATCTCCGTCAAGTTGCGCGTGACGGACCCGGCAGCTTGGCCCTGGTCGATGAAGTCCTGCTCCTGGCTGGCGATGGACCCCAAGTTGGCCGGCGGGGCGGGCGGGCCCATGGGGCTATTGGGCATAGCTCACCTCGTCCATGCCGTCCTCCTGGCCAGCGGCCTCGCGCAAGGCCTCCAACATCTGGTCCTTGATGCTGGTGGCCGGCGTGCCCTGGGCCGCCTGGATTTCGATCTTGGCCACGTGGATGCGCCGGTCGACGGTCGTCGTCTGCTGGCTGCGGGTGATGGCCCGGGCAGGCTGTGCGCCGGTGGATGGCCGGGCCGGGGTGAGATCGGCGGGCATGGCGGCAGCCATGCCGCCCTGGGCCGCCGCGGCGAGCTTGCCTCCTCGGGGGGCTCCGCCCAGGACGGCGGACAGCGGGCCTGGGGCGCCCACTGACGGGGGCGCGGCCTTGGAGGCGGGGGATGCTTCGTCCTTGCGGAACATGCCCGCCATCCCGGCCTTCGCGCCGGCGACATCCTGACCAAGACCAGTCCCGGTCTTCAGCTCGGGGACCAGTGGGATCTCGACACCCGGGATTAGGTTCAGCGTCTTGATCAGGCCGTTGATCAGCCCCACGACGCCGTTGATCCCCATTTTGAAGCCGTCCCACATCCCGTCCAGGAAATCCCGCACGGACGCGAAGTTCTGGTAGAGGGCCTTCATGGCCGTGATGGGCCAGAAGATGAGCTTGACCGCCGTCTTGATTCCCCACAGGAAGCCGTCCCACAGCGTGCCCAGTAGGTTTCGGAACCACTCACTGTGCTGGTAGGCATAGACGATGCCCGCCGTCAGGAGGGCCAGGAGTCCGACCACGATGCCGATGGGGTTGGCGGTCAGGGCCGCGTTCAGCAGCCACTGGATACCAGCCCAGATCTTCGTGACCGCTGCGACGGCCACGATCTGGGCGCGCAGGATGAGCGAGCTGCGCCCGGCCCACAGCGTGGCCGCCGCCGCCCGCAGAGCCGCGACCCGGGCCGTCAGGAAGCCCCAGGCCGCGCGCGCCCCCGCCGCCACCGTTTGGGTGGCGAAGGACCACACGGCCTTGGTGGCGCTCGCGATGAGCGGCCAGGCGAAGGCGGCCAGCGAAACGAAGAGCAGTCCGCTGACGATGGGATTGGCCTTGATCCAGTTCCAGGCGCGCAGGATCGTGCCCACCATGAAGCCCAGCCCCCAGGCCACCATGCCGGCGAAAAAGAGGATGGGCGAGATCCCGCTCATCGCCCCCTTGTACCAGTCGGTCAGGAAGGCCCAGAAGCGGCCGATGGTGGCGTCGAACACGGAGGAAATGCCCTCGCCCATGGCCTTCAGCGCGCCCCAGATGGCCAGGGCCACGGGCTTGATGGCAAACCAGACCTCTTCCACCGTGTCGCGGAAGCCCAGGAAGTTGGTGTCCCAGGCCTTCACCAGGCCCCAGATCGCCAGGCCCACCAGGGCGAAGGGCGCCACCACTTTCAGCGCGCCCAGGGCCAGGGCCTTGAGGCTGGCGGTCAGCGGGATGGCCGCCGAGTTCGTGACCCCCATGGACAGCGCGACCTGGCCCAGCTTGGCCGGCAGGCGCAGGGCCATGCCCGCCAGGTGCAGCATGCCGCCGCCCACGAAGAGCAGCATGCCGCCCAGGATGAGCCCCACAGACAGGACGCCCAGGAAGCCCACGGCCACCTTGGTCAGCGCCGGGTGGGCCTCCATCCAGCCCAGGATGGCCTCGGAGACGTTCTTCACCGCGTCCAGCAGCGGAATGACCAGCGGCATGAGGCTGCTGCCGACTTGCATGGACACGCCATCCACGGCGCTCTTCATGAGCTTCCAATGACCCGTGGGCGTTTCCAGGATGCGCTGCTGGAACTCCTGGGCCGCCCCAGACGACTGGCTGATGGACGTGCGTAGGCCCATCAGCTCCTCGCGCGAGCTGGAGAGGAGGATGTTGAAGACCTTGATGCCCTCGGCGCCGAAGATGTCCGTCAGGAGCAGGTTCTTCTTCTCGTCGGACAAGCCGCCCAGCTTGGCCTTCATCTCGCTGAAGACCTCGATGAAGTCGCGGGTCTTGCCCGTGGCCTGGTCGTATGCCTCCACGCCCAGGCCCTTCTTCAGCTTGTTCGATTGGGTGTAGAGCTTGGTCATCGTCATGGCCAGGCGCGTGCCGGCTCGGGCGCCCACCTCGTTCCGATTGGCCAGGACGCCCAGGAGGGCCAGGTTGGTCTCCGTCGACTGCCCGAAGGTGGCCGACGTGGAGGCCGTGTTGACCATGGACTCCTGCATGTCGGCGAACTTCAGGTTGGTCTTGTTCATGGCCGCCGTGAACATGTCGCTGAGGTTCGTCGCCTCCGACAGCGGCTTCTGGTAGGCGTTCAGCGTGCCGACGAGGAGCGCGCCGGCATCGGCCATGGCCACCTGCTGGCCCGTGGCGAACGCGATGGTGTCGGCCATGATGCCCGTCTTGGTCGACACCTGGGTGGCCGTGAGACCCATGGACGCCAGCTCGGCCTGGCCTTCGGCCACCTGCTGGGCCGTGAAAAGACTGCGTGCGCCCAGGTACTTGGCCGCATCCCCGATCTGGATGACTTGTTCGGCCGTGGCCTCCGCGATGCCGCCCACCCGCGCCACCTCGGTCTGGAACTTGCCCACCTGCAGGATGGGCATGGCCAGGCTGGCCGCGATGCCCAGGCCCACCAGGGCCGTCTTCAGGCCCGCCTTCTTCACCCGCTCGGCCGTCTGTTCAAAGGACCCGGCGAACTTGTCCAGGCGCTTCGAAGCCGCACTGAAGGCCGATAGGTTCGACGTGCCGAAGACGCTGATGGTGATGGCGCTGGTGAAACCGGTCATCGACATCGGGCGCGTCTCCTATCGTCTGCCTCTCGCGGCGCGCCGGGGCGCCCTGCTTGCCTTGGCTTCCTGCTCCCCCAGCCACTCGGCCGCCACGCAGAGCTCGAACACCCGGTCGAAGGGCAAGTCATCCAGTCGCTCAAACGTGTAGGCGGGGAACCGGTGGGCGATCACCGCGCGGGCCTGGAGGTACCACGCGCCCTCCAGGTCCGCGCGCGCCGCCCTTAGAGCTTTTTTACCGAGATCTCCTTCGAGTAGCCCAGGACCTCCTGGACCTTCTCGGACAGGGCCGCGATCAGGCCGGGCTCCCACTCGCCCGTGGTGTTGTACTCCAGATCCTTGGCGTCCAGGGCCGGATGGACCACGAAGGTCCGCACGATGTCCAGGGCCAGGCGCTGTTCGTTGCCCTTGGCGGCCTTGCCCAGGCGGCTGAACTCGTCCCAGGACGAGCCGCGCACGATGAACGTGCGGCCGTCGGGCAGGTCCAGCTGGAACAGGCTCTGCTTGGGGTAGGCGGTACGGAGCGTCTCGATCAGCTCCGGGGTGATGGTCTGCAACTGCATGATGTCTCCGGGGTTGGAATGAAGAGAGATCCGGGGAGGAGGACGCGGGGCCTGGCCAGGCTTGTCCGCGTCCAGCCTCCCCGGGCTGTGCGTCACACGTAGGGCAGCATGCCCGTGGCGAAGCCCGAGCATTTGATGCTGATGGCCTCGGCGTCCTCGCCGTCCGAAATGCCCCCGTCACAGGCCGTCAGCTCCACGCCCGTGAAGGTCTTGGACATGGGAGCGTTGAGGCCCGGATAGAACAGGACGATGACGCCGTTGCGGAAGTCCGTCGGGTCCAGGTACATCTCGCCCGCGGCCAGGCTGCCGGCGCTCATGGCGGCGCGCAGCGCGGTCATGGGGACCAGCAGCTCGGTGATCTCGAAGTCGATCTCGTAGGTCTTGTGGTTCGAGCGGACCACCCCGTGGGCGTCCGCGAACCCCGCGCCAAAGACCGGCTTCTTGTCCTGGGCGAGCTTCCAGTTGAAATTCTTCAGGCCGAAGACGGGCGTGCCGTTGATGAGCAGCTTGACGCTGTTCCCGGCGACGCCGTCCGCGAATCCCGGAGTGGGCGGCATGGCAGTTCTCCTTCAGTTGCGAGCCGGCAAGGCCTAGCTCAGGTACACCTTCTCCAGGATGATTTCGAAGGCCTTCATGCTGTTGACGCTGGCCACCACCTGGACCTCGCCCGCGGCGCGCATCTCGGCCGTGGAGATGAGCTGCAGCTCGTAGTCGTCGATCTCGCCCTTCTGGACCATCAGGTTGGCCACCTGGCGGATGTTGGCTTCCAGGAGCTTCAGTCCCTCGCCCTCGACGTCGTTGGGCTTGCCCAAGTGCGGCAGGGCCGCCAGACGGCAGGCCTTGCCGAAGGCGTAGACGGCGCGCAGCTTCTCGACCCGGTTGAAGGAGCTGCCGGTGGGACAGCGGACGTTGGACAGGCCGATGATGAGGCCGAGACCGGGCTCCAGGCGCAGGTGGATCAGGTTCTCCGTCACCAGCACCGTCTGCTGGCCCACGTTCCACTCGGGGCACACGGCCGAGATGCCCGCCGGCTGTTTGGCCAGGAGGCTCTCCTGGACCTTCAGGGCCGCCAGCTGGCCGGAGATCGCGCTGGTGATCCGGTTCCAGTAGACCGTCCCGTCGTGGCCGGTGAACTGGGCCTCGCCCGTGCAGATGACGGCGTTCGTGTCGGCCACGGTGGCGATGAGGGTCTGGATGGCGGACAGGTAGGTGGACACCTCGGCGGCCGTGGGCGCCAGCGGATTGGCCACGGTCATGCGCGCCACGTCCAGGAGGGCGAAGCGCTCGCCCAGGTTGCCCGTCACCATCGTGCGGCAGCTGGCCAGGATGGCCGCCCACAGCGTCAGCGTGTCCGCGCCCACGAAGTGGACCCAGTTGACGTCCGTGAAGTCCTCGCTGACCGTGATGCCGGCGGTGTAGTCGCCGTTGGCCAGGGTCAGGCCATCATTGCCGCCCGTCAGGTTGGCCGTGGTCTTGGCGGCCACCAGCGTGCCGGCGCCGATGGTGGCCTTCACTACGGACTGGCCGGCGTTGATGGCGTCCACCAGCGCCTGGTTGGTCGTTCCGGTGAAACTGTAGACCGTGTCCGTGGCGGGATCCAGGATCTCCACCGTGCGGTCGCCACCGTTCGCCGTCACGCCAATCTCGACATCGTTCCACCACGAACCCGGGTAGTAGCCATCGATGGTGAAGGCCGTGCCCGTCGCCCCGGGAATGGACATGGTCGCCTTGGCCAGGGCGCTGCCAGCCAGGCGCAGGGCGTAGATGACCGAGGAGCCGGCATCCAGGCGCTCCAGAACCGCCTGCAGGAGCGGGCCGCTCTTCAGGAGATCGATGGCGCTGCGCTTGTCACTGAGGATGTAGCGGGTCAGCTTGTCGCCCCCGCCCGCCGCGCCGGCCACGAGTTCAATGGCCGCGGGCAGCTGGCTCATGCCGGCCAGCCCCGAGAAGTACTCGGTGTAGACGTCCTTGATGATCCGGGTCACGATGCCCTCCTACTTCTGCGCCGGGGCCGCGAGCCACGCGGTCACCTGGGCCTGGAACTCCGCCGGATCCACGAGGGCCGTCCGGGTCAGCCCATGCTCAGCCAAGACGCCGGCCACCACCGGCTCCGGCAGCTTCAGCTTCTTCAGCACCGTCTCCACCCGCTGCTGCACGCTCGGGATGGCGGCGGGCGCCGGGTCCGGGGCCGCCGCCGCCGGCGTGGGCTTGCCTTCGTTCTTGTTCATGGTTCTCCCTATTCCAAGTCCACTGTCAGATTCACGTCCTGCATAGGCAGGGCCACGGCCGTCACCACGGGCCAGACCACCACGAGCTCCACATCCAGGGTCTTCTGAGCTTCAAAGGGCACCCGGCTTAGCTGGGGCCCTTGGTCGCTCTCGGTGATCAGGCGAAGGCGCTCCAGGTGGACGCTCGTCCCCGTTTCCACGTCCACCAGATCAAGGGGCTGCCCTTGGGCATGCGCGCGCATGAGGGTGCGGATGGTGGTTGCGACTTCCTCGACCAGGGTGGCGCCGCTCTTGCCGGACAGGGCCGCGCTGCGGACCGTGAGACGAAGGACCTGGCGCTCCACATGAAACTTCTCGTAGGTGTAAGCGCCGGCGGTGGCGTCAAACGAGCGCTGGTCGTATACGCCCGTTCCCTTCGAGCCCGGCGTCAGGGACACAAGGGTCACGAGCAGGCAGGGCCAGGGCTCGCCACCCTGCGTCCAGGCCAGCTCGTCCTTGAAGACGGCAAGGCCGGAAGAGAGGCCCGCCACGTGGGCCGCGAAGGCGCGCTGGACGATCACAGGAACTTCTCCACCGTCTGGAAGGCCATCTCCACGGCCTCCTCGACGGTCTTGGGGGTCAGCGTCACGCCCATCATCCAGGCCGGCGCCATGAAGGGCCGGGGCTTCGGATGGACGAAGAAGTAGGTCCGCTCCGCCCCGTCCTGGATCTTGTGGCGCACCAGCCACTCCCTCAGGCCCGGGATGTTGTCCACCTTCACGAAGTGGCCCTTGGTGCCATACTCCACGGGCGCCGAGTACTCGCTGGGCGTGCCCACGAGGACAGTGAGCGGCCCCACCACGACGATGTGGAGCGAGGCGCGAAGCGCGCCCAGGTCGATGGCCCCCTCGTCCGTCAGGCTCTGCTTGGCCTGTGCCTGCACCACGAGAGCGATCTGCATGACGGCCAGACTCAGACTCTTCACCAGGACCTGGGGAAAGGCCTTTAAGAGCTTTTGGGTCTTCTCCAGTGCTTTCTTGTCCAGCAGCATGGTCACGCCGTCGAGCATCAGGCGCCCCCGTGCAGTTTCTTTGCTGCCAGCTCCAAGTGGGTCACCGTGCCGAAGAGGTTTCGCTCCACCACGTCCACCACCCGGAAGCGGCCGCTGCCGTGCGTGAACTCGTCCCCCTCGGCCACCAGCGTGGCTGCCGCCACGACGACCAGGACCTCATGCCCCACCTGTAGCAAGTCCTCCGGCGCCTTGGCGCTGATCACGGCAGGGACGGCCACGGGGGGCCCAAGGCTCTCGCCCGGGTCCCCCGCGAAGCCCGTGGCCGGGGGGACCTGGCGCGTCCGGAGCTGGATCACGTCGCCGGTCATGGCGAGTAAGTGACCCATGTCCCTCAGGGCCAGGTCGGCCTCGGATGCCGTCAGATAGCTCACACGCTCTCCTCGGCGATCACCGATCCACGTTCAAAGAGCAGGGGCTTCAGCGACTGCAGGCCCTGGGCCACGCCCAGCTCCACCAGCCGCAGGTACTCCTCATTCGCATGTGTGAGGAGCTCGCGCCAGGCTCCCGCGGCGCGCGTGTTGTCGATCTCGATGGCGCCGGCCTTGAAGCTCGGGCGCCGCGTGGCCTTGGCGATCTCGATCCGGCAGCAGGTGGGCAGGGCGGCCAGGAGGAGGAGCTCCTCGTCGGCCCCGGACAGCACCGGCTCGATGGTCTCCAAATCCTCCTGCAGGACGTAGGCGCGCTCGAAGTCGCGGTTCATGGCCGCCAGGCCCCGCTTGAGCGCGCCGCGCAACTGGTCGGTCGTCAGGTCGGTTTCATCCGCCGCGACCAGCTCGCCCCGCAAGTGTTGGATCAGGTCCGTGATCGTCGTGGCCATGGGATTCTACTTCCGGCTGCCGCGGCTGCCGCGGCTGCCCTTGATCGTGGCCGGGGCCGAGGGCGCCTTGGCTGCGGAAGCGGGTGCCTGGGCCGGAGCCGGGGCACCAGCGCCCGGCGTGCCCGAACCCTCTGGGGTATCCGCAAAGGGATCCGGATCCGCATCCGCTCCCGGGCCGTCGTCGTCATCGCCGCCCACGTTCAGGAGGGTGACGCCATCCGCGAGGGCCTTGTCCGTCAGAAGGGTCTGGTCCGTCTCCGGGCCCTGGCCGTCCGGCGCGCCACCGGCGCCCGTGCCGCCCTCACCGGTCGTGCCAGCGCCTTCACCCGGGCCCTCTCCGTCCGGCGCGCCTCCGGCGCCCGTGTCGCCCTCGCCGGCCGTGCCTGGCTCCGTCTCCAGGGTGCCGGTCGCCGTGAGTCCACCCGGCACCACCACAGGCTCTTCATCCGGGATCTCCTCGATGAAGAGCAGGTCGTCATGCTTCGCCACGTCGGGGGGCAGCTCACCCTGGAACCGGGTGACCAGGACCGGGCTGAACACCCGCGTGCCGATGGTCACCGTTGTCATTCTGGCCTTCACGTGATACATGGATCCTCCGGGGAGAGGGCCGGCCGGAGTTGCCCCCGGCCGGCTGCGGAAGCGGTCAGGTGGCCTAGGCGGTGATGACCGCCTTGAAAATGAGGTCGGGACGGGTGATGCCCATCGCGCATTCGTGGTAGGTCAGGAAGCCCACCTTGAAGCCGGACTTCTGCGGGTCCACCTTCAGGGCCGTGCGGATGTCGTACTTGCCGACCTCCATGTCCGGGATGACGATGACCTCGTTGGCGTTCATCGAGGCCGTGTTCACCAGGCCCGCCCCGCCGAAGCGGCTCAGCACGCCCTTCTCGACGAACTCGCGCCGGGACTCGGTGTCCAGGTTGAAGTCCTTCAGGTCGATGAGGCGGCTGCCGCGCAGCAGGATGTAGCGGGCGTTCAGCTCCAGGTCGTTGATCTTGCTGATCAGCTGGCCCAGGCCCGTGTCGGTGAGCTTGCCGCCCGTGATGGTCACCACGTTGGTGGTGGGGGCCAGGGCGGCCGCGGCCGACAGCAGCGCCACCAGCTTGGCGTTCAGCTTGTTGCGGATGGCCTGGGCGGCGTCGGCCTGCATCTCCTCGATCTTGCCCAGGTTGCCGTTGGCCAGGTCGGTCACGTCCACCATCGGGTTGGCGTGGACGCGGAAAACCGGGAAAACCACCTCCTGGTCGTTGTTGACCTCCTGGCGGTGCGGCTGGCCGCCCACGCCGATGTAGTGGGCCTGCAAGGCGCGACGCTTGGAGTGCTTGGCGTCCTGGCCGGGCGACAGCGTGTGCTCGGTCAGGATGAGGGGGACGATGTTCTTGCGCTCGATCTCCATGCGGATGACCGGGCCCACGGCCTCGGCCAGCGCATAGAGCCCGTTCTCCGTGCGGGTGGCCTGCTGCACCAGGTTCGCCAGGGCCTGCAGCTCCGCCTCGCTCATCGTGGCATGCTTCTTCACGTGGGGTCTCCTTGTCTCAGGATGGCGCGTTACGCCACCAGGCCGTGGTTGGTCCAGAGGACGCTGATCTCCGAGCCGTCCACGGAGAGGACACGTCCCACGATCTTGAGGCCGGTCGTGGCCACCTTCAGCTTCGCCGTGGTGGCATCGAAGGTGAGGTTGTTGCCCGCCGCCGGCGTGCCGGTGAACTGGTCCGTCTGGAAGACGAAGCCCCCCGTGTCCACCACGCAGGGCGTGGTCTCCGTGGCGCCCTGGGCGCTGCAGTCCTTGTCCGCCTTCTTCAGGACGCCCGCCGGCACGTCACTGGCGTTGTTCACCACGCTGAACTCGTTGTTGCCGACGCTCTTCAGCACCTGGCCCGGCGTGCCCGGCCCCTTGAGGACGCCGTCGCCGTACTCGATGCCGGGATGGGAGTTGTTGTACATGCTGCTCTCCTTCTGGCTGTGAAGCACCCGGCATCACCGGGTGGTGATGATTCCTACTCGGCCACCTCGCCCCGCTCACGGGACAGCCGGCGCTGGTGCAGGGCGGCCAGGCCGTCGCCCAGCTTCTGGGTCAGCCCCTGGGGGGCGGGATCGGCACCCGTAGACGGGGCCAATCCGGCGTTGGCGCGCAGGGCCCCGCCACTGGCGGACCCGGCCGCGCTGGCGCTGCCGACGCCGCCGTCCTCGGCCGCCGCGGCCGCCGCCGCCTTTTCCTCCTCGGTGGGCTCCGCGGCCTGCTTGTCGGGCAGGTCCTTCCAGGTGTCCTCCACGGCCTGACGGGCCTCGTCGGACAAGCCGGCCAGCCGCTCCACCTCCGCCTGGCGCGCGGCCGCGTCGGCGAAGGCCCGGCCCTTCTTCTCCATCAGGGCCACCAGAGCCTCGGCCGCCTGCTTGGCCGCGCTCTTGGCCTTCTCGTCCTCGGCCGCCTGAACCTTGCCGGTCAGTTCCTCGTTCTGGGCGGCCAACTGCTCCGCGACCTGCAGGAGCTCGGCCTGGGTCATGTCCTTCAGCGGCTTGTCCGTGGCCGCCTGGGTCTTCGGGTCCTTCATGTCGTCCGTCTCCTTGCTGATGCTCGTGAGGATCTGGATCACGCGATCCGCCGTGTCGGTGGCGGCCTGGCGGATCTTCGTGCCGGTGTCATCCAGCGTGGCCTTGCCCGCGGTGAACTCTCCCACGAGCGTGTTCACGACCATGCCGAAGGCGTCCTGCGCCCGCCACAGGTCGTCCCGGATTTCCTGCTGGATGAGGACCTGCTTGACGTTCTCAGGGCGCGCGCCCACGTCGCCGTAGTAGGAGGACGCGCGCATCCGGCCATCCTCGCCTTGGGCCATGGACGTGATGTCGGCCTTGGGGTCGGCGGGCTCGTAGCCCTCCAAGAGGCCGGCGCCCGTGAAGGTCACGCCGTGCAGGATCTCGTAGCAGTCCTTGCCCTCGACCTTCTGGCCCTTCTGCTTCTTCAGATGCTCGCAGCGCTCCGCCGCGTTCGTGAAGGTGTGGCCGCAGATGGAGCACTCGCCCTTCTGGTAGGAGCACTCCATCGAGACCTTCGTGATTAGCTCCTCGTGGATGAGCTTGCGCGCCTTCACCGCCAGCTCGTCGGAACCCGTGAAGAGCTTGCCACCGCAGACCACGCGGCCGCCTTCCACGTCCTCGAAGGCCGCGGACTCGGTCTTGCCCACGATGTCCTGGGCCTTCTGGCCGTGCTTCAGGTTGATCTTCACGCCGGCGGCGCTGGCCGCGGCCTTTTTTAGCTCGTCCACAGTGAAGTGGTCGCTGTTCTTGTTGGTGCCCGCGTGGCAGAGGACGAAGGCGATTTCGTGGTCCTCGCCGCCCTCCTTGGCATCCTCGGCCACGGCCACCAGATGGCCCACCTCCAGGCTGGCGGTCATGCGGGCCTTGCCCGCCGCGGCTGCCTGCATGGCCGCAATGGCCGCCGCGTCCACCGGGGTCTTGTCCTTCACGTCGTCCTCCTTAGGCAAGCTTGACTTGCCCGGCTCGGCGGGCTCTTCGGCCTTCTTGGCCGTGCCCACGAACAGGTACTCCTTGGCCTTGGCCGGGTCCTCGTTGCGCCGCTTGCCGGCCAGGCTGGCGTAGGAGAAGTCCTTCGTCTCCAGCCGGAACTCGCGTCCGGCCTTCTCGAAGACCTCCTGCAGCTCGGCTTCGCTGGGGTAGCTGTGGTCGCGGTAGGAGAGCAGCCAATTGGGGATGTGCTCGGCCGCCCCGAAGACCGCCTGGAAGAACTCCAGGATGTTGGCCTTGGTCAGGTCGGCCTGGGTCTTTTCCATCTTCGTGACGCTGTCGGCCTTGGGATTTCGCCCCTCGCCCTTGACCATCACGGCGTCCACCACGTGGTAATTGGCGCTGTAGTTGGCCGCGCTGAACTCGGTCACGTAGGGCGGATCGAAGTAGGCCAGATCGGCCTTCACCTTGGGCAGGAACTCCCGCACGTCCAGACGTTGGGCCGTGCACGTCGGACCGTCCAGGACCATCGAGTTCAGCCGCCGGATGACCTGGCCCAGCCGCTCGTGGAACTGCTCGGGGCTGTAGCCGTCCTCGCTGACCTTGCTGGTGGTGAACTGGGGGAACCAGCCTCGGGCCGAAAGCATCGTGGCGCCCAGGGCCGCCAGGGCGATGTCCCGCTTGAAGCCCTTCAAGGCGTCGACGTTCTCGCGCACTTCGTCGATGACACCGTGGATCTCGGGCTTCCAGAACTTGCCCTCGTAGTTGTCGCGGACGAAGCTGCCGGCCTTGGGGTTCGACTGGCAGAGGGCCTCGATCTCCTCGTCTGTCACGGTCTCGGACTGGTTGACTACGACGGCCCGGGCGATGTGGTGGGGCCAGTGCAGGCTGTCGTTGGAGTGGACCTGGAAGCCCTCGCGCTTGAGCATGTAGCTCACGCTGCCGCCGCCGGCGAAGGCATCGACCACGGTCTTCACGCCTTCCGGGATCTGCTCGCGGATCCAGTCCAGCAGCTTGCGCTTGTTCCCGATGTACTGGACGCCATGACTGGGCGCACCGGCGCCTTGGGCGGTCAGCTCAGGGAAAAGGGCGGCTTCAACCGTCAGGAAGGACATACTCGTCCCCGCGAATTCGTGGATTCGCGAAAACGATCTTCTGTCCGAGAGGGCGTGTCAATACGGTCAGCGGTTTTTTTCGGCGGGAAATCAGTCGGCGGTTACTGTGGCCTGCATTTTCCTGATCCAACCAGGATAATCCGTCACGTCCTCTTCGTTGATTTGGCTTGCGCTCCGGGTGTAGCCAACGTGACCTTGCCAGTATTCCAGGCCTTCCAGGCCCAGCACCCTCTCACCGGATTCGAGCATCCGGTTGATGAGATCCGACGGGATGTCCTCGTCATTCGGGTAGGCCGGGTCAAAGACGTAGTCGAGCACTCCGTCCTGAATGATCCACGCGCCGATGGGCTTCTTGCGCGCATCGGCCTCCAGGTCGAAAACGTAGAACCAGTGCACCTTCACGGCTTCATTTCTCCCGTGGAGAGAAGGGTCTCCCTCCAGTGTCGAGCTTGCTCATCCAGGATGGCCTGTAAGGCCGCCACGCCCCCGATGCGGGCAACCTGCTTATCCCACTCCTGGTAGATGAGCTCTTGGCGCTCGTCCAGCGAATGTGGGTCGTTCCGACAGACAAGGAACCGGTACTCGTCGTTCACCTCTCGCAGTGTCAGGAAAAGCTCCTGGCGCTCCAGCACCTCGCATTCAAAGCAGTGCACGGGATGACTGCCGCCGTAGGTGTCGAGGATTCCCATTTCCGCAAACAGCAACCAGTAGCGCCAATGGTCCACTTGGCCGCTGGCGCGGTCGAAGATGGGCGTGGCCGAGAGCACGCGCATTCCAGCATGGAAGCTGCGGATGGTGCCACCATCAGAAGAAAACGTGATCGTCACGTCAAAGCCGAACTCTCCAGGCAGCACATCCAGGTACTCCTGGAAGGCGATCCGCTGGATTTCGCGCATGTCGTCCTTCATCCGCTCACCTTCACGACGTCCTCGATTCGCCGGCCATCCGGCAGAGTCGAAATCCCATGCTTCCTGAAGAGGGCCACCACGCTGGCCTTCTGGCCTGAACTGCCCACCACGAGGCTGTCCAAGTGTTCCAGCAGCGGCACGGCGCCCTTGAAAATGGTCTCGTTGGATCCGTGCCGGGGCATGCGCTTCCACGTGGCGATGTCCGAGATACGGTTCTCCCGCACGGAGTTGCCCACCACGTTGCCATACTTGTCGTGATCATAGCTAATGGCGTCGGCGCGACGTAGCATGTCGGGTTTGAAGCGGACGCAATTGACCTGCTTCTGGTCGGCCTTCACGATCCTCGTGAAGAAGTAGCTGGCGCCGCCCGTGTTCATGTCCTGGGACGGGCTCATGCCGCCGATGGGCACCCCCACACTGAAGCGCTCGGCCGTGGGCACGAAGGAGCGGTTGGTCGGCAGCACGGTCTCAAGGAAGCTCTGCATGTCGCCCTTGGTCAGGTGGTGCTGGAGCACGTAGCCGTCCAGTTCCCGGGCCAGCTCCTCGCGCGGGATGTCGAAGCGGTATTGCACGCGCATGCCGGCGCCGGCCCGGGCGCCCGCCGTGGACGTTTGATAGACACCCGCCGGGTCGTAGTCGGGCAGCTTGGTCACGTCCTTCACGCCCAGGTGCCGGCTCCACGCATCGCGCCAGATGCGCACGGCAGCCTCGCTGGACCCGGCCTTCTTCGCCTCCGCCGCGGCCGCCTGGAAGGCCGGCGTTTCATCCACCTTGGCGGCATAGGCCACCTTCTGCAGATACATGAGCTCCTCGTCCACCGCAGAGGCCGGGGAAGCGTCCAGCCCCAGGGCCTTGAGCTTTTCCAGCGCCCTGGCCACGGTCGTTTCCGACACACCCTCACGTGCCTTGACCGTCATGCGGCCCTGCATGGCGTAGCTCTTGCCCTGTGCCTTGCCTGTGCCCTGCCAAGGCTTGTAGACCACTTCCACGCCATCGCCCAGGTCCGCGTGATACTCCACCAGGTTGTCGTTGATGCTGGAATGGAAGCGCGAGAGCGGAATGCGCTCGGCCTCCACCACGAGACCCTGGCCCTGGGCCGCCACCTGGTCCTCGGTCCAGCGTGCACTTGTCCGCACGCGGATCGCCTTTCCCTTTCCCGCTTGCTCGGCACCCTGTCGCAAGGCCTTCAGGTCGTCGGGCGAAGGGGCAAAGGATTTCATCATGGGCAGACGTGTCGGCGTCCCGCCCCGGCTGGCATGGGTGGCGCGGGCCACTTCGTCCAAGACCTCCAGATACTGCTTGGCCATGGCACGTTCGATGACGTTGCCCTTGTCCACCAGCCGCGCCAGGACCGGGCGCAGGTTCTCTGCAGCAGCGAGCTTGGAGCTATTGAATCCCAGATCAGTGGCGTGCGTGTTGGCGGTCTTCACGGCGGCCAGGATCGTATCCCAGAACTCGTCCTCCCAGACGAGCTCCTTAGGTAGCTCCCCCACCACGTTGGACTTGAGGACCTTGACCAGACGCTTGTCGGCCTCCACGCGCAGGCGCAGTTGCAGCACGGTCTCCTTCTTGCCACCCACGCCCAGCACCTCGCGCACCAGCACGTTCTGGTCCTCGATGTCGCCTTTGTCCACGGCCAGGGATCGGCCCTGCCAGCCGGACTCGCGGATGGTCTGCACTTCGGCTTTCAGGTCGATGCGGCTGCCCCGCGCCCAGGCGAGCCCATCATCCGCCGCCGCAGGTGCCGTCTTCGGAGCAGCCTTCGGCACCACGTCTCCAAAGCGGAAGTCCACCTTCTTGCCCGTGCGCACCGACTCGATCTGGCTGTAGAGCTTCTCGAAGTCCGCGCGGACGGAGTTCTTGCGCTCCAGGGCGGCACGCAGGAAGTCCTCCAGCGCGCCGGGCTGACCGGCGTAGCGCCGGCCGGCATAGGGCATGAGCATCTCGCGGAAGGCCGCGTCGGAGATGGCCTCCACCCGGCGGATCCGCTCCTCCGTGGCCTGCAGGTCGAGCTTGATCTTCCCGTCCCGGTGGGCGCGCAGGACCTTGTTGTAGATGGGCTCGTCGAAACGCCCGCCGGCGTTGGGGGCGTAGTCCACGGACAGCTTGTCATGCCCGAAGTACTTGTAGAGCTGGCCTTTGTCGATGCCGTAGACCCGGCCGTCCTGGGCGCGCAGGAACTGGCCCGCGTGGCCGTCGTGGTTGGAGATGAGCCAGTCCACCACCTGCTCGCGCTGGATCTGCACGAGCTCTGCGGGGTCGATGGCCGCGACATCCATCTTCTCGAAGTTGCTGGGGTCCCGGAGCCCCTTCTTCATCTGCTGGATCGAACCCATGCGCCGACGCCCGTTCATGTCCCCCAGCTCGATGTAGCGCACCTCGATGGCGTCCGGATCGATCTCGCGCTGGATGAGGTAGGCCACCTCATCTCCCCAGGCGCGGAAGTCCTCATTGATCGGCTTGAACAGCCATTTGTCGCCGGCGTCGTCCAGGTAAAAATACTTGGTGTGCACACCGCCCAGCTCGCTGGCGTCGCTGTGGAAGGTGAACGGATTCCTGGCCTTGTAGGCCTCCCATGCTTCATCCGCGCTACGCGCCTGCACGGCCGGGCTGGCCTTGGGCGCAGGCGCTGGGGCTGCCACCTGGACCTTGGGCTGGGCCTGGGGTTTGGGCGCGGGCGTGGGCGCCATCTTCAGCTTGGCCGCATCCTTGGCCGCAGCCACCTTGGCAGCCACCTGCTCGGCGATCTTCGGCTGCACTGACGGAGTGGTCAGGTAGGCAACCGACTCCTCCTTCGTGAACCACTGGAAGTTCTTGACCTTCGCGGCCTTGAGGATTTCCCGCCTGGCCGTCTGCGGAACGGCCGCCACGGCATCCGTGAACGCGTGATGGGCTTTGAGGACGTACTGCTCCAGCTCGGCCAGCTGCTGGGGGCCTAGCAGGTCCTTGGTCTGCACGAGGTGCTTGACCAACACGTCGATCTGGGCGTGGAACTCATTGAACTTGCCGAGATCCGTCTCCAGGGTCTTCAGCTTGCCCAGCTCCGTGTGGAAGTCGGCCACCGCCTGGTTGGCTTTGGCAAGCTTGGCGGCCGCCTCCTCGGCCGCCTTTTGCGCGGCCTTCGCTGCGTCCTCGGCCTGCTTCAGGGCCGCGGCCTTTGCCGCGTCCGTGGCATGGTCGACCTTGTGCAGGGCGGCCAGCATCTCGTCCTTGGACTTCAGTGCGCCCACCTTGTACTGTTTGAACCAAGCCTCCAGCTCGGCGCTCGTGTGCCCGGCCAGCCACTCCTCACTCTGTCCCGACGCCTTCGAAAGGAGGACGATGCGGTCGGCCTTGGTGCGGGCCACGGACACACCCTTTTCCTTGGCCACCTCGCGCAACTGGACCATGTTGAGCTTGCTGTAGTCGCCTCCCTTCAGCGCCTCCTGGACAGCCGGGTTCTCCAGCGTCTGGCCGGAAAGCTGGGCCTCCAGCGCCTCCTTCGTGAGGAGTTGGGAGATGTCGGCAGGCACGTGCGTGCAGCGGCAGGCAGGATGCAGGGGCTGGCTGGGCAGGTCGACCAGGTCGAATTCCTTCCCGTCCAGCGGGCCGCAGTCCGGGCAGGTGCGCTCATCGCCTGCGGTTAGCCACCGCCCGCGCCGGATCCCCACCCGCGTCTCGAACTTCAGCGCGCCCTGGTTGTAGGCGCGCATCACCTCACTGCGCGCGATGAGCTCGGCGCGCTGCTGCACGGTCTTGAAGACCGTCTTACCTGCCTGACGGAACTCCTCCGGATCCTTGACGATGCCGCCGATGCGCCGAGCGATCTTGGCAGGACCTTCGCCCTGGGCGATGCCCACCTGCACGGCGCCCTTGATGCCCGCCACCAAGTCGTCCGAGAGCTTGCCCAGGAGCTGCAGCTGGTAGTTCGAGAGGAAGTCCAGGGCATCCGTCGGCACCAGCGAGAAAGCCGCCTCGGCCAGGGCTTCCCGGCCCGCCTGGTTCAACGTCTGGTAGCCACCCACCTTCAGGGCGCTCAGCTGGGCCAGCTTGCCCTCGATGCCGGCCTTCGACGCCGTCGCCGTCAGGTCTTGGTAGACCAGCGACAGGTCCTTCTTGAGCTGAGTGGCGGTTTGGGTCAGGTTCTTATTCAAGGCCTTCAGCCGCGCCAGCTGCACGGCCTTGCCCGGCTGGGCGCCGGGCCCGAATTGCGACAAGTCGCCCAGCACCAGGATCTGGGCCTTCACGTCCTTGGCCGCCCGGTCCAGGGCCTTCAGGCTGCCTGCCAGCACCTCGTCAGTGTAGGCGCCGGCCTGGGCCAGGCTATTGGCTGTGGCCTGGGCGATGGCCTCCTTCTGGCTGAGGGCCTGGGATGACAGCGCCCGGCTTCCGTGCACGAGGAAGAGCGCCTCCACATGCAGGTGGAGTTCTCCCAGGGGCAGCGGCGGATGCGGGCTGCCACAGACACAGGAGTCAGTGGGCATCAGGCGGCCTGGCTGCCTTCGGCCTCAAGGGCCGCCAGGCGGTCCAGGGCGGCCTGCCGAGCCTGGGAGCGGATGATCCGGTCCACCTGGAGGTAGAGGCTGGCCACGTCCCCGGTCTGCGGCGCGCCCTCCGTGGGGGCACCAGTCTCCGTGGCGGTCGGCGCCGCGCCGGAACCGGTCGCCCCCTTCAGCCTCTCGGCCAGGTTGAGCAGGTAGAAGACCTGGTCGTTGGTCAGCATCTCCTGCTGGGCCAGACCCACGATGTCGCCCGGGGAAAGCGGCGCGATCACCTGCTTGGTCTCGCGCCCGATCTGCGCATGCTCGATGTCCGGGGACAAACCCATCAGTGCCTGCAGGCTGCGCACGCTGATCAACCCGCGGTCGTAGAGATCCACCAGCACCTTTCGCTGGTCGGCGCCGGCGGACAGATCCACCTCCTGGAAGGCAATGTGCAGGCTCTCGCCTTCCTGGCCTCGCATGGCCAGCCAGTCGTCCAGCACCCAGCGCAGCATCTCGCGCGCCATGTCCCGGATGTCCGAGAGCATGAGCTGGACCTTGGCGAAGCCCAGGCTGGCGGTGGAAAAGTTGGCCCCGTCACCGGAGACCAGGGCCCGCGTGAAGCCCATGCCCACGATGATGTCACCCTTGGTCTCCTTGGCCTTCTCTTCGACCTTCAGCGCCTCGCCCTCGGCTCCATAGGTGTCGATGGTGACGTAGAAGGGCACCACCGCGCCCTGGCGGGCGTTCATCGAGTCGAAGACCTTCTTGATGTCCTTCAGCATGCTGGCCTTCGGCATCACCACGGTCTTGCCGAACTGCCCGCCCACCTTGATCAGGCGGATAGGCGTGGCCCAGCGCTTGGCGATAGCTCGCTCGGCGCGTCGGTAGTCGCGCAAGAGCTCCACCGACTCGAAAGCCGGGAGCACCATGCTGGTGCCGTGCTCGGCGAAGCCCGGTGCGTCCCACAGCCAGCGCCGGAACTGCTCCAGCGCCACAGGTGATTCGTTCGTCCGCTGGTTCGACGCGTCCAATGTGAACGAGGTCACTTGGATGACCTTGCCGTCCGTAACCTTGACATCCAGGAGCAGCGGGTTCAGCGCCTTGACCTGCGCGAAGTCCCGATACTGCGGCCGGCCGTCCTCGGTCTTCCCAGCTTCCTGGCCACCGTACTCCTTGAAGCCCGCGGCCTCGCCCTTTGTCAAGAGCTGCAGGATCTGGTCCTTCAGCCAGCGCTTGAGACCCAGCCGATCCTTGAGGGCGTCCACTTCCTTCTGCAGCTCCTGGCTGCTGGCGATCAGGGTGAAGTCCTCTCCCAGCGCCAGCGTGCGCCAGGCGTTGATGCAGTTGTTAACGATGGGCTCTTGCTGGTAATACTCCCAGGCCTTGGCGCCGCGCTCATGCCAATCGGCTGGAATGCCCTCCACGGCCATCTCGCTGCCAAATGGGTCCAGCGTGGCAGACTGGCTGCGCAGCTCACCGCCCACCTCGTAGACGCTTTCCGCGGCCAAGGTGGTCTGGCGGGTCCCAATGCCGAAAAGCCCCATAGGGTCCTCCTAGACGAACACGTTTTCCGTGACCAGCGGCATGACGAAGTCGGCCTCGGCGCCCGATCCGTCGTCCACCAGTTGCTTGAGCAGCTCGCGCTCCTTGCGCAGCACGGCGCAGCGCGTCGAGTCGATGATGTGGTCATTGCCCTTGGAGTAGATCAGGCGGCCACCCTGGTTCTGCGAATAGGTCTGGGTGGTGAATTGGTTGTCCCAATCCGGATCCACGTCGACCGCAGGAAAGAGGAGGGTTCGGGCCGCCATTCGCCCGTTGATCAGGCTGGTCATGTACTCTTTGATGCGCTGCATCTTGGGCCGGCCTTGCGGGTCGTACCCCGTGGTCAGGCTGCCGCCGAAGTCGTAGGTCTCCACCCGATGGGCGAACTGGTGCCCCGTATAGCGATCCTCGGTCGTCAGGATGTGTTCGACAGACAGGCCGTTGGACCCCGCATCAAACCCGATGCCGGCGAAATCGAAGTGGTCATCGAGGATGGCGATGAGCGCCGCCTGGTAGGTGTAGGGCAGGCGTTCGTTGTGGACACGCAGGACCGGCACCAGGCGCCCGCGCTCGTCGTCCAGCCAGACGGTGAGCTCGCTGGGGTCGTTCGTGTAGCCCAGATCACCGCCCAGCCAGTAGATGCCCCGATTCTCCTCCAGCTGATCGAGCAGACCGTACATGCGGTCGATGGCCTCGTCCACGCTCTGCAGGGCTTCGAACTCCTCGCCGTCCAGGCGGATCACCTGGTAGACCTTTTCCAGCTTGCGCTGGCAGGCCTGGAACTGGCGGATGTTGAAGGCCGCGTAGCTCGGCGCGCCATGCTCGCCGGCCACCTCGTGCTGGAAACCCGCCGAGTCGCGTCCGCCGTAGAAGCGGGCCTCCTCCTCGATGTACTCGTTCGTGCTCCCTGGCACGATCCAGCTGGGCCACTTGTAGACCTTCCAGCCGCTGCCCTTCTGCGTGATCTTGTAGTACGTCGTGTCGCGCAGGCCGTTGGGATTGGAATAGGCGCGCATCCTGCCGCCGCGGTTCATCACCCTGCGCAGGGCGCGCCAGGCGGGCTCTGGGTACCAGGCAGCCTCATCCACCAGCACCACGTCGCAGTGCAAACCGCGCACGCTTTTGCCTGTTGGCCCCGCGGGCCGGAAGTAGATGGTCGTTCCCGTCTTGAAGGTCATCTGGTAATAGGGCTTGCGTGTGATCCGGTGCCGGTTGTTTTGGTCGATGGCCACCATGTCCAGCAGGAACTCGCTGTTCTGCAGGTGGGCCTCCACCTCCTCGATGACCTTGTTCACATGCCCGTCGTTGGGGGCCGTCACCAGCATGCGCCCGTTCTGGGCTGTCACGCCGTAGTGCAGGACTTGCACGACGATGTCCACGGTCTTGCCCACCGCGCGACCGTCCTGATGAACGATCTGCAGATCGGGATCCCGAAGGTCGTCCTGCTGGTGGGGCCACAGCGCCATGGGCTGGCCGGCCGTCTCTCCATCCAGCTGGGTCAAGAAGGCAGCTGCAAACGCAACGGGGTCCAAGAGGATCTGGGCAAAGGCCATCTCGTCGGACGAGAGCTTGGCGGGCTGTGGCTTTCGGATGCCCATCTGGTTTGTTCTCAATGGGTTACGACTTGACTTCCGCGCGCAGGTAGTGCAGACTCAGGTCCGAATACAGGCTTGGGCAACCACCCACGACCTTGCCCAAGCTGACCGCACCCAACAAGGAGACGCCATGCGCACCCACATCCCGCGATTTGACGAACACCTCCAGGCGCGCCAACTGGCAGCCAACACCCGGGCGCCCTATCTGGCGGAGCTTCGCCGCCTCGCAAAGGCCATGGAAGCTGACGGGCAGTCCTCGGCCATGGAGGACTTGACCATGGATCGGATCACACGGTACTTCGTCCGAGAGGGGAGATCAAGCCTGACCCAGCGACGGGCGCTGACGGTCCTCAACCAGTTCCTGACGTGGGCCCAGCACCCCCTGGCGGCCGAGGTTGGCGCCATTCGCATGCCCAAGATCCACCAAGCCACACCCGACTACTTAAGCGACGCCGAAGAGACGGCCCTTCGGAAGGCGCTGACCAAGCGAACGGATGTGACCAGCCAGCCCCGGGACCGTGCCCTCTTCTGCCTGCTCCTGGACACGGGCCTCCGGGTGTCCGAAGCCGCCGACCTGACCGTGGGGGACGTGGACCTGGGCGAGAAGCTGATCCGGGTGAGGACCAAGGGCGGCAAGCAGCGCACGCGGTTTCTGCCGGTGGAGACCCGGGACCTGCTGCGCCCGCTGGTGGTCCGCCAGCCCGGGGACGCGCCGGTCTTCCGCAGCACCACAGGCAAGGGGATCGGCACCCGCCACATCCGACGCCTACTGGACCAGTGGGTGGCCCTGGCGGGAATCGAGCGGGGCATCCATCCCCATGTCCTCCGGCACACCTTCGCCACAAGCTTGCTGAAGAAGACGGGCAACCTGCGCCTGGTGCAAGTGGCCCTGGACCACGAGAGCCCCAAGACGACGGCCGTCTACGCCCATGTGGCCGACGAAGAGCTTCGGGCGGCCATCGAGGGCCGGCGAACCAACACCCCCGCGATCAAGTAGGAGCCGCCATGCCATCCCAATCTGCAGCAGCCCTTGCCATGCGCCAGCTGCGCGCCCAACGACGGGAGGACCGGCTGGGCCCCGGCGTCAACCTGGAGCAGGCGCGCATCGAAGCCAGCCGCTACCTCTACCCCACCCTGCGAACCGAGGTCCGGGCTTCCGGCAAGGTGTGGGTCCGTCACGCCTTCGAGGGCCGGGTCCAGGTCGGGGGCAGGGCGTACGTCGTCACCCGGAGCGTGGCCAAGTACGGCGCCCGGGGCGCCTACCTGCAATGCCTGGAGCAGGTGGGCGAGTGGCTGCGGCTCCTCTACCCGCCCAATTGGGTGGAAGCCAAGTTGGCCCAATTGCAGGCCTTGGCGCCCCCAGGCCCATGCGCTATTACTTGTTCAACTCTCTGATAACTATTTGTCCGATTTTGACACCATAAAATAGTCATAATCTTTTTGTTCTTTTGCTTGACTTCGAAAGGTGTCTCTGCGTAGTTATGCCCAACAAAAGAGGGCAAGCAACAGCGCAGGCCCCGAACGAGGAGACACGGACATGGCAACCAAGATGACGCGCAAAGGCCTGATCAACCTGCTGGGCGAGGACGAAGCCGCTTTCATGCAGACCCTGAAGACCAAGCTTATCCAGCTCATGGCAACCGACACCTTGGACACGCTGCAGCTGGCCCGCGACGAGATGGCCAACCGCGGCTTGGGCGTAAACGCCGAATGGATCGGCTTCCCGGCAGCTGCCAAGCTCTGGCAAGCGCCTGCCGCCGCCGCCCAGCCGGACGCCGACGAAGCGACCATCGACGCCGGAATGGAGGTCCTGGCCCAGGTCCACCTCGGCATCCAGACCTTGACGGAGCGTAAAATGGACGCCCTCGACTTCCACGAGGTCAGCGTCTGGCAGGTCAAAGCCGCCCTGCGCGCCGCTTTCGAACTCGGCAAGGTTGCCCGCTAAGGCACAACCAGATCCTGCGCATGGACGCCCCTCCGGGGGCGTCTTGCGTTTACCTCATCTTGGCTATCGTTTTGACTTATTTAAACACCTAATATGTCAAATTATTACTCACGTTTAACTTGCATTTGCAAAGTATCTCTGCGTATTTATGTCCATCAAAAGGCGGGCAAGGTGTCCGCAGGAATATTGGAGGCACGGACATGAAGATCGAAAACCTGATCACCCTGCTCGAAGAGATCGCCAGCGTCAACCCGGGCATCGAGGTCCGCCTGATGCACCAGTCTGCATGGCCCTTCGAGTACTCGATCCAGGGTGTGACCACCACCAGCGCCATGGACGAGGACGAGCTCGAAGCTGAACGCGCCCGGCGGGAAGACGAAGGCCTCCCCACGGAACATCTGCCTAGCGAGCCCGAGCCGACCAAGGAAGAGGTGGTCTACTTGGTCGAAGGCAGCCAACTGGGCTACGGCCGCAAGGCCGCCTGGAACACCTGCACCTGCTGACCCCAAACCCAAGCCCGGGCGCCATGTGCGCCCGGGCCCTTCCCAAAGGAGAACCCCATGAAGCCCGCAGCCATCACCGACCTCACCCCCTTCCCGATCCTGGCCAAGTTGAACTGGGCCGACCTCGGCGACGCCCCGGTTGAGGTTTGGTACGCCAAGCGCCTGGGCGACACGCCCCGCCACATCGAGGCCCTGACCACCACCCACGTCCACCTGCTCACCATCCACCAGCCCAGTAAGGAGCGCATCTACGCCGCCCTGCAGGGCGATCACTGGAGCCCGAACGGCGAGGCCCGCCCCTCCCTGCAGGCCGCCGGGCTCACCCACACCAGCATGAGCGAGGGCGACATCCTGGTCGCAGGAGGCAAGGCCTAGGTCTGCGCCACCGTCGGCTGGGAGGAACTGCCAAATCGCTACGCCACCGCATAGCCAGGCCACAAACCACTAATCCAGCGCCCCGAAAGGGGCGTCTTCCGTTTATCTAGTTATTCTAAGTCTTTGATGGCTTTTACCATTTAAAAGAGTCCGAATCTATTTCACTTTTTACTTGACTTGCGAAACACTCGATGCGTAGTTACGCCCAACACAAAAGGAAACAGACCAATGACGACCCAACACTTCAGCATCAGCCACACGGACGAAACCGGCACCGACACCTACCTGACCGCCTTGGTCGACGGGACCTTCCACGCCTCGCGGAACTCTGAAACCCCTGAAGAGCTCGCCCAGGTCGAGGACGCTTGCCGATTCCTGGCCGAGGACGACGCAGCCCTTGAACTGGCCCTGGACAGCGGACGCACGGTCCGCAAGGTCGACGCCGACACCCTGATGCCCACCCTGCTGGCTGAGCTCAAGGCCGCCGAGGCCGACACGCACATCGGCGGGGGATACATGGATGCGGACCTTCGGAGGGCGCAGATGCGCGCCCTGGCCCTGGTCCAGGACATCAAGCACATGATCGGACACTTGATGGCGCCCACTGGCAAGGCCCAGGTCACCCTCACCATCGGACGGGAAACCCGCACCATCGCGATCACAAGCTGGGCCACCCAGCCCGACGTCGCCTACAGCGACAACTTCTGCGGCGCCTTCCAGAAGGGCCCCGGCTGCAAGGTCTGGCGGGAGAGGATCCGCTTCTACGCAAAGGACGGACGCTGGGTCGCCAACACGCACATGACCATCCTCAACCGCTTCGGCTACCAGCTCAACAGCTGGGCAGACAAGGCCCCCGCCGAAGCCCGCAGCCAGCACAACAGCAGCATCGGCTAGAACCACCAGCACCCGCCCGGGCAGGCCGCATGGCCGGCCCGGGCCAACCACCAGGGAGAACCCCATGCTTCTCGACGCCCGCTTCCGCCCCCTGCTGCACACGCTGCCCCGCTTCCGCGACGTCTGGACCACGCCCGGTACCCACTACGCCGTGCGCGCCGAGGGCTACGTCGCCCGGGTCATCGTCGGTCCAAGGGGCGGCATCCGCTTCCGCCGGGCCACCACCGAAGAGCTCAAGACCCTTGTTGAATGCTGAAGGAGGACGCCATGTCGCAATACGAGCAGACCATCCGCGAAGAGCTCGCGCGCAGGAAACGTCCCGAGGTCAGCCCCCGCTGGGTGGAAGCCTGGATCCGCCTGGAGCTGGGGGTCCTCGACTGGCTGGACCGCGCCCGCTGGCGCAAGGAGGTGCGCATCGCCTTGGAGTGCATTGACGCCTCGACGACCGAAGACAACGAGACGCTGGCCGCCAGCCTCATGGGTCCAGAGCGGAAAGCTGCCGCCCAATGAGTGGGGTGCCATTCCAGCAGGATGACGGCGGACGCGCCACGAGCCGCAGGCCACGCCAGAAGAACGACTGCGTCGTCCGGGCCTGCGCCATCACCACGGGCCTGCCATACGACCAGGTCTACAATGAGTTCGCCGCCTTGGGCCGCCGCTGCGGCCGGGGCACGGACCGCAAGGCCATGGTCGTCTGGTTGAAGTACCGCGCCACTTACCACGCCTTCCAGGCCATGGCCGGGCAGCCGCGCGTGCACCTGGACGTCTTCAGCCAGACCATTGGCACCTCTGGCCGCTGGATCGTCCGCGTCGCTGGTCACGCCACCGCTGTCATCGACGGCGCCATCCACGACACCAGCCGCCCGCGTCAAGACGCCTGCGTCTACTGCGCCTGGCGCATCAACGAGTAGGAGCACTCCATGGATCACCAGTCCACCACCCGCCTAGACACCACCCACACCTGGGAGGAGATGGCCGCCTACATCCGCGCCTGCCCAACGCCACTCAATGCCCTCATGGAGTTCCGGGACAGCGGCCGCATGCGCATTCACTACGTCACGCGCCACGGCGTCATCATGGCCCAGGCCGTCTGCACATTATCCCGCGGCTGAGTCTATGGCCTGCCCGCCGGCGTCGCCCCCGGGGTCGAAGCCGCTGCCGTCGCCGGCCTCGCCTTGAACCCGAAAGGACGACCGCCATGACCCGCACCGGACGCCATTACCACAAGTGCCTGGGCTGCCTGCTCCCCTTCGTGACGGACGCCTACCGCCTTCCCGACGGCGCCACCTGCAGCATCTGCGGCAGCCTGCGCTTTCACCACATGGGCGAGGTTTTCAAGGTCAGCGGCCAGCTCGTCGCCGGAGACGCCATCACCGACTGCAAGTGCGACAGCAAATGCACGTGCGCCACCGGGCCCGAGTGCGATTGCCGCTGCGGGGGCGAGAACCACGGCGCCGGCATGGCCGCCACCTTCGAACGCCTCGCTTCAGGCGCCGTCCAGGTCAAGCTGGCCGTCCCCGAAAAGGCCCAGGCACGTTCCCGACTGGCCGCCACCGAGTACCAGGCTGCCCTCGCCCAGGCCCAGACCGAAGAGGCCCCCTTCCGCGGATGTGGATCCGGCTACTACTGGCGGGGCGAACGCCTCGTCCGCGAAGCCCAGGCCAGCCGAAGCCACGGCACCCGCATGCGCAAACTCAAGGAGGCACTGAGCCTCTTTTCCCGAGAACGTGATCGCAAAGGATGACGCGTGACGACCAGGTCTCACCCTTGCAATGCACCTTTACTGGCCCCACGCCGATTGAAGTCCATGGAGACCATCCGATGAACGACCTGCCCATTCCTTGCCAAGCCCTCGCAGCATTCAACCGCCAATTCGAAGGCATCTGGTCCGCTGTGGATCGACAACTCGCACACCGCGTCGCTCTTCATCGCCGGCTCGGAATCAGTCCGCCGCCAGCTCACGTCCTCTGCTCCTTCGGGGAAGGCACCTTTGCCTTGGCGGCGGCGCAGCCTCGGCTCATGGACATCGCCAAAGAAAGCGCGGTCAGGATCTTCGGCGGGGCCACGGCGGGCCTGTTCGCATGGCGTGCGACCCAGGGGATCTACCGCTTCGACCCAGCCCTATACCAAACCTTGCTGGATGGAGGATTCGACACCAGCCGCCCCCTCCCGCCGGCCATCGTCCGCATCCCAGAATGGTGCGTCTACCTGGAAACACCCAGGCTACCCGTCCCCAACATGGCCGGGACTGGCGAGTTCTATGTCGATGGAGTCTGGGCCTGGTTCGACACCCACACTGATGGCGTCGATGTCCTCTGCATCATGCTCGGCGACTTCCTTTTCGGGACACCACAAATCACCACGCTCAGGCTCGATCAGACATTCGATCAGACGAAGAAGCACATCATCGACGCTTGGAAAAAAAGCCTGGCCGGCCCCAAGCCGCCCGTTGGCGAAGAGAACGTGTTCGTCCACGCAGCCCTCTTCGCCGTCGTCCCCCTCCTGCTCTACCTGTGCAGCGACAACGCCGACATGATCCAGCCACGGCAATGCCTCCCGACACCTCTGAGAACCAAGCGCGGCCTGCGCTATTTCCCGCCCAACCAGCCACGCACCTGGGACGTCGGCACGCGCATCGGCGCCGCCCTGCGCCGCGGGATGGCCGCCGCCCAGGAAGGGACGATTGCCACGGCCACCGGCACGCACGCCAGCCCCAGGCCGCACATCCGCCGCGCCCACTGGCACACGTACCTCGTCGGCCAGGGCCGCCTGGACCGCCGGCTCAAATGGATCCCGCCCATCCCCATCAATGTCGAGGACCTGGATCAGTTGCCGGCCACCATCCGGCCCGTGGGGTAGCCCCGGGAACCCCCACTCCATTCGCTACGTTCAGCTTTCAACAGCGCGTTTCGCCGGCGGCCACTCCCTTGAATCCAGGTGCGGGGGTGGCCGCCTTTTTAAAACTCATCCTGTCCTTCTTTTGTTTGTCTTGCCTAACTTTAACATGTTGGAGCACCGCGGATGGATTGCCCAGGGCACCATCGCGAAAGGACAAACCATCGGAGGACGACATGATGATCCGGCGCCTGGAAATCGTGACGACGGCACTTCTGCTCTCAACAACCACATGGGCCGACCAGCGTCCCTGGGTCTGGACTTACGGCTCGGCCATGATGAAGCCGGGCGAGGCCGAGCTGGAGCACTACCTGACGGTGCAAAGCCCGGACTGGGCGAACCGGGAGACCAACCTCAAAACGGTCCACCAGGCGGAGCTTGAGATCGGTATGTCGGACCGCCTGGACGCGGCCGTGTACCAGGTGTTCTCACGGACGCCCGGCGCCCCGCTGGATTGGGATGGCTTCAAGGTCCGACTCCGCTACCGGCTCCTGCAGGACGCCCAGGCCTTCGCCCACCCCATCCTCTACCTGGAGCACAAGAACAACAGCACGCTCAGCGAGACGGTCTGGGAGGCCAAACTGCTCCTCTCCCAGACCTTCGGCCCTGTGGACTTCGCCGTGAATCCCGTCGTGGAATTCGAAGAGGACGAGACTGAGTTCGAACTGGCCGCCGGGTTCAGTGTCCCCCTGCTAGACCACCTACGCCTGGGCGGGGAGTTGCGTGCCAGCGAGGAGAGCCTGTTCCTGGGGCCCACGCTGGCGCATGGTGGGGACGGCCTCTGGATGGCGCTGGGTGCCGGCTGGCAGGTGGATGAGGCTGACCCCGGCGACGCGACGCACGAGATCCGCCTCATCATGGGCGTCCAGGTTAAAGAGTAACTGGCTGGGAATTTGGACAGTGAAGTTTCCTCAGGCGCGAAAAGGGCCCACGCATCTTGCTCCGGGCCCTTGGGATTCGCACTCTCGAACCGCGTCGTGGAGCTCAGGTCAGCGGCCGGCCGTCTACTCCTGGGCGGCTGGCCGCCTCTTGTCGATTTTAAACCTCAGGCACATTCACCTTCACGTGATCCAATCGAGTGACTAGATAGGATACAAGGCTAAGGACATTTAGACAGTCCAGTTCCGAAAAAACGGCCGGGACAGACACGTCCAGTGGAGCATGCAAAATAGGATTGCGAAAGCCAGTGACCACGCCGCGAGAAAGATGCGCCTGCCCTTCTTGAATGTTCTTCTCTGAATCGGAAACTAGGCCATTTAGCTGAAGCGGTGGAAGTGTGGCGAAGGGCTTGCCACCAAATACCCTGTTCACCAAATCGTGCCCGTCCTGAGTCAGTCCTGTCAAATCACGAATTATTTGGCAATATATCTGCACACCCTGACTTGCCGCATCGCCATATTGATTGTTCTCGTAGTAACGTTTGATTCTCTCACGAATTCCTTCGTGAAGATGTCTCCAGTGAAGAAGAGGATATTCAGGCACCAACGTGTGCAACGCCTTAATGATAGGCGTATAACGTCCTAACGCATCTTCACCACCAAGACTCTCTATGATCTGACTGGTGCTCTCTTTTACATCTGGGGGCATCGTGCTCATCCATGCTTCAGTGTCGATGCCGGTTGTCCTCCTCAAGTCCTCCTCTTTCTTTTCCTTTCTTTTCCTACGCCAATCGTTGTTCACCTGCGACACAATCCCAGATAGAAAATCTCGCAACTTCGCCATCTCAGGATGCTCCCAGTCAAGCGACTGTCGGTTGGTCGAGATGACATCTTCATCCAGATCATCAATGAAATCGACTCTAATCCACCCAGTCAGATATTGATAAAAATGGCTTGATGTGCTTGATGCAAAAAACTCAGGGGCATTTACAAGTTTTTGTCTTGAGAATAATGTAATTCCCCGAAGGCCAGATGACGGAGCTATTGGAGTCTCGGCCGTTATCAACGTCCCGGTAAGCTGTCCAACGTACGGTGAACTGCTGGGCACAAATTGAGATTCCGAAACATCCCAACTAAACTCAACATTAAGAGTTCTATACCTGCGTTGATTATCAATTGAAATCCTGTCTCCCCTTGATGTCTCAATGGCAATCACAAACGTCTCATCGACAATAAATAGTCGCGACAGATTATCAGCAAGTCCAACAGCGTCAAAAGGCGATCTTCTCTTCAATCCAGTCAAGGAAACTACTGTTCCATCTTGGCTATCTGTTGGCCGATCTACCTCAATTGCTACTGGTTTATAAACTCCAGTGGCGCTATTTAAATCATCCCAGTCGAGGACGAAACTATTTCTCTTCCCGTCTTTGTTGGTGATTATTTTGATAGTTTTAGCCAATCCGAAAAGTGCTAGCTTGCCCAGTCCTTTCTTCCCAATTCGTTTCCTGCCATATTTCAATGATGGATCATCACCTTCCGCGTCGCGCCGATTACGTCCTATAACCAAGAACTTCTCGTTAATCTCGTCCCTGGTTAGGCCATCGCCATCGTCACTTACGACAATTTCAACAGGATTTCCATCCTCTTCGCGAAGTTTTACAGTGACGTTTGTCGCGTCAGCATCATACGAGTTTGCAATAATTTCCGCTATGGCTGGCGGCAATGTAGAGTACATTCGCACGCCAAGATGTTTGATCGTGCGTGGATCAAAACGCATCTCGAAAGGTGAATCACTCATGGTCTATCCTCTAGTCAATGCCTGCGCATGTAGGCGAATAAATGCCGGCGGAAGGGCATTCCCAATCATCTCGGCCAGTTTCACCTTTCCCATTCCGCATGGGAAAACATAGGTCGAAGGAAAGGACTGAAGGAGTGCGGCTTCACGAATCGTGATCGCTCGATTCTCGTCTGGATGTAGGAAGCGACCCTTTGAAGGATTGAAGCACCCTGTGGTAATCGTGGGCGCAGGCTCATCCCAATTCATGCGTCCATACACGTCTCTATATCCATCCGAGTCCTGGTGACAATGGAGGCGTAGATGCGAAGGCAGGGATTTCCGCCCTCCTCCATCTCTTGGAATCTTACTGATTCTCTCGCTCACCACTGCCGACCTTTTCTCGGGCAAATCATGCAATGGATCCCCACTGCTTCCTGCGGGGCCCAGAGATCCAATGGCTTGTCGCACCGTGCAAGATTCAGTTGATTCACTTGCGAAGCATGGATCACACACTCGACTGGCAACCAACACTGTTCTTCTTCGGCGCTGCGGCACCCCATATTTGGCAACGTTTAACACGTCCGATTTGATTGAGTACCCAGCTTCCTTAAGTGAATTAGTGAAGTTCAAAAAACGTTTATCATTGATTAGATGCGGAACATTTTCGAGCATAACGTGCTTTGGAAATAGTTCAAGAACGAGCCTCTGAAATTCATAAATAAGGTCATTCCGGTCGTCTCGAATCTCGTGCTTTCCATTCCTTGTTCGCAATCTTGAGAATCCTTGGCAAGGCGGACAACCGCCAATCAAGTCCAATTCCCCCCTTTTGATCTTCAGCTTTTCAAAAATCGACCGAGAGGTAACATTTCTCACATCGCACTGCCAAACAACAACATTTATGTGATTCAGCTGATAGACTTCTACCGCCTTTGGGTCAATTTCAATGGCTCCGATCACATTGTAACCTGCTTGTCGAAAGCCCTCGGTCATACCGCCGCACCCAGCAAAGCAATCGATCGCAGTGGGCCTGCCTACATTGTCCTTGTTGATGGATGAATTGGCAGTATCGTGTATGTCACGTTCAGTTTTCACGGCCTATCAACTTCCTTTCAGAACTTTTGATTTGACAGGCAAATCAATACACTCAGTCAATTCAATCTTCATTTCTATCAAATTGCCACTTTACCAGACATGCTAAGTATTCACTCAAGACAATTCTAACTATAACTCCATCCGTCTGTTCTACTGAATAACGATAGCGACCTTCTTGCACAACAATCCAGGGTCCAGGATTTCTATCATATGGACGTGATCCAAGTTTCCTAAGAAAGGATCTACTTCCCACTTCAGGAAAAAGGCGCGAATCAATCATATTCCCCTGTTCAAACTTTGATACATCAAATTCAGACATCAAAATAAAAGGCTCTGCATAAACTAAGTTTGGTTCTTCTACTAATGTAAGACTCAATTCATAATTCACATGTCCACGAGCCAACTTGAGCACAATGTTGCGCAATCGGCTATCATCTGGAACCCATGTTTGAATCCCTTCTTCATTGATTCGACACGAATCTGCCATGCGTGCCATCAGCTGTGGATTCCTCGACAGAGCCCTACTGACCTTCTGCCGTGACACACTTTCTGGCTTGCAGGTCCCGGAAATGACGCAGTCAAGAAAACACGCCACGTACTCCTCGTCCAGCGAGAAGGAGCCATTGCACTTTGCGCATGCGTCAACGGTGGGGAGGTCGACAGGAAGCGGGTCGTCGAGGAGGATTTTGGATGGTACGTGGTCGCGAGTCTCGGGATCGCCACCACAGTAGGCGCAGAGCCCTGTCATTCGAGAATCAACAAACAAGTGTCGTGGATTCAACGGTGCCTCTACGTTTGATCGAACAATGTCACCGATCCGAGGAGATTCGAAAATCAACCGGGTTTTATAACGTCAAGCGTCTATCCGACCAATGCCCTTAAATGCGTCTTGACGTCTTGGGCAATTTGCTCTGTCGACTCGCTTCTCGCCTTGCATTTCAATGCCCAGGACCGGCCAGGATGCAAGACGTCCCACCGCGCCCGCATGCCCTTGTGGCGGCCCGAACCTGGATCATGATTGCCGAAGCCATCGACCAGCGTGTTCCAAATCGGCGCGAAGCGGTTGATGAGGAGCCGCTCGCCCAAGGGGATCCAAATGTCGTCCACGACCAAGTAGCGGCAGTGAAAATCCTTCAGATCCAAGTTCTCCACTTGGTCGATGCTCTTGGCATGCTCGTTCAAGCGCTTGAACAGGGCCGTGCTGGACTTTCCTTCGTCCTGAACCGCTCCCTTGCGTCCGCCATCGGGCACCGCCTTGCCCACGTAAATGGGCTGCAGGTCGATCGGCTCCTTGCCGTCCCATGAGATCGGCGCATAGGGTTCGAACGGCCCCGCGTAGTAGATGGCGTAGATGCCCGCGCCCGTGAACCGCTTCAGCGTCCCCAGCTGCTGGATCGTGGAGGCAAGCATCGCGTCGGCAATGCTCTTTCCGAGATTCGATTTGTCGAGGGGGTTGTAGGGTTGCGTGCTCATGACGCGATGCCCTGGTGGGACAGCCGATCGATGTCGCCCTGAATCAACTGCCCGGCCAGACTCGCGCCCACGACCCGGGCCAGCCGCACCGGCACGGCGTTCCCCAACTGGCGCATCGACTCGGTCCAAGACCCATGCAGCTCGTAGCCATCGGGAAACGTCTGTAGTCTCGCCGATTCCCGCACAGTGAAATAGCGCACCGTGCCGTCGGGGCGCACCAGCATGTTCTCGCCGCCAGGCACGCCGTGATCACCCGCCTTCAGCGTCTTCGCTGGCAAGTCGATGGGGCTGCCGGAATGGCCAGGGTACACCTGGGCCCCGTCCTGGAACTGGTGATTGAGATGATGTCCCCGCCGACCGCGCTCGGGATCGGGAAGATCCGCGATCGCGTCGCGCACGCTTCGCCACGGCTTCTCACGCCCAAAACCAGGCTCGATCCCGGCCCGAAGAAGCAGACGCGCCCTGGTTTCATGCTGGCCAGCATGCGCCGGCCGGTCTCGCTTGGGCACCTCGTGACGATCCCAGTATTCGCCCGTCGCCCACTGGTCCCACAGCAGGCGATCCAACGAATGTGTCGCCTCGGGGAAGGACCACCCCTGCCGCTGATCGCTCCGGAAGCCCACGATGAACACGCGTTCCCGCCGTTGCGGCACGCCATGGTCCGCCGCGTTCAGCACGCGAGCCACGACCTTGTACCACAGCCCACGCGTGTTGCCCTTGGTCTTGTGGCGCTCAAGACGACGAAGGTGATCGATCCACTGCTCATCCCGCTTGGGGAGCACCTCGGGGAAGGAGAGGCGCAGCTGGATGTACTGGAAGTAGTTGATGAACGAGGCGCGGGTGATCCCCTTCACGTTCTCGAAGAGGAAGGCCCTGGGCGCGAGGCGCCGCACCACGTCCGCCGCGGCGGGCCACATGTCCCGGTCATCCATGAAGGCGCCATGCTTTCCGCCAATCGAGAACGGCTGGCACGGCGGCCCACCGGAGACCAGGTCCACTGGGCCCGGCACCTCCCCGTAATCGACCTTTCGCACGTCCTCGCGCACCACGCGCCAGTCATTCACCAGCGGGTAGCCGCGCTCCCTGTTGCGAGTCAGCGTGTCGCAACACCATTGATCCCACTCAACCACCAACTCCGGGTGGAAGCCGGCCAGGGAAAGCCCCAGGCCTAGGCCGCCCGCGCCGGCGAACAGCTCAACCGATCGCATCGTCACTCCCCTCGGGCATCCCGCCTTCCAGGAATCCACGGATCCTGCTTGCCGTGGTTTCCATGTCGCCCAGTTCGCACTCCCACAAGACCAGGACTCTCCATCCCATGTCAACCAGCCGCTCCAAGCTGGAGCGGTCCCGCGACTTGTTCGCGGCAAGTTTCGTCAACCAGAACGATTGGTTCGACTTGGGAATCCTGGCGTTGCGGCAACCATCATGTGCGTGCCAAAAGCACCCATGCACGAAGATAACCTTGCGCCGTGAATTAAAGACGAGGTCGGGACATCCCGGCAGCTCACGGCGATGGAGCCGGTAGCGAAATCCCATGCCATGGACGAGCTGGCGCACGACCATCTCGGGTCCCGTGTCGCGGCTCCGGATCCGGCTCATGTGCTCGCTGCGCTCGGCTGGTGTCAGCGTGTCCATGTTTCACACTATCTGGGATCGCTTCCTGTCCTCGTGAGTCTCGAACAAGAACTGCACTACCGTGACAACGGCACCAACGGCCAGTCTCGCGTGCCGTGGCGAAAGCCCCTTCGTGTTGCCAGCACGCCCATGCCCACTGCCATACAAATTCCGAAGCTCGGCCAGTCCGATGCCAACTTGCCCCAGGTTGCTCAGCAGTCGTTTGACGGTCTCCGCGCCCTTGGCCGCCGAACGCACGTCATCAGGCAGTAGTTTCAGTTCCCGTCGAGTTCGCTTCAGCAATTCCGAAACATCCCAACCTGTTTCAACCTCGACGCCACAATCCCCGAGAATCGTCTTGCAGGTGGTCTCCAGCATTTCTTTCGCCGTGCCCACCGCCAGCGCGGGATCATCGTTCACGGAATCGCGCAAGCGCGTGATCTGCCGATTCAACTCGGGCGCGTCCAACCCAGAGATTGCATGATGAATGTTCTCCATCGTGAGCAAGTCGGTTGGCGCGAGAAGACGAGCATCCTCCCATCGAAACCCATCGCGGCGAAGGGCCCGACTGAACTTTCCCAGCTCTTCCTTGGCGAAGCCAGCCCTGTATTGGTCCTTGGCCTCGACACCGACCTCCAACTCATCCAGGACCGATTCAAACACACGCATCAGTTTCTTCACGTCCTTCCAAGACGTGAGGTCCAGCGCGTGGTAATACCGCATCACGAGACCTCGCCGTTCCCCTGACACACCCGGATCGAAAAACTCGTCGCAGGTGATTCCAGCCGCCTCGAAGCGGTCCCTGATGATCGAGAGACTTGTCCCGACGAAGTACTCCCGAAGCAGATTTCTCGTTTCCGCGCGAATCAACTCACTCGCCATGATCACTCCAATTGCCACGCAAGAAGCTAACACGGAGAAGTCGCCTACATGGAAAACCGCCCGCGCGCGGTTGCACCCCATCAGCCGCGACGCTCGTTTGGGGTCCCCGCCATGCGACGGACGCCCCTCTGAACCGGCGCCGGTTCGTGTCCCTCGATAGGTGTTTGGTGTAGGATCCACCAAGCCAGGATTCGCCCAACACCTTCATATCAAAGAACCTCATGATTAAGTAGCTGACTCAGCCAAACGGATCTGACGCAAAGGCAACGGGTTGGATCTCGCCGCCAGGCGCATGGCGCTGATCGCCAGCTCTTTCAAATCGAAGCGGCGGTTGAACCGGTACTGGAACAGGGCCAGAAAGCGCGGCACGTACTTGCCGTGGATCTGGTGATACACGCCCTGCAAGCTGGTCTTCAGATTGCCCAAGATGGTGCTGGACCAGAAGAAGGCCGTGTCCATCATCCGATTGTCTCCATTGACGATGAGGCGCTGGTGCACGCGCGCATGGGATTCCAGCACCCGAAACGCCGACAGGCCATCACTGCGCACGTGCGCGTCCGGCTTCAGATGGTCCTTGGCCCACGTCGCGATGACGGCCCGGCGGAACCCCTTGACCACCTGAAGCTGCACATGCACAGGAAGGCCGGAGTCGTTCTTGCCGACCGCCACCAGGAACGGCGTCTTGTTGGGCGAGCCGCGTCCCACCTTCTTGCCAGGTGCACGACCGCCCAGGTAGGCGTCGTCCACCTCGACATAAGGCCCCAACTGCCGCTCCTCCTCCCGGAACCTCATGGCTTCCATGAGCTTGTGCAAGATCAGCCAAGCCGTGTTCTGCTGGACACACAGGTGCCGGGACAGCTCCAGCCCCGACATGCCGGTCTTGGTCTGGCTGATCAGGTAGATCGCCAGGAACCACTGGGTCAAACGCAGCCGGGACCAGTGGAACAAGGTGTTGGCTGTCAACGAGGTCTGCTTGCGGCACCTTCCACATTGCACCACCGGCCTAGTGCGAAGGGAATGCCCGACATCGTGTCCGCAACGAGGACAGACAAAGCCGTCCGGCCAACGCCACTGGCGCAAGGCTTCCCGGCATTGGGCCTCGGTGCCGAATCGGCGAAGGAACTCGGCAAGCCCGAGGCCCTTCTGGAATTGGATCTTGGACGACAGCATGGATTCCTCCTGGACGATGCACGAAGAAACGCCCAGGGTGGGACAGCCGATCTGATTGCCAATGAACATCAACAGGTTAGCTGGCTGAATCAGCTACGTAATCATGAAGAACCTAGGAAAACACGGAAGGGGCTTTGCGCTCAATTCACTCTTTGGCCTCGCAGACGAAACAGCCGCGCCGGTACAAGTAGATGAAATTGAGGGTGATGCTGTCGTTGGTGCCAACCCAGGTCACACAGCGCTCCAAACCACAACCGTTCTCCTGGTGGTCGGCCTGGGCGGGCTCGGGCTTAGGCAGCTCCAGCAGCCTTTAGAGTTCCGTCAAGAATAGCAGATAGTTGACGCGTTCACCTTTCGTGGCAGTTGCCCAACGTGGCTGAAACCGCTCCTTCAGAAAGGGCACGCCGAAAGGCTCTTGTGGCGCGGAGCAACTCAGAACAAAGTGGCATCAGCTTTCTCGAACAACACTAAAACAAGGTATTTCGATTTCTTACTTCCTGTCGGCCACGGAATACAGATCTAATCAGGCTGACCAACAATATTCTAATGCTTATTTGTCTCAGCAAATAGGAAAATTCTTATGCCGACACCTTCCGTGAAGCCGAGAACCGTGCAACAACGGCGTGAATAACTATTGCTAATACTACCGCAGGGGCGAAAGCTTGAGTAGGATTCCAGGTAAAGAATAGAACGAGGAACACTATTACCCCAGACAAGCCAGATGATATCGCAGCAGCACTACTTCTCCACTCCTCCACCAAGAGTCCAGCAATCATTGGAAGGAATATCAAGAGTAACGAGAATGCGCCCACAAACAGGTCTACAAAATTAGGAATCAAAAAGGCAAGACCTAGAGCCGAAACGGTTAAGACGAGTGCAATTATTCTAGTCTTCTTAACTAACGCCTTGTCTAGAGTCTGATTATTTTCAGCCTTAGTCCAATTGCCACCACTTACCACCCACGAGAGAAAGACCGACGCATTATTGATAAATGTGTCGGCCGAGCTTAGAACTGCAAAGAAAAAGCCACCACTGATAAAAGCCAACATCCAAGGATCTGAGAAGGTCTCGAACACCCACCCAAGAGTCGCATTCTCCGCCGTAATGGATCCCTTTAAAAACGCAGCCATTCCAATAGAAGTAAACAAGACGTAGAATAATAGTGATAAGACGCCCGCTAGCACAAGACCGATGACCGCATCTCGGTCGGACTTTGCCGTCCAGATTCGTTGCCATACGTCCATACGAACAAGGAAAAGTGGGCCGAGGAAAAGAACTATGCCAATTAAGAAGACGAAGCCGTATCCAGTGCCATCAAGCTTAGATAGCGGCAAGTTTTTTATACCTTCTGAAAAGAAGCCGGTCTGTAGCAGCCCAATCAAGAGTACACCACCAACGAGCCCAACAATCGTAACCTGAAAGTAATCTGTTATGACGTCTTTCCGCAGACCACCCCAAACTGGATAACAAAGCATCATCCCCGCAGCCACTGTAACAAGAACCCAAGGTATCCATTCAACTCCAATTGTCGCAGCTACATATTTGGCGAATACAAACATCCCTACGAACTGGCCTGCTAACAAAAAAACATACATGAGACAATTTATAACCGCGAACTGGACAGCAACTGGACGTGAGTAGTTGCACGCAACCAACTCGATAAGAGTATGTGCTTTTCGATCAAACATCAATTTTCGGATATGTCTGACGAAACGAGCCAATAACGCAAGACCGAAAAGATAGATAACTCCTACAAGGTAGCCCACCAATCCAGCCTCAAATCCGATTTGTCCAACAGCCAAGAACATGCCGCCGCCAACCACGGTGCCAGTAAGAGTTAGTGCTATTCCGAGCCAACCACGAACTCCAGGGTCGGCACGATAGATGAGTTGCGTGGTCCGATTATCGCGACGTGTGTGCCAGAAACCTACAGCTCCGTTTATGGCCAACAAAATCATCACTAGAACGAAAAAGCCAATGCCATTCATGTCCGCCTCACGCAGTTTTACGACTTGCAAGTATGGAGATGTGGAAAACCTTCACCAGCACTAATACAAGAATTGTGGACAGAAATAACTGAGCATTCTCTGTTGCGTTAGTGGTGCCCACTTGAAGAAACCATCTCAAGAGGAGAACCAGAGAGAGGAAAGCAACCCCCAGACCGGCAAGTGTACCAAAAAGCTGTCTCCCTTGTGCAACTGGATACCATCCAAATAGATAATTTGCAATGTGGTAACTGCTTGCTGCTAGCGCGTAAACAGCAAGAAAAAGTAACCGATCGTCACCTGATGTTCGACCAAGTGTGACTACAATGCCGAGAAACCATATCCAAAGCGAAAGAAACACCACACGAAGCAAAGACACATCACCATCCTGGCAGAGATCCTGACGGGCACGAAGTGTATTTACTGTTGTCCAGTCAAGAAAGAAGTAAATCGTTAGGGACAGCACTGACGCCCTTAATGAAAAAGTTGACGGCCAATTAAACGTGAGCTGAGTGGCAATCGTTGGATCAACAAATTGATGGGCAAATAACACCCCAAAACATACTCCATATTGAATATTAAGCAACGTAACTGCATCATCGACTTTGAAGTTCATAAGCCAACCTCAAGACGGCAGTAGAATTACAACTGTGCCTGCGCCTCGGGCGGCAGAGTCAGCGAAATCAAACGTGACATGACTTACTACCATGCGCCCGTGAACAGCGAATCGCTGACAACTGACCAACAGGTTTACCTCACCTTCAGAATGCATTACCTTACGTCTAAACCGGAGTCCGTCTACATGCGTGAAAATAACATCTCCTGCTCGCTGACTAACCAGATAATCTTCCATATTTATAGGCGCAAGATTTGCGGCAATCGCTTGGTGTATCAAGAGGTAGCCAACCTGCGAAATCAGCGTCATAAGCTGGGAAGCTGTCACGTACTCTAGTATTCCCGGGAATGTCACAGAGTAACTAACAAGTCTTACAGTAGCTGTTACTGCCAAAGGCGAGAAATTTGCCCTGACTACATACCGGTGCTCTGGCAGATAAATCTCCAGAGCCTTTTCAATTGAGGAAGGTTCTACTGGTAGACCGGTGGGTCTTACTTTTTGGATTATGGATGCAGCATCTGCCATAGAAACCTCTTCATGGAGAAGAACCGCCTTGCGGCCGTAGAATCTCTCTGTATCTCGTGTGTCTGTGGACCGCTGAGCATAGAGTAACGAGTCACATCTCGAGAGTCAAACATATTCTAGAAAACGCACGAGCTCGGAGACACCCCTTACTCTCATTGTTCCCCCGTTGGAGTGCCCGCTTTTCCCAGAACCCCCCCCCGCCCCGGTTTAGTCCTGGCCGGCAGGCGCTGCTGGCGGCTGCCTCGTGCCCAAACATCCCAGCGCCGCGCTGCCCGTACACCCGCCAGATTCTCCGCCAGGCGGCACCAGCCGCCCGCTGCCGGGCGATCTTGGCCCGGGACGTGCCGCAAGCCGTACCTGGGGTCGGCCGCTCACTGCGCCCGCGCCAGACCCGCACGCCGCCACTCTGCTCCAGGCAGGTGCTAGACGTCGACCGCTGCGGCACCATCTCACCAGCATTCCGGTGCGAAATGGCTTGTCAGAGTGCCGTCCAACCAGATCGCCGCTGTCGCATGTCACGGGTTGACGTCCGAGAACAGCCATTCTCGGACCTTTCACTGCCTGCTTAGAGTGCGATCCCTTTGACACGCAAAAGCCGCCCCAGGGCGGGGCGGTATGTTCTTGGACGCATTTCCTGGGTTTTCAGGCAAACGGGTCCGGCGGCAGGTCGTCGTCCGCCAGGCCGACTGCCCCGGGCAGGCCCTGGTCGTCCTCGTCGTCCAGGTCGTCCGGCTCCGCCACGGCCAGGGCCGGCCCGCGCGCCTGCAGGGACTCTGCGCCGGCGATGGATCGGCCACCGGCCAACGCCCGCATCTGGGCCGGCGACAGGGCCCCGCGCACGCGTTCCAGCAGTGCGCCCACCTGCATGCCTGCGGCCAGCAGTCCTGGCCCACCCTTGCCGTCCTTCCCTGTCCGACTGGCCTCCTGCTCCTTGGGCGTCGCGCGCAGGTTCCGCAGGTGCCTGTCCACCACCCTGGACAGCAGTTCGATGTCCTTCGGGTCCAGCGCCTCCATGCCGTAGGTCAGTCGCACGTGGGCCGCCCCGGCCGCCAGGATCTGGCGCAGGTCCGCGCCCGTGTTGAGCCCGGTGTAGTCGCGGTAGATGTCGGCCACGAACCCGACCAGGGAACGCTGCCAGGCCGGATCCTGGAAAAGGGCCGGAACGGCCACGCCCGCGGGAAGGTCCGGCGCCGGGACAAGGTCCTCCGGCCTAGCGTGATGCTGGCTGCAGCGCATGCCCCGCATCGGCACGACAGCCCTGCACAACCTGCCGCCGTCCAGCTCCGCTCCGCAGCGGGGCGCCCGGGCCACCGGATTCCCCCGCCCTCCTGTGTCCACCTTGTCTGGCCTCGGCTCCATCGGAACCTCCTGGCTGTCGCGGCCACCGGCCGGGGCTTCCGGGCGGGTGGGCTCACGCAGGGTTACTCTGTACTCTTGCCCTGCCAAGTTACTGCCATCACTGACAGGCTTGCCATCAATTTGAAAAGTGCATCACAATTCTGCTCTCAGATCTTCAGTCTGCGCTTCACCTGGGGCCGCTTGATGCGTTTGGCCAGCTGGCCCTTCTCTTCCACGGGGCGCTTGTAGGCTTGCAGCTTGGGGTTCGGCATGGTCTCGATCAGTGGCGCCAGCTCGTCCTTGAGCTCCTTGAGGGCGGTGGCGGTCAGGCGCTGCTCGGCGTCCTTCATGACGGCGTCGAACTCGGTCTTGGAGATCCTGCCGATGCGACGCAGGACTTGGCTGACGGGACGTCGGTAGACCTGTGCCAAGAGCTTGGCAACGCGGTACGGGTCGAGGAACGTGGTCTCGTTGTTGGCGCTGGTGCGGAAGAGGTGCGTGGGCGTCTCGATCTGCTCGTTCCCGATGAGGTGGATCTTCATCAGGTCGGCCAGCTCTTCCTTCCGGGCGTAGAGGATCTTGGCGGCGTCGCTCATGCGTTCGTACTCGACAGCGATGGCGGACAGGTCGCTGGGGGTGACAAAGGCCTGGGGCAGGCCGCGTGCGACCACCTCGCGCCAGAGGCTGCAGCGGGTCTTATGGTCGCAGTAGGCGCAGTACTTGTTCAGGTGGGCGGGGAAGGTGCGGGACCCTTCGCAGCGGTGGACGAGGGTGGTGATCTGGTGGACGGCCAGCTGGAGATCGGATTCGGATCGGGTGGTCCGCTGGGACAGGCCGTGGCGCAGGAGGACGAACTCGAAGTCGACGGGCGTGTCGGGCGTGACGGCCAGGGCTTCGCTGTCCCGGACGGCGATCTCGTAGATGGACGCCTGCAGGGACTGGCGCAGTTCGTCCTTGGCATAGAGCATGCGATTGGTCTTGTAGTCCTTGAGGCGCACGACGCCTTCGGGCGTCATCTCAAGGCGGTCGATGAAGCCGATGATGCGGATGTCGCCGAGGGGGTCTTCGATGACGAAGTCGAAGGGCCATTCCAGGCCGAGGATCTGGTCGGCGTAGAAGTCGCCGGTCTTCAGGTATTCGACGAGGATGGCCTGGGCGTCGGCCAGGACCTGGCCGGTGGGGATGACGTCGCCTTTCTCGGGCTTTTCCTGGAATGCCTGGTTGAGGCAGTCGAGGATGAGGCCTTGCTGCCGGAAGAGCCTGCCCATGTGACGCGCTTGCTTGAGGGTCTGTCCGGCGAGCTCCAGCGTCCGGTGACAGAGGGTGCCGAGGACGGCCGGACCACTGGGGTCGGGCAGGGGCTTGATGTAGTCAGCCCCGTAGATCTGGGGATCCAGGTATCGGGCCTTGTAGGCGAGTGGGCACCTGGCGTAAGTGTCGAGCCGGGAGAAGGACCAGTGCTCGTTGTGGACCTGGAATCCGTCGGGGAGCTTTTGGTCCAGCATGGGCAGGTCGGGGCAGCAGGGCGCCAGGGGCGCCGCGTGGGGCGTCGTCATGGGATCATCCTTCCGTGGGTTCGGGTGTGGGCGTTCGGGGCGTGGTGGGGCGCGCAGGCGGCCGCGTGGCGGCCGGGGGTGGGGCGCGCGCGGCGGCATCGGGGGCGCAAGAGAAGACCGGCGGTCAGGCGGGGAACAGCGGCGTTCCGCGTGGGGACGCGAAACTCCCACCTCCAGGGGTATGGACAAAGACACTTTTCCCTGGTGAGACATAGGGGGGTATTGGCGTGTGAAATGTGACTGCCCGCGGGACAGTGCCCGACGTGACATATATCTTTTTTTAAATAGAAAAGATTGTTCGTTGAGCGGTCACAGTCCAGCTGGCAATAAAAGTGCGAAGTGAAGTGGCCCCTTTGTCTTGTAGCGTTGAGATGTTTGTGTCCATCAAAGCTAAATCGCTGCCCATTGCCCAAAGCAGAAATACCAATCAGGGGGGTGGTTGCATGCAGCGTGCAATTTTCGGCTACTCTTGGTGATACAAGTTTGGAGGGCCTAAAGTTGCACGATGCATGCAGCGAGGCCTGAGATTTAGAACCCACTTTGGGCAATCGTCCACGGCGCATTGCGTCGTCCATCTCTACTGCCAGTTCTTCAAGCGGTCCATCGCGGACCTGGCGTCAGCCTCTGTGGCATCCAGCCATTGCTGCATCAGGTTCCGGGTTTGCGCGGATGGCATGACGCGTCTTCCCAACCACCTGGAACAAAGGCTGGGGTCTGCCTGCAGAATCTCTGCCAGGCGGCGCTGGGTGACGCCCAGCAGGCGACGCCGGGTCTCCACGGCCGTCAGCAGGGGGTCTACCAGCCGGCCCTGCTCGTCCCGGGCGCGGGTGGGTTCAGTGGCCCGGCGAGCCTGTGCGCCGATGTGGCCCAGGACGCGCTCGAAGCGCAGATTGACGCTGGTGGCCAGGCGGTCGATGTCGCGCCGCAGGCCCCGAACGGCCTCGCCCAGCAACCGGACGTCCTCGCGCAGGCGGTCGTCTGCCGTGCCAGCCGTCCGGCCCTGCTGGGCCGTGGCCACGGCCTCCTTGACCCGGGCCTCCATCCTGGCGTCCCACTGGCTGAAGAGGCTGTCGATCTTGGCGCCCAGGTCCTCGCGCAGCTTCTCGTCGTGGCGCTGGATGTACTTCCGCAACCTCGGGGAGATGGCGTTGTCGCCGTGGACGACGGGGTCCTCGTGGTTGGTCATTGGCCGCCGCCTTCCGGGCCTGCCAGCGCGCCCAGGGCCGCGTCGCGCTGGACCACCAGGGCCTGGATGCGCGGCACGATGTGGTAGGGGGCCTCCACGTCGGGAGAAGCACCGCGGGGAATGCCGGCGGCGTCGAGCACCCGGCTGGCGTCGAAGATGGCCGCGCGCCCGGCCGCCTCGGTCGATCCCAGGGTGATGAACTTGTTCGCAGCCCCGCGCGTCCTCTTCACCCGCACGGCCGTGAGATTGGCCTTCAGCACGGCGATCTGATTCGGGGCGTCCAGCGGCGTGCCATCCTGAAAGCTGATACCATCCTTCCGCCCCGCTTCGAACCCGATGCGGAAGGCGGCGGCGAGCTCGTTGTTGACGTAGGTGTTGCCGGGGCCACGCACGAGGCCGCATTGGTACCCGGCGAGGCAGGCCTTGCAGATGTCTTCGATGGGCTGGGTGATGTTCAATTCTCTCGTTCCTTCCATGTCCGGTTTGTAGAGTGGCTGGTTGTGTCTGTGCGATGGGCGCGGGCAGGGATCGACAGGAGGACTCGATGGGCAGTGAGGATCTTCTTCTGCAGGTGGAGCGTGTTCGGGCGCTGGCGCAGGCCGAGCTTCGAGCATTTGCTTTGGCGATTGGGTTGCTGACACGTTTGCGTCGCCACAGATCGAATTGTGATGGGCACGATGGACAGGTGTTTGAGGTCCTTGCGGATCGCGAGTCGTTGGACAGCATGCTCGAAGACTTGTTGTCCTTGCTGGAGAACGATGCTCACCTGTTGCCACCTGAAATCTTCATCGCATTCGAGACCATGCAAACCGACTTGTTGAATCTTTTGGACAGAGGCTTTACGCCCAATCAGCGAATTGAATTCACGGCTATTCAGCACCAGTGGTACTTGGATCTTCGCGAGCAGTTGCTTCAGCTTTTCCACCAGCGGTTCGGCGCAGTGGTTGATTGAATCCAGCCCCAAAGACCGTTCTTCGTTGTGGCCGAGTTTCCTCGGGCTGCGCATCGGCCCTGGCCAAGCGCAGGGCCGCGCACACCTGCCCGATTTGCGCCAAGCAGTCGGCCAGGGGGTGGTGGGGCATCTGGGATTCGATGGGCGGGGTGATTTCGTCCAGTGTGCGCACGTCGCGCACCTGGTTGTGGCGCCAGGGGACCGGGCGGCCATTGGTCTGCAGTAGGTCCTCCAGGATGGCGATGTCGAAGTGGCCGCGGCTCCAGATGCAAGTTGTGGGGTCCGTGTGCAGGTCGTGGAGATCTTCCAGGAGATTCTCCACGACGCCTGTGAGCGAGTGCGGCTCGAAAACCTCGACGTTGGCGACGTCCCGGCTGCTGTTGAGCATGGGCCCCAGTGGCGCGCGGGTGGCCCACCAGGCCACGGTCTCGGCGGACACCGTACGACCGGCCTGGATTTGCTGGTCCACGGTGCGCCGGCAGTCGGCGATGCTGGTGCAGGTCGCGTCGATGGCGTAATGGCCGTCCTTCAGATCGAAGCCTACGATGGCGATGGCTCGGATGACGGCCGATGGCGCTGTGTCCCAGGTCTCGATGTCGATCATGTAGTGGCGGGGCATGCTGGGTCCTTTCGTGCTTGGCGAACAATGGAGTGGGGCTGGGACAACGCCGGGCTGCGGCCGCCTTGGGGCTTCACGCTTCCCTCCGCACGCGTGCCCCACAGGCCTTGCAGCGCGCCCAGCGCTTGCTGGTCGCGCGTGTGCCATGGCCACACTCGGGGCACATGGATCCCCTGGACAACAGCAGGCCGATCATGATCTCCAAACCCGTCCTGGTGGCCAGGGTGTGGCGGGCGGCCTGCTCGTGCGTGCTCATCACAGCCGACCGCTCCGGATCGCGGCCAGGCGGGCCAGGGCGTCGAGCTTCCGCTGCAGGCGCTCCTTGGCGTCCTGAAAGGCGTCCCAGCGTTCGCGGGCCCGGTGGGTGGCCAGATTCCCCGGATCCTGCATTTGGTGGCTCTGGCCGCGTAGGGTCTCGCGCCGGCGGCGCCTGGCGCGGCGGCTTTGGGATTCGCGCGTCATGACCGCGGCCCCTGGGCGGCGAGCCAGAGCAACAGCAGGATCACCGTGCCAACAAGGGCCATCCATCCGGCCCGCTTGCGGTACCCGGCGCCCATGTCCTGGGCAACGCTGGCCGCGACGGCCAGGGCGATGAGGATGAAGAGAATCCAACCGGCCAGGTTCATTGCGGGGTCTCCTGTTGCATGGGCGCGAGGTCGATGAATTCCCAGTCGCGCTGGGGTAGGGGCTTGTCGCGCTTCTCCACCTCGGAAGAGGGGCGCGGGCATTCCTTCGGGACTCGCCAGAGGGTGACGCGGTCGGGATCGTTGGCGCCGTCGTAGGCATGCGGGACCACGAATCCCGTTCTGTGGCATGAGACGACGCAGATCCCGCGTGTAAGCCGCTGGGTGCGCAGGTACTCGCATCGGGCGCAGGTTCTAAGCATGGTGGGCCTCCCCGGCCTGCGCGGCCGCAACCTTGCGCCGTGCACGGGCCTTGTGGATGGTGCTTGAGATCACCGCGGACTCGCCCCAACGGGACTTCAGCTTGGCGATGGCATTCTCCAGGTCTGCCTTGGTGACCGGGCCGCCAACGGTGATGTTCATGACGTGGGTGGGCTTCATGCGGATGGTTCCTCGGTTGGGGTGTCTGCCGAAGTGGGGCAGCCCAGCATGCTCCCACCTGCGGCTTGGTACACCTGCAATTCTTCCTGTTCCACGACCACCAGGTCCATGGTGCGGGCATAGGTCCGCCAGCCCGGGTGGGGGTCCAGCACGGCGCAATTGCGGGCGGTGAGGTGGTCCACTCGGCGTGGGGGGTTGTCTGGTGACAGGGGCCAGCGGGCGAAGCGCACCCACTGACCGGGCTGGATGGCTTCGTTCTGGGTGTGCTTGATGAGGGGCGTCCCGGCCCGCAGCTGGCCCAGCGCGCGGCGGGGGCTGCCGCATGGAAGGCACATGCCGGTCGGGATGGCGTCGAAGGAAGATGCCTTGCCCATGGTCAAGCTCCCGTGCCCACGGGCTGCCTGTTCCACCTGGCGTTCGCCCGGGCCTCCAGCTCCGCGTAGGTTTCGTCCACCTGGCCGATGGTGGCCTGCGCGTTGCCACAGGCCGCGCACCAGCGCAGCTCCGTGGCCATGGTCACTCCTCGTGGCCGCAGCCCGTCCGGGTACTCCAGGCGGTCGTGGACGACTTCGCAACCACAGGGGCAGGGGCTCAAACCCAGGATGCGCGGTTTGTGCATGGGCTACTCTCCTTCCTGGGTGCTGGATGGGTTGAACGACCTGGCAGTGGCCACAAACCAGGTCGGGCTGTGGGCCGGGGCGTTGTCCGGCGAGGGTGGCTGGGTGGTAGGCGCCGCAGTCCAGCTGCGCAGGACCCCGCCTAACTCCCCGCTGGGCAGCTGCTCCACCACCTGCAGCTCGCGCAGATAAGGCTGCAGGCTGGTGAGCATGTCTTCCAGCAGGCGCTCGGCGTAGGCGCGGGGAAGGTCAGGCAGCTGGCGTTCGGGGTGGTCGGCGCGCCAGCGGATGATCAGGCAGCAATCAAACTCCAGCGATGGCAGTCGGTCGGTGGGGACATTCATCTGCGCATCCCCCGGCCCAGCTCATTCCAGTCGCAGTCACGCAGCCAGGCGAGCAAATCAAAACCATCCATCGGGCCCTGGCGCCAGTTGGCATTCACGTGCCGGCGCACGCGGATGCGAGCGCGGTTGAAGCGGGCGTCCTGGGGAATGCGGATGGGCAGGTGGCTGGCCACCGTGCGCACGGCGGCGCGCATCTCCTTGTCGATGGCCACCAGGGTCTCCACGCTGCCGGTGTAGGGCCGGCCCAGGAACTCGTGCTTGCGGGGCGTGAGCAGGGGGATGTCAGGCATGTTGGTTCCCCAGTCGACGGTGCCGCGGCACGCCCTGCCCGGGGTCTTCCAGGTCCAGGTGCTGGGCGCGCAGCACGGCGTGGATCTGTCCAGCCATTCGCTTGGCCGCGCTGCAGATGCGCTCGTGGGTAATGGGGCCGTGGGTGTCGATGGCGCACTTGAGCCCGCCGGTGACCAGGCGGTCCAGGTGCTGCCTGTCCATGGGCCTGCAGCGCATGGTGACCAGCAGGACCAGCTCTTCCCAGGGCGTGTCGCGGGGGACGTGCAGGGCGTCGGCGATCATGGCCAGGTGCTCGGCGGCGGTGGGCCGTGAAGGCGCTTGGGGGCCGGACAGGGCCCGCCCACAGGGGTCAGCCTGCTCCTCTCGGACCTGCTGGATGAGCAGGGCATCTCGGGGCGTAAGCTCGAAGGGTCTATGGGCGGGCCGCTGGTGTGGCATGTCAGGCCTCCGCATCCTGCAGGAGGTCGGACACCGAAACATCGAGCGCGGTGGCCAGCTGGGTCAGCACGCGCAGGCTGGGGCTGTGGTGGGGATCGCTCAGGATGGACTGGACGCTGCCGACGCCAAGGCCGGCGCGCTTGGCCATCCGAATGATGCCGATGCCCTTCTGCTCCTTCCCCTCGTTGTTGAAGTCGTCCATCAGGCGGCGCAGGTTGCCGCGCAGGGTGGAGTGGATCTTCACGCACGAGTCGGGCATGGTCTTCTTGCGAAAAGTCGTCACGGTTCTTGTCTCCACGTTGTCCATGACCTATTGCGTTTCTTCAGTGCCTTGATCACCCTGGGGTCGCCCGCGGGAAGGGTGCGGGCCGCCTTGCCCAGGCGCAGCGGCCGGCATGGATTCCAGACGATGTCCATCCCATGGGCGCCGTGTGGCTTGGCCTTCACCCGGCACAGCCAGCGGCCCAGGTTGGGCAGCGTCAAGGCCTCGTCCGCGTCCAGCTCGTCCAGCAGCTCGCGCACCACGTCCAGGACATCGCGGACCGCGCGGTCGGCATCCTGACGGGTGTAGCCGTGGTAGGCGCGCAGGCGCTGGATGACGTCTTGGGTGACCATGGCTCACTCTCCGAAGGGGTCGTCGGGCTCGGGGCCGGGCCCGGTGGCGTCCAGGTCTTCGTCGTCCTCGTCGTCGCCGTCCGGGTCGGCGTCCTCCTGGGGCGCATCAGACGCGGTCGCCTTGTCCGGTTCCGCCTGGGCGGCCAGGGCCTTGGAAAGGGAGGCGTGGCGCATCTCGCTGGGCGGCTCGCCCTGTCCAGCCCAGACCAGGGTCACCCGTCCGGTGAGCTCGTCGAAGTCGGCGCGCCAGGGCACCTCGCTCACGAACAGCGGCCACTTGGTGCGCATGCTGTTCAGGTCTTCCGTGGGCTGCTGGAGCTTCTTGAGCTGGCTTTTCACCAGGGCGATGGTGGCCTGCAGCTTGACCACGTCGCGCGGCTTCTCGGCGAACTCCAGCTGGGTGCGGGCCTCGTCGGCCTCGCGCAGGAGGCTGCCGAAGAACTGCTTCCACCCGGCGCAGCCGGTGAGCTCCTGCAGCCGGTGCACTTCCTCGGCCAGGCGGTCGTAGGCCTTGCAGTCGATGTCCGTGGGCTTGCCGCCCTTCTGGTCCCTGGCCGTCGGCTTGGGCGTCTCCGGCGCCGGCGGGTCCTTCGACTGCGCGCCCGGGTTCAGCGGCACCACGTTGTCCTCGGGGTCCTTCTTCTGTCGTGGCATGGAGCCTCCTCTTGATTGGATGTGGATCAGTTGTGCTGGGGCTTGCCCAGGTAGGCTTGGGTGGCGTGGTCGAGGTGCTGGATGGCGTCATCCCGCAGGGAGGCGTCCCGCGCGCCGGCGGGATCCATGACGCGGATGAGCTCGCGCGCCGCGGCGATCTCCTGCAGCATGACCATGGCCCGCGCGATACCGGGGGCCGTGGCCGCCCTTGCGTCCAGGCCGGCTCCCTCGGCCACGCGTTCGGCCAGGACGCTGGACTCCAGCACGCCCATCTCGCCCGTGCCCTGGATGGCCTCGGCAACCAGCTTGAGTGCAGCGGCCGCGGCTTCAGAGGTCTGGGCCGTGGCCTGGGCGGCGTCTAGCAGTCCGCGGTTGAGGCTGGCGCGCCAGGCGGCTCGATCCGTTCGCAGGGCGCGCGTAACGCGGGCGCGGTGCCAATACCAGGCGGCGGCCGTGCAGGTAGCCGCAGCCGCGGCAAGCAGGGCTGTGCTCATCGGGGGTCTCCTTCGCGGGTGGTCAGGATGAAGGCGGCGACGTCGTAGGGCAGGTAGAGGACGGTCCCGCCGATCTTGCGCGGGGGCAGGGGTTTGCTTCGGGCGTAGCGCCACTTCTGCAGGGTTGCCGGCGTCTGGTGGAGGACGGTCGCGGCCTCGGTCTCGGTGATCAGCGCCGGCGGGCGGGCGGGGTCGTGGCCGAGCTGCCGGTAAATGGCCTCCACCAGGGTCAGGATGGCGGCCTTGCGCTCTTCAGCCCGCTCGTCAACCAGCTTCGGCATGACAAAGGCCTTCGGGCGACTCATTGGACGAGGTCCACGATGCCCCGGGTGGTGGCCCGGTAGGGGTGGGCGATGTACAGGCGCAGGGGGCGCTGGGCAGGGGTAGACATGGCTGCCGTCTCCTTGGTCGTTTCCTTCCAAGGGCGCGGGAAATCAGGCCAAAGGGGACAGGGGTGGGAGAAAAAGTGCGGGGAATTTGAGGGGGCTCAGGCCTTCATTTCCACTCGCCAGTTGGTGGCGATGATCACCGTCATGGACTTGGACGGCCACGCGAATGCCGCCCGGGGCCTGAGCCGCCCGGTTTCCACCTTCAGCTCTTCCATGCGGTCGTGCAGCAGGATCATGCCGGCCCGGCGGAAAACGCGCCATGCGGCCTGGCGGCCTGTCTGGCTGTGGCCTGCACGGTCGTAGGCCCGGCGGGCCTCGCGCACCAGCTCATCCAGCCACATTTCCTCTTCGCTGGGCATGCAGCAGAACTGCTTGATGGCGTCGAGATACGTGTAGCCCAGGTCGTCTTCGCCGAAAGCGGACAGATACTCCCAGTTGGTCCAATGCGGATCCGTGTTGCGATCCTCGCGCAAGGGAGTGCTGGGACCACGCTTCTTCCTTGGCGACGCCATGGGACCTCACGCTTTCCGGTCGGCCAGCAGTTCCTTCTGCAGCAGGATGGCCTGTTCCAGCACCCAGGCCATGTGTGGGCGCTCCAGCCTGCTGGGCCAGCCACTGCGCAACCAGGCGCTGGGGGGCAACCCGCGCAACCGCTGCAGGGCCTCTTCGAGCTTGATGGGGCGGACGGCCAAGAGCCGCCGCAGCCGCACAAGGAGCGGCTGCGGGGACCCGGCAAGGACCAGGACCTGGATGACGGAACGCAGGTGCGTCCCAATGAGGGGTGGGGGGCTTCCACGGACCTCCTCCAGGATCGCGCCGGCCTCCTCGGCCAGGAGCCGGGAGCGCTCGATCATCAGGTTCTGCTGGGCAGCCCGGACCAGGATGTTTCGCGCCTGGATGCGCGCGGCCCGGCCATCAGCCGCGCCGTCCGACAGCACCTGGCGACGCTCCAGATCGGCGCGCCGGCGCGTCAGCCAATAGGCGGCCTGCAGGTCCTCCGACTTGAACCCCGCCAGCAGCTCCAGCATGGACTCCATGGGCAGGATCTTGCGGTCCAGGATGGCGAGGATCTCCCATGCCGCCGGGGTCTCCAGGTAGACCCGTCCAGGCCCGGCAAGCCGCCCGCCTACTCCGTCACTGGGCATGGCTTGCCTCCAGCAGCGCTTCCGCCTGCAGGACCTCGCCGTCCACGATGTGGATCCCGATCTCCTCGCTGGTGGCCAGCTCGAAAAGAACGAGCAGGTCCTGCTCGGCGGCCCAGGCCTTCACGCGGTCCCGCGTGCGCTCAGTCATCATGGAGGCTTCGCGCAGCGCCAGGAACTTCAGGCGGGGGTGCATGGCCGCGCCCATGGCTAGGGAGACCTCCAGGCGCTCGGCGTCCGAGGCCTGGGCGAAGGGCCGGTCTCGGTAGCGAATGGTCCCGTCCTCGGTGATGGCCAGCCCCTCGATGGGCAGCTTGGCGCCCAGTAGCACGGCGGCGATCTCGTCGTTGACTGCATCGTAGTCCCGGGTCAGGGCCTCGCTCCTCTTCAGCAGGCGGTCCACCTCCGCCTCTTCCTCGCGGTACTTCCTGGCCGCCTGGGCGTGGGCGTTGTCGGCCTCGGCCGTTTCCAGCTTGTCCATCAGGGCCTGCAGTCCGGGATCGGGGAGCTCGTCCACCACCTTTCGCTTGTCCCTGCCCTGGCCCACCAGCTCCGACACGCGGGCACGCGCCGCCTCCAGCTCGCCCTCCAAACGCTCCACGTCGGTCTTGGCCTTGGCATGGTCGGCATAGAGGTCCTGCAGTTCCTGGCGCACCTTGTCGTTCGCTGTTTGCACCTGGCGCGCGGCCTCGATCTGGCGGTTCAGCTCGGCCAGGCTGACTTCGGTCGGCATGGTGGCTTCAGGTGGGTCCAAGGCCTCCAGACGCACCTCGGCCTTCTTGTGGTCGCGGTTCACGTCCGTGCGTTCGTCGTAGAAGGCCTGGCGCTTGGCTTTGAGCGCATCGATGGGCGCGCGCACGCCGGCCAGGTCCACCATCACCTTGGCCTGGGCTTCGGGCTTCATGCGCAAGAACTCAGAGGGGTCGAAGCACAGGGTGTTGAAGAAGCTGTCCAGGATCGCCTGGGGGCTGGGGAAACTGCCCTTGTCCGGGGTCCAGATCTTCAGACTCCACCCGCCCTCCGCCGTGACCGTACGCGTCACGCGGATCCGCCGCGGGCTGTTCGCCCGGGCGTCGTCCGCCGGCGCCATGTCCAGGGTGATGACGGCCTTGTCCGCGTCCTCGTGCACGGGCTCATCTGTCTGCTGCAGAGCCTTTGCCCCGCCCAGGGCCGTCCAGATGGCCTTGATCACGCTGGACTTACCCTGGCCGTTTTCGCCCGTGAGTTCCAGGGCATGGGCCGCGGGATCAATCGCCAGGCGGACGGCCTTCAGGCGCAGGAAATTCTCTGCCGACAGCCCGATGAGGCGATAGCTGTCGGCGATCACATGGGGTTGCTTCTCAGGCATGGCGGATCCTCTCAGAAGGGCAGGTCGTCCTGCGTGGGTGGTGTGGTCTGGGTCTGCACGGGTCGGCTTGGCTCGGCGGCGAGCAGCGCGGCCTCATCCTCGGCGTTCAAGCCGTGCAGGCGCTGCAGGGCTTGGCGCAACTGGTCGGGCCGGACCTTGATGGCGCGCACGCGCTTGCCGCCGACCATTGGCCGGCTGACGTCGGCTTCCTCGATGACGTGCTGGGTCTTGAGCAGGTTGGTCAGGCGGTTGCTGGTGAGCTTCTTCTCGAAGGGCCAGGCGCCGTCTTCCAGCAGCTCGGTGTGGATGCCATCGGCCAGCTTGTTGGCCACATAGACATAGGCGGTCCCCACCACCTCGTAGACCCGCTGGTCTTCGCCGGTGATCAGGTTGAGCATGGTCTGCAGGATTAGGATGTCGACGCTTTCCCGGCGGGCCTTCTCTTCCCGCTCACCTTCCTTCTCTTGCTGGATGCGCCGGATTCGATCCGTCAGGCTGCAGGTCTCGTCCCAGTTGGAGGCTCGGTCGGTGAGGATGGCGAGGACCAGGATGGGCAGCCAGATCTCGCGCTCGCGGCTTTCCAGGTCCGGGAAGGCCCCCACCAGCTCCTGGGTGTAGATCGCGTGGATGGCAGGGAACACGCCCAGGGCCCAGCAGTGCATCTTGTTCCGCAGGATGATGGCCCGCTCGTTGATCTCCTGTTCGCACTGGGCGGCGTCGCGAATGGTCACGTCCTTGTGCTTCTTCAGGCTCCTGATCTGGATGCAGCGGTTCCCAAAGACGTGGTCGATTTCCAGGATGGACCCAAAACACTTGGGGCCGAAGGTGTCGAACATCTCCACCTGGCCGGTGTCCATGTTCGTCCGGCTGGCGCTGGCTCCCCGCTTGTAGCCATCGTTCAGCATGAGCCGGATGGTGGCCTCCACCGTCCCAGGCTTGGGGTGGCTGAGCTTCTCTGCCTCGTCCAGGATGATGGTCGCGCGATTGGCGTGGGCCATCCGAAACATGGCCGACTCGGTGACGCTGGATGTCTTTCGGGTGTTGAAGGCGAGTGCCGCGATGAAGTCCAGGGTGAGGGACTTGCCGGATCCCGTCCCGCCGTTGAGGTGCAGGTATCCAAGGCGGCCGAAGATGGGGTAGACGTAGCTCTGCATGATCCACAGCGAAAGCACGTCGAAATCGCCTGTGGACGGGTACCAGATGAACTCCTGCAGGAACTCCTTGAGCTCCAGGAAGAGCTCTGCCGTGTTGGGCACGTGGACTGCCGGGGCAGCCAGGAATCGGCTCACGCTGAAGGGGACGTCGTCGGCCCTGGACCAGCGGGGCAGGTCGGGATCGGGGAATCGGGACAGCTTGTCATCGTTAACGGCCCGGGTCGAATAGCGCACCAGCGTGGCGTCAATTTGACCGTCGGTGATGCGGGACTCGACGATGCACTTCACCTGGCCTTTTGATTCCGGGTCCGCGCCCCAGACGCCGATGTGCGCCGTGGGTTCCGGGTCGGTGAAGTAGAAGTCCAGCGCTGCGACGAACTGCTGGGAGTCCTCCAACAGGACGCCCGCGGCACCCACGCCACCCTTGGCCCTGGGGGCGTCGGACTGCGAACCGGAGACAGGATCAGGGGCCTTCTTGACCTGGGCCTTGATCATGTCCCGCAGGGATTTTGGGGTGGATCCCACGCGGGTGGCGATGCTCTTCAGGTAGACGTCCTGCAGGTTCTCGTCCAGGTCCCTGACGTCGGCCAGGAGCTCGTGCAGCACGCCTTGGGCATCTCGCGTCATGCGCTCGCCGGCCTTCACGTCCGGCAGCAGCTGGACCTGGTAGGTCAGGAGATCCGGGGCTCCCTTGAGCAGGGCCAGGAACTCCTCGCGCGTTCCGCCGGCGCGCGCCCAGTCGTTGATGTCCTTTTCGCCGGGCATGTGAAGGATCCGCACCTCGCCGTCGCGCAGGGCGGCCTGGATGGCCCGACCCGCGTTCACCACCCGACTGCGGCCCGCCTTGTCATTGTCCCAGACAAGAGTCACCACGCTCAGGTGGGCGAAGAGGTGGGCGTTCCGCGCCACTTCCAAACCCAGGTTGCCGACGGCCGGGATGCCCCACACGGCGAGCGTGGCGGCATCCGGGACGCCCTCGCCCACGACCACCTCGCGGTCCTTGTTGAACAGGGCGTCCTGGTTCCACAAGCCGGCAGGCTGGCCGGCCAGGTGAACAAACTTGCGCTTGTCGGTGGAGCCCGGCAGGGCGCGGAAGGTCGCGCCCACGACCCGCTGGCGCAGGGTGAGGGCGAAGAAGACGCGCGTGTCCCGGAAGAGCAGGCTGCCCGTTGCGCCTCGCAGACCGGCCTCTTCGAAGTCCGCCTGGTTGAAGTCCGCCAGGAGGGGATGGCTGCCACGCGCCTGGAAGAGCTTCTCCAGGTTCAGCAGGCCCACGTGGTGGTCGTGCAGGAACTCGCCGTCGAATCCGCGGCTGGCCAGGTACTCGCGCGCCCCTCGGGCCACGTCCGTGTCGGCAATGAGCTGGCCATGCGCGTAGCGAGCCAGGGCACTGAGGGTCTCCTCGCGCTTGTGGCGGGCCGCCTCGGCCACCCGTTCCTCTTCGGTCGGCGGGGTCATATCCCAGCCCTTGATCTCGGCAGCGCGCTGAACGGCACCCTTGAAGTCGGTGTGCTGCTCCAGCATGAGGTAGTCGAGGGGGCTTCCGCCGCAGCGGGCGTGGGGATGGCTGGGGCACCACCAGGAGTTGGTTTCCCCGTAGACCATGAAAGACCCGTCCTTGTCCTCGTGGCCGGGCAGCGGGCAGCGAATGGGCTTGCGCCCCGTGTGGTGCGGGACCAACTCGTCCATCGTCAGCTCGCGCTTCAAGCGCTCCACCAGGTCCGGGTAATGCCCCACGGGCTTGCTCCTATCGAATCACGGCTTGGAAGAGGTCTTCGTTCACGCTGGCCAGGATGGCCGCCGCGGCGTCGAACTGGTGCTCGCTGCGGTCCTTGGTGGGATCCCAGCCCGCCTCGGTCCACGGTCGCCCATCCCGGGCCCGGCAGGCCTGCACGCCCTGCGCAACGCGCGCCTTCGTGGCAATGAGACCACCACCCACCCGCTCCTTGATGTCTCCGGGAAGCAGCCAGATGGTGGGCGCCGCGTGGTAGACCTTGGCCGTCACCAGAAGGGCCTTGGCGTAGGCCAGGCCTTTCAGGGCTGCGGCGCTCTGGGCGCCCGAGGACGGCGTCTCGCAGCAGAGCAGGGCAGGCGGGTACTGAGCCAGGAAGTCGCGGATGCCCAGCGCCAGGATCTCCAACCTGCGGCCGTCGTCATCCGCCTTGCGGATGCCCAGCTTCTTGTCGCTGGGCGCCGTGCACAGCGTGGTCATGGCCACGGGCCACCAGAGGTCGACGTCCACGGCCACCAGGGCGAAGTGGGTGAAGGAGGGGTCCATGCCCACCACCAGCCTCCGGCCCGCGTGGGGCGCCAGGATGACTGGGGCGGACACGTGGGGCAGCAGTCCCGCGTCGAGGGCACTGTGGGCGGCTTGGGCCGCAGGGGCGGCCTTCACGATGCTGGCGCGCAGCTTCTTGTAGGCAGCGCGGCGCTTGGCGTACTGGCGCAGGAAGGGCTTGGCATCCGTGGCCACGTGGGTCACGGCGCTGTCGATGAAGTCGTAGACGTCGCCCCGGGTCTTGCCTGGCGCTGCGCGCATGACGCGCCCCACGCGCTGCTCCACCCGGCCTTCGGCCTTGGCCGGGAAAGTGAGCAGCAGGGTGTTGAGCTCGGGGATGTTGAGGCCTTCGTCGGCGACCGTGGAGGCGAAGAGCACGCGCACATGGCCTTCACGAACGGCGCGCCGGATGAGCCGTCGGGCGTCCTTCTTCACCTTGCCGGCCAGGAGTTCGCCCTGGATGCCCCGGACCTTGGCGGCTTCGAAGAGCGGGAAGAGGTGGTCCTCCACCCGTGTGGAAAGGACCAGGACCACCCGCTCCTCGTCCTGGTAGAGAGCCTCCAGCGTGTCCAGCACCAGCCGCCTGCGATCCTCGTCCCGGGCCAGGGCTTCCGCCAGGGCCTGGTAGTCCTCGGCGCCCTGGTAGGGGAACGTGAAGTTCGTGTGCACCTCGTGGATGACGGCGGGCACCAGATAGCCGGCGCCCAGCAGGTCCTCCTGGCGGGTCTCGTGCAGAATGGGTCCAAAGGTGTGCAGGAGCTTGGGCGTCAGACCGTCCTCGCGCTCGGGCGTCGCCGTCAGCGCCAGGCGCCAGGCGGCCGGGCTGGCTGCCACCACGCGGTCGAAGGTGCTGGCGGGAGCATGGTGTCCCTCGTCCAGGATGAGGCAGCCGAAGCCGGCCATGTGCCGGGCAAGGGCGTCCGCGGGCATCTTGGCCAGAGTCTGAACCGTGGCCAGCTGAACGGGAGCGGCCTTCCCGGGCGCCACGCCCAGGTGCTCCTCCAGCTCTTCCTCCCACTGCTCCTTCAGATCCAGCGTGTGGACCAGGACCAGCGTGCGCTGCCCAATCTCAACTAGGGCGGCCATGGCGGTGACCGTCTTCCCTCCGCCGGCGGGGATCACCACCACGCCCTGGGTCTTGGCGACCATGGCCTCCTTGGCTGCCAGCTGGTAGGGGCGCAGCTCGATGCGCATGGTGGGCAGGGTGATGGGAGACAGGGGGGCCCGGCTGCGCCGGTCCTCGATTCCCGGCCATGACTGCAGGTGCTCGCGCAAGATGCCCACGGCCCCGCGCGGCATGCACCAGCGGCCTTGCCCGTCCAGCAGGAAGCCATCCAGGCGCTTGGGGATCAGGCGCCAGACGCCTTCCACCTTTTCGCGCGGGGTCTGCACGCCCCGGGCCTTGGCTTGTTGGTAGGCGGGGTTCGGATAGGAAAGCGCCTGTTCCAGCAGCTCGCGCACTCGCGGGGCGAGGTCGCGCAGGGGGATCCGGATCAGGCTGTCCACCAGGATGGGCGCGCTCATGCTTCGGCCCCATCCATGGCTGCTCGGTACGTGCGGACGGCACCTTCAAAACCGATCACCGCAGACCTGCATCGCGCCTCCAGCATGTCGTGCTCGGGCAGGCACGGATCCTTCTGTGCGTCGTAGGCCGCCCAGGCCCGTTCGAGAGTTTCTGCCGCCTCTACCACGGGCCGCATGGCCTCCAGCGCGGTGAGGGCGTCGCGCGCGTGCCCGGCCAGCCGCGACCGGCCAATGCCATCCAGGTAGGCGGCGAGCTCAAGCATGTGCTCGGCCGTCAGGGCCAGGTCAATTGGCTTGTTCGTGGTCATGCGAAGGGGTCCTCCGGGTCTGCCAGGAAGCTCTCGATGCTCGCCACCTCGCGCGAAAGCATGCCGCCTGGGATGGCCTTCAGGAACTGGCGGCCGTACTTCTTCGATTGGACCCGGCCGTCCAGCAGCAGCACCACGCCGCGGTCGTCGTGCCGGCGGATGAGCCGGCCGAAGATCTGCCGCCAGGTGATGAGGGCCGTGGGTAGGCTGTGCTTGAAGAACCAGCCCTTGGGGTCGTGCTCGGCGATGTAGTCCATCACCGGGTCCGCAGGCGAGGGGAAGGGCAGGCGGTCCAGGGCCACCAGGGACAGGCTTTCCCCGGGCACGTCCACGCCCTGGAAGAAGGTCCGCGTGGCGAAGAGCACGCTGGAGACGTCCTCCTTGAAGCGGGCGATGAGCTGGGTGGAGGGGGCATCGCCCTGGCAATGGCAGATGTAGCCCATCCGCGTGAACTCGGGGGCCAGCAGGCCGTGCGCAGCCCTCAGGGCCTGGCTGGATGTGAAGAGCAGGAGGGCCCGGCCGCCGCTGGCCCTCACGGCCTTGTGGAGCTCATCATGCACGCGGTCGCGGTGGGCGGGGTCATTGGGCTCGGGGAGCCCGTCCGGCACCACCAGGAGGGCCGCGCTGCCGAAGTCGAAGGGGCTGGGCAACACCACCTGGCGCGTGCCGGCGTCCAGGCCAATACGCTCGCGGATGAAGGTGAAGTCCTCGCGCGTGGTGGTCAGCGTGGCGCTGGTGGCGATCACCGGCACCCAGGGAAGCAGGGTCCTCTGCAGGAAGGGTGCGATGGAAACCGGTTTGCCCTTGAGCTTCCAGCTCTCGCCGGCGGCGCCGTCCTGGCGCTCCACCCAATAAACCCACTCGGGATTCTCTTGCCAGACGAGGGCCTTCACCCGCTGGCCCAGCTGGCGGCACTGCTCCTTCTGACGCTCCAGTTGGGCGTGCTCCTTGGTCTCCGCCTCATACTGGGCCTGCAGTGCGCGCAGCTCCTGCCAAGCGTGGCGCAGGGCGTCCAGGATGGGCTCCTCGTCGATGAGCCCGGGGAGCTTGATTCGGTTGGATCCCTGGGCCGCATGCTTGAAGCCCATCAGCTTGATGGCCTTGGAGAGGCCCTCGGCTGCATGGTCCAGGGCCTCGTAGCCTCCCCGGGAGAGGTGGCGCTTGAAGCCGCGGAAGCTCCAGCGGCCGATCTCTTCGCCGGCGAAGTCGCTGCCGATGTCCGGGATCTCGTGGGCCTCGTCGCAGACGAGGGCGTTAAACTCCGGCAGCACGCCGGCCATGCCGCCCGTGGCGGCCTGTACCTTCAGGTGGGCGAAGAGCAGGTGGTAGTTGCACACCACCACCTGCGCGTCGCCCGCCTCTTCGACGGCGGCCTTGTGGTAGCACTTGAGCGAACAGCCGGCGCACTCGGCCGTGTCGCCCACGGCGAAGTGGCGCCAGACCCGGGGCGTCACCTTGAAGGGCAGCTCGCTGGCGTCGCCCGTGCTGGTCCGGTTCGCCCAGTCGAGCACGCGGTCGAACTCGTCCTGGTCCTCGCCCGTGACACCGGCAAAGAGCATGCTGCGCTGCTCCAGGAGCTTGTCGGCGCAGAGGAAGTTCCCGCGACCCTTCAGGAGGGCGAAGCGGAATGGGACGGGTAGCACGCGCTGCAGGAAGGGCAAGTCCTTCTGGGTGAGCTGCTCCTGCAGGGCGATGTTGGCCGTGGCGATGAGCACCCGCTGCCCAGTGGCCATGGCGTGCTGGATGGCGGGCACGGAGTAGGCGAGACTTTTTCCCGTGCCTGTCGGCGCTTCGACCATCAGGCCCCGGCCTTCCATCAAGGCCAGCTCCACTTCCTGGGCCATCGTGAGCTGGCTGGCCCTGGGCTGGTAGTCCGGCAGCTTCTGGGACAGCAGTCCGCCAGGGCCGAAGACCTCCTCGGCCGAGACGAGGGGGATCTGCGGCGCCGGGTCGCCGGGAAGGGAGAGCAGGTCCTCTGGCAGCACCGGCCAGGGCGCGGAATCCGATTGGGGCATGGCTGGCTCTCGGTTGGGGTTGGAAGTGGGGCCCGGTCGACCGAAAGGGAGAAGCCGACCGGGCCCTGGTGGAACGGGATCAGGAGAAGGGGTCGGCCTCTGCCGCACCCGCGCCGCCATCGTTCTTGGCGTGGCGCAGGGCCTCCTCTTCGCCCGTGACCCACTGCTGGGCTTCCTTGAGCCGGGCCGCCGGGAGCTGGCGGATCTGCTTGATCGCGAAGCGCGCCAGGAAGTCGGACATCATCTGGGCGCCCTGGGCGTCACCCAGCGAGGCCTTGAGGGCCTTGAGCCGCTCGATGATGCCGTTCCCCTCCTCCTGGGTGATGATGGCAGGGGGATCGGGCTGCTTGGCGCTGCCGCCGCCCTTGCTCTCGTCCTCGCTGCCGTTCTTGGTCAGGTCGTAGAGTTCCAGGGCCACCAGCTGGGCACGCAGCTCGGGGGTGATGGACGCCTCGGGCAGGATGGTGTAGGTCGTGTCCTTGGCCTTCTGGCCCGTGCGTTCGACCTCGAAGATCTGGGTGTCGATGTTGTATTTGACGTCCATCTTGGACACCTGCTTGAAGAAGGTTTTCGAGTTCTCGAAGACCTTCAACGCCCGGAAGACGTAGACCTTGTCCACCAGCTCGATGATGGCCACGTTCATCGAGGTCTTCAGGCTCTTCTCCTTGCCGCAGCCTTCCTTCCAGTCGTGGTAGGTGGTGCCGTCCCAGTACACCTCGCGGATGAAGGGATCACCCAGGAAAGCAAGCAGGTGCTTGTCGCCGTCCTCGAACTTGAGGAAGCGGCCACTCTCCAGGGTGTGCTGATCGTAGCGGCTGTTCATGTCATCGAACCGGCCCATGGTGGGACCTCCAATTTGAATGGGATTACTGCGTGTCGCGGATGACGCCCAGAAGGCGGACAATGGCGGGGTAGGGGCGCAGGTTGAGGTTGGCGCCCACCATGGGTTTGGGGGCGCGCAGGCTTTCCAGGGGTTCCAGGCAGTCCCGAAGGGCCGTCTCGATGGAGTTCGACATGCGCTCCGTCACGACCGCGTCGAGGTTGTGCTCCGCCGCGATGCCGCCGAACTCCAGCGTCAGGAGCAGGAAGGCGGCCTTGACGCGGCCGGCGACCTCGTCGGCGGTTGTGGCGTCGGTCCTGGAGGGGGCGGCGGCGGGCTGGTTCATCCGGGTCTCCTTGGTCGTTTCCTTCCAAGGGCGCGGGAAATCAGGCCAAAGGGGACAGGGGTCAGAGATTTTTCTTCAGGCGGCCCAGAAGGCGCTGGTGCCGCTTCTTGATGGTTTCGTGGGGGACCTGCCACTGGTCGGCCAGCTCGGCCATGTTGTAGCCGTAGACGTAGAGGCTGATCAGCAGGGTGCGGTCGGCATCGGTGATGGGCATGTCGTTGATCTGGGCCAGCAGTGCCTCGTAGCCGTCCACGCGTTCGTCCGGGGCGCGGTCTTCCTGGACTACGTCGTTCTCCACGAATTCGATGTCCTCTGCCTGCTGATAGTCGCGGATTCCCAGAAGGACCATGAGGCGCCTGCGGGCATCGTCTACTATCCGCTTCTCCAGGTAGGCGTCCGCCAGTCGCTCGGTGGACATGCCCTGCAGCACCTCCAGGAACGCCAGCACCACCGTGCTCTCGGTCTCGGCCGGCGGGGTCCCGTGCGGGGAGTAGCGCCTGGCCAAGGCCTGCAGCGCCGGGGCGTAGCTGACCAAAAGCCAGAGCTGGATGCTCTGCCGTTCCGGCGGCGAGGCCTGCAGGTGCCGGATGGCTGCCGACAGGGCCGCCTGGCGCTCGCCGTGGCGGTCCTTGGCCCGTGGGCCCAGGAGTTCCAGGAAGTCGCCCAGCGCGGGCGGCAGGGCCGTTTCCCGGGCTGCCAGGGTCTGGTAGTCGGAGATGGATTGGGGGGTGTGGGCGTCGGTGCGTTTGGTGGGCAGCATGGCCGCTCCAGCGCTGGGTCAGCGCCGGCGCGGGTCGCCAGGCAGGCATGATCAGGGCCCGGGCGCAGGGTGCGGCCGGGGCTGACGGGTGAAAGGCGTGGGCAGAGTCCACCCAGGCAGCCCATGGGCATGGACCACCCGGCCCGCGGGATTGGCGCGGGCATGGCTTGGGCATGGAGAGCCCCTGGGCTGGACACGCCTGATTGGCCCGGGGATCAATCCGGGCGGTTGGGTGTCAGCCCTGGGCTAGGCGATGTGGATCGGGTTCGACCTGCGGACGGAGGAGTGGGTCAGTAGCCGGCAGGCGGCTTTGCGGTTGGCGATTGTGCGAGGCGTCGTCATCGAGAACTCCTAAGCAGCTGTGCGTGCGGGAGGTCCCAATATCGAGTTGGGGTGCCCACGCCGTGATACAAAAAGAGCCGAAACCAAGCTGTCGATACGCCCTGCTTAGGAGAGGCGCCGGGGCTCTCACGAGCACCCGCAACTTGGTTCCGGCCAATGCCCGGCCGATGTCCGGCCAATGCCAAGATTACAAGTTGAGGGGGGTCGAGGAAGGGCCCTGGATGTCCTTCTCCAGGAGCGTTGGGTCCATGTTGGGGGTAGGTGTCGGGGAAGTCAAGTTAGTCGAGAAACACAGAGGTCGGAATTCTAGCACGAAGGAGAATTTTCTTGATGCATTCTGCGAGGACAGCTACTCTCGTCCATGCAATGTCCTGCATCCAGTAGGAGGAATCATGGCTCGATGCACGAGAACATGGGGTCTGGAAGTCCATCACATTAGACGAGATGGAGGAAATTCCATCGAAAACGCGGAAGTACTTTGTCAATCTTGCCACAAAGCTACATCCACGTATGGCGTTGTTGGCTCCAGCCCACCCCCATTTGACCAATCCACAAAGGATCGAGCACTTCGAGCTGCCGGAAACCGGTGTCAATGTACTCGCGTCGGTGGTTGCCACTAGCTAGGTCGTCATCCTGGCTGGCTGGAGGAACACGACCGGTGCGGATCCGCTCGAACTACATGCTGTATTGGCTAAAGTGTTACACTCGAATTCGCCGCATGAGTGGTTCAAAACGTAACAGAGCCGCCTTCTGCCCGGCTGATTCTTGCACGGTCTCCAGCAGGCCTTCTTTCAATAGTACACGCGAGAAGCGGGAGGCTGTGGCGGAAGGAATCCCTGCGTGCTGAGTGAAGCGGCTGTTGCGGAAGACTGGCCAAGTGAAGACAAAGTCGAGTGCTTGCTGGGCAAATTTCGAGGCCAGCACCTGTTGAAAGCGTAGTTTCATTTCTTCGTAGAGGCTGCGAATTGATTCGGCACTCTCCAGGTTGTGCAATGCCTGCTGGCGAACAGCCTCCAGAAAGAAGCAGCACCAATCCTCCCACTGACCGCTGCGCGAAACCTCCCGCATTTGATGCAAGTAGACATCCTTGTGATCTTCCAAGTAGCGACTGATATAGAAGTGGGGCGCGGCAATGCTACCATCGGCCCACAGCATAAGCGTTATCAACATACGGCCTACCCGGCCGTTGCCATCTTCGAAGGGGTGCAGGGCTTCGAATTCCAGATGACACAGGGCCGCTCGTAGCAGGATTGGTCGCTGTTTGTCTTGCATAACGTGTAACATCTGATCCAGCCCCACCAGCAGCACCTCCGGTGCAATCGGCACGAACTCCACCCGCCCACTGCCCCGCTCACCGATGTAGTTCTGCTGGGTCTTGAATTTCCCCGGCGACTTACCGGCACCCCGCCCAATGGAAAGCAACTGCTGATGCATGCTGCGGATCAGGCTTGCGGAAAGTGGATAGCCTTCTGCCATTTGTTGCTGAGCGGCCCTGAGTGTGCGCTGGTACAGGATCGTCTCCAACGCCTCCGATCGGGTCTCTCCCGATGTGGATTCGGGATCTAGCTCGGCGTCCAGTTGCAGTATCTCGTCCATGGTGCTGATGGTGCCTTCCATTCGCGAGGAGATGACGGCTTCCTGGTTGCGCAGCGGCGCCAGAAATATCTCGCTGTTGTGCATCCCCTTCAGCATTTGGTCGTACCGTGCCAGTGCATCAGTTGCCTGCAGCAGACTTGGCAGAATCACCGGTAGGTCAAGCTTCACAGGGGGGAACTGCCCCGTGTGGTAATGAACGGCGTCGTCCGTATTCAGTTGCATGTTGGCATTCCCACCCTTGGCGAAGTTGACGTGAACGCGTGCAAGGTAAGTGCTGTTGTTGTGAAGATTTTGAAAAATCTGACGAACAAATCAAAGCGAGATGCATGCGTGTACGACAACCATGAGACTGGTGGGAGTAACAAGAAATGGCTCACTCGTCGCCCGCTCCAGCTTGCCCTAACTGGGTCCAGCGCCAGCCTGGCACAGATCTCCGTCGTCACGTTAGTCTCGTGGCCCAGGACTTCCGACCGGATTGCATGGGAGAGCATGCTTTGGCGAGCACATGGGACCGGCATGGGACCGACCAAAAAGAAAGGGTCCCGTTTGTGGCGGAACCCTTTGATGCTCAAATGCTCCAACAGGGACTTGAACCCCGAACCAACTGATTAAGAGTCAGCTGCTCTACCGATTGAGCTATTGGAGCTTCGGAGGCCCAAAGAGTAGCGTCCATGGGCCGGGATGTCAAGGCTGGGGCGCTTTTTTCTGGCCCCAGGTCGGGCGATTCGGTCCTGGGAGCTCCCGGGCTACTTGTCACACTTGCTGTAGCCGCAGCTCAGGCAGCTGTCGCAGCCGTTCTCCAGCTTCAGCGTGCGCTGGTTGCACTCCGGACAGAACTTGAACTGGGCGTTCTGTTCGGGTTGTTGGCGGCTGGTGCCGCGGGTTGGGCCGCCGGCCGGGCTCAGGCCGGGGCCGGCGGGCTGGCCGAACTCCAGCTCCGCGCCGGGAAAGGCCGTGGCGGCCTCCAGGCTCACTGTGGCGCCCGGGCTGGTGTCCTCGGCCGGGTGGCCGGGAGTCGGGTGGCCCGCGTAGTCCGCCAGCTGGGGACGCAGGATGCCCACGTCGTAGAAGAAGCGCTCGATCACCTCCGCCACCTCGGCGTAGAAGCTGAGCATGTAGCGCCCGTTCTTGTAGACGCCGCCCGCCGGGTCGTGGATGCCGCGCAGCTCCTCCAGGATGAAGGCGGGATCCGTGCTCTTGCGGAAGAGCGCGCTGATCAGCCGGGTGAGAATGGCGTACTCGGGGCTGCGCGTGAGATCCTTGGAGTTGAAGAAGATCTCGATGGGCCGGCGCTGGCCGCCCTGCTCGATCCAACCCAGGGTGATGTAGACGTTGTGGCGCACGAAACCCGAGCGCAGGCGATAGACCCGCGCCTCCACCACGTCCGGACGCTCGAGGATCTCGTCCCCGCGCAGGGCCAGCACGCCCTGGGCGGCGGCTTCCGGCAGCGCGGGCGCGGCCGGCGGAACCAGCGGCGGCTGGGGGGCGGCGGGAGCGGGGGTCGGCAGGACGGGCGTGGACGCCAGCGGAGCCAGCGGCGGGGCCTCGGCCAGGATTTCCTCGAGCTGCGGCTGACTGTCCTTGAAGCTGATCATCGGCGGAATTCTCCTTATCCCCACGCGGCGGGTTCCGGTCCTTTAGGCTTCCATCTCCTGGAAGGCCGACCCGTCCAGCACCTTTTCCAGGCTTAAGGTGGAATACTTGAAGACGTGCCAGGGCGTGGTCAGGACGCCGTCCCCCAGCCGCAGCACCTCATCGCCGGCGAACTCGCGCAGCGTGCCGCCGCCGTCCGTGGCGCGGAAGCGCTTCTTGCAGAACTGCTGGAACTCGCTCTCCTTGCCCTCCACCGAGAGGATAGGCACGCGGCTGCCGTCCCGGTAGACCGTGACGCCCTTCAGACCCTTGCGCCAGGCGTCCAGGTAAATGTCGCCGATCAGTTCCGGGTGCACGTCCTCGGGCAGGTTGATGGTGCTGCTGATGCTGTGGTCCACGTAGCGCTGCACGCGGCCCTGGATGTCCACCCGGCGCGCCGCGTTGATGCGGTGGGCCGTGCGGAAGAAGAAGGCCGGCAGCAGGGTCTCCAGATCCTCGGCGCACGCGGCCTCCTCGGTCAGGCCGTGCTGGTCGATCCAGGCCTGGACGGTGGCGTGGAAGACCTTGAAGAACTGGTTGTCCAGGCTCTCCGAGCGCCGCGTGTAATACAAGGCGAAGACCGGCTCGATGCCGCCGGAGACGCCGATGTAGTTCTTGCGCCCGTGCTGGTAGCCCAGCACGATGTTGCTGATGGTGCCCGTGGGCGCGATGCTGGTGATGGCGATGTTGCGCAGGCCGTCCCGGCGGATCTGCTCGCGGGTCTCGTCCTCCAGGGCCTCGCGCACGAAGGGGCAGCGCAGGTAGTCGTCGGCGTTGAAGATCGGGCTGGGGCCCTTCTCCCGGGCCAGGCGGCTGCTGGCGGAGAAGGAGGCGTTGGTGATGCGCTTCATCACCGTGGCCACCAGCTCGATGCCCTCGTCCGTGTCGTAACCCAGGCCGAGCTGGAAGAGCATGTCGGCCACGCCCATCAGCCCCAGGCCGAGGCGGCGGGTCTCGCTGGCGGCCGTGCGCTGCTTGGGCAGGGCGTTGAGGCGCTCGTTCCAGGTGACCACGTTGTCCAGGAAGCGAACCAGCACGGCGGAGGACTGCTCGAGCTGCTCCCAGTCCACGCGGGCCCGCTCCGTGTAGGGTTCCAGCACGAAGCGCGAGAGGTTCAGGCTGCCCAGGTTGCAGGCGCCGCCGTCCTCCAGGGGCACTTCGGCGCAGGGGTTGGTGCTGATCACCGGCCGGCCCACGTAGTTGCTCGGGCTGAAGCGGCTCATGGTGGTCCAGAAGATCAGGCCGGGCTCCGCCGTGCGGTAGTTGCCCTCCACGAAGAGGTCCCAGATCTCGCGGGCCTTGACCAAGCGGCGGATCTCCCCCACCACCGGGCTGGCGTAGTAGAGCAGGAAGTCGCCGCTCTCGCGCAGGGCCCACTCCTCGTCCTTCTCCAGGCTCTCCAGCAGGTCCGCCTGGGGCGCCAGCCGCGGGGCCACCAGGTAATCGCCGAAGACGTCGCGGCGGGTGGGATCGCGCAGCTCGTCGGCCGTGACCGTGCGGCCCGTCTCCTCGTGCAGCCAGAGGTTCAGCGCCTCCAGGCTCTCGAAGACGTGCTCCAGCTGGTAGCGGCTGATCTCCTTGGACGGGATGCCGGCGCTGTAGTGCAGGCGGCCGTCTTGCGGCGCGTGCTGGACGCGCTCGCGGCCCAGCTTGCGGTAGGCCAGCAGCCGCGTGGCGCCGTACTTTTTCTGCTCCTCCACGGCGGACATGAACTCGTCCGAGGCCTTGATGGAGATGTTGGCAAAGCGCACCTGGGTGTTCTCCGCCACCTGGCGGCCCACCTCCTTCAACTGCTCGGGGTTGAAGAGGCCGCTCCACGAGCACTGGCGCACGATCTGCTCGGTGACCCAGTTGGGGTCCTTCTTCACGCGGATGAAGTCCATCACGTCGGGGTGCTTGACGTCCACGGTGAGCATCAGCGCGCCGCGCCGGCCGCTCTGGCCGATGAGCCCGGTGGTCTGGCTGAACAGCTCCATGAAGGAGACGGCGCCGGTGGAGCAGTCCGCCGCGTTGTGCACGACCGAGTTGCGCGGCCTGAGCGGCGTGATGTCCACGCCGATCCCGCCGCCGTAGCTGTAGGTGCGCGCGCACTGGAAGGCCGTCTCGTAGAGGCTCTCGATGGAGTCCTCGTCGATGCGGCTGACGAAGCAGTTGGCCAGGGTCTTCAGGCGGTAGAGGTCGCCCGCGCCGGCCAGCACGCGGCCGCCGGGGATGAAGCGGCCCTCGAAGAGCTCGGTGTAGAAGCGCGCGCCCCAGTCCTGCATGGAGGGCCGGTCCGCCTCCGCGGCTCCGATGAAGGCCGCCACGCGCTGGAAGACGTCCTCGGGCCGAAACTCCACGGGCTGGTTTTCCAGGTCCTTGACGTAGTACTTGCCCGCATAGATGGTGCGGGCCAGCTCGTTCCCTCCCAGGTAGTCCTCGTGCTCGGACAGGGCGCCCGTGTCACGAAGCTGCCCCAGATGCTTCCAGACGGCCTCGTAGTCGCGCACTCCGCGCTCGCCGATGCAGCTTCTGAGTTTGCCCTGATGAGAGAACATGGGGTTCATGCGGGCCTCGCGTGCTTGAAAACAGTGGTGTCGGTTTGTCGCCGACGGGATCTTCCCCGCACCGACCGGACAGAGCCCGCGCGCCCCCCATCGGGCCGGTTCGCGCAAGGGTTGTGGGGTTGTGCATCAGCGACCGGGGCGGCGCTGCAAGTGCGCGCCAGGACCTGGGTCCTTGGCCTTGTCAGTCATGGGCCTGACCACCAGATGTGCCCCGTTAGGCGACCCCATGATACCACATGTAGTGGCCGTGCCGCAAGCGCAGATCCTCATCCCGTTCTGACAATTTTCAATCCCGATGATGGACAGGCGTCTCTTGGCCGAGAATTTTCCCGCCGTGGCCGGACCTGGAACGGAGCAAAGCTGGGGCGGGGCTGGGACAATTCCGCCGTCCACCCGGCGGGGAATTGGTTCACTCTTTGGATGGAGTTGCCTACCTTCAACTGTCAAGCATTTGTCAGGCTCCGCCGGTCCACTGCCGGCCGCGGGGAGCCCTTCCGGCAGCCACCAGCAGCCGGAGTCCAGCATCCATCCAGCCAGGGAGGCCACCGCATGAGCCTGCTCCAGTTGTTGTTCGGAAACTCCATCGGGAAAAAACTGGTGATGGCGGGCAGCGGCCTGCTGTTGCTGGTCTTCCTGCTCGGGCACCTGCTGGGGAATCTCCAGCTCTTCGCCGGGCCGGAGGCGCTCAACCACTACGCCCACCTGCTGCACTCCAAGCCCGCCCTGGTCTGGGCCGCGCGCCTGGGCCTGCTGGTGCTCTTCGGCGTGCACATGGTCACCAGCGTGCTGCTGACCCTGGAGAACCGCGCCGCGCGCCCCGTGGCCTACCACCGCGAGGACACGCACAAGGCCAGCCTGGCCGCGCGCACGATGATCTGGAGCGGCCTGACCGTGGGCGCCTTCCTGGTCTACCACATCCTGCACCTGACGGCGCGGGTGACCGGCCCCGTCCACCACATGACCGCCGGCGGACCGGACGTCTACGCCAACGTGGTGGCCAGCTTCCAGGACCCGGCCATCGCCGGCTTCTACCTGCTGGCCCAGATCCTGCTCTTCTTCCACCTCACCCATGCCTTCCAGAGCGCGTTCCAGACGCTGGGCTGGAACAACCGGCACTACACGCCGGCGGTGGAGAAGGTGGGCGTGGCCTACGCCCTGCTGATCTGCGGCGGCAACTGCGCCCTGGTGCTGTCCGTGCTGACGGGCTGCGTGCGCTGAGCGGAAGAGGAAAGGAAGACCGATGCAATTGGACGCGAAAATCCCCGCCGGGCCCATCGAGAAGAAGTGGGACACCCGGAGTTTCGAGAACAAGCTGGTCAACCCCGCCAACCGGCGGAAGTATCACGTGCTGGTGGTGGGCAGCGGGTTGGCGGGCGGCGCGGCCGCGGCCAGCCTGGGCGAATTGGGCTACCGCGTGAGCGTGTTCTGCTACCAGGATTCCACCCGCCGCGCGCACTCCATCGCCGCCCAAGGCGGGATCAACGCCGCCAAGAACTACATGGGCGACGGCGACAGCATCCACCGCCTGTTCTACGACACGGTGAAGGGCGGCGACTACCGGGCCCGCGAGGCCAACGTCTACCGGCTGGCCCAGGTCTCCAACGACATCATCGACCAGTGCGTGGCCCAGGGCGTGCCCTTCGCCCGGGACTACGGCGGCCTGCTGGACAACCGCTCCTTCGGCGGCGCCCAGGTCAGCCGCACCTTCTACGCCCGCGGCCAGACGGGCCAGCAGCTGCTGCTGGGCGCCTACAGCGCGCTGATGCGCCAGGTGGGCGCGGGCACGGTCAAGCAGTACACGCGCACGGAGATGCTCGACCTGATCGTCATCGACGGCCGGGCGCGGGGCATTGTGACACGCGACATGGTGACGGGCCAGGTCCGCTGCGTGCTGGCCGACGCCGTGGTGCTGGCCACGGGCGGCTACGGCAACGTGTTCTTCCTCTCCACCAACGCCATGGGCTGCAACGTGACGGCCGCCTTCCGCGCCTGGAAGCGCGGCGCGGGTTTCGCCAACCCCTGCTTCACGCAGATCCACCCCACCTGCATCCCCGTGGCGGGCGACTACCAGAGCAAGCTCACGCTCATGAGCGAATCGCTGCGCAACGACGGGCGGATCTGGGTTCCCAAGGCCGTGGGGGACAAGCGCGCGCCGGGGAGCATCCCCGAGGAAGAGCGCGACTACTACCTGGAGCGCCGCTATCCGGCCTTCGGCAACCTGGTGCCCCGGGACGTGGCCAGCCGCGCGGCCAAGCAGGTCTGCGACGAACAACGCGGCGTGGGCGAGTTCGGGCTGGGCGTCTACCTGGACTTCGAGGACTCGATCAAACGCCTGGGCCGCAAGATCATCGAGGAGCGCTACGGCAACCTCTTCCAGATGTATGAGAAGATCACGGGCGAGGATCCCTACACGGTGCCCATGCGCATCTTCCCCGCCGTGCACTACACCATGGGCGGGCTGTGGGTGGACTACAACCTGGAGAGCACCATCCCGGGCCTGTTCGTCGCCGGCGAGGCCAACTTCAGCGACCACGGCGCCAACCGCCTGGGCGCCAGCGCGCTGATGCAGGGGCTGGCGGACGGCTACTACGTCATCCCGCCCTCCATCGGGCACTACTTGGGCACGGTGCGCAGCCTGCCTGCGGCGGACGAGAACCACCCCGCCTGCCGCGACGCCGAGCGCGCGGTGACGGAGCGCATCGGGCAGCTGCTGTCCATCCAGGGCAAGCGGACAGTGGACGACTTCCACAAGGCGCTGGGCCGCATCATGTGGGACAAGTGCGGCATGGGCCGCACGGAGGCGGGGTTGACCCAGGCGCTGGAGGAGATCCCCAAACTGCGCGCCGAGTTCTGGAAGGACGTGCGCGTCCCCGGCTCGGCCCCCAGCCTCAACCAGAGCCTGGAGAAGGCCGGGCGCGTGGCGGACTTTTTGGAGCACGGCGAGCTGATGGTGCGCGACGCCCTGGAGCGGCGCGAATCCTGCGGCGGGCACTTCCGCGAGGAGAGCCAGACCGAGGAGGGCGAGGCCCTGCGCGACGACGAGAAATTCGCCCACGCGGCGGTCTGGGAATGGAAGGGCGAGGGGCAGAGCCCCGCGCTGCACAAGGAGGAGCTGGCCTTCGAGCACTGCCTCCCCAGCCAGAGGAGCTACAAGTGAAACTCACCCTCAAAGTCTGGCGCCAGGCCTCGAAGGAGGCCAAGGGACGGATCGAGAGCCTCGAGACGCCCGAGATCAGTTCGCACATGTCCTTCCTGGAGATGCTGGACGTGGTCAACGAGTCGCTGGAGCGCGCGGGCAAGGAGCCCGTGGCCTTCGACCACGACTGCCGGGAAGGGATCTGCGGCACCTGCTCGCTGATGATCAACGGCCAGGCCCACGGCCCCTGGGCGGGCACCACGGCCTGCCAGCTGCACATGCGCGAGTTCAAGGACGGCGACGTGATCGTCATCGAGCCCTGGCGGGCCCGGGCCTTCCCCGTGCTGCGGGACCTGATCGTCGACCGCTCGGCCTTCGACCGCGTGTTGCAGGCCGGCGGCTACGTCAGCGTCAACACCAGCGCGCCCCAGGACGCCAACGCCCTGCCCATCCGGCGCGCGGACGCCGAGGCGGCCATGGACGCGGCGGCCTGCATCGGCTGCGGGGCCTGCGTGGCCAGTTGCAAGAACGCCAGCGCCATGCTCTTCGTCAGCGCAAAGGTGAGCCAGTACGCGCACCTGCCCCAGGGCCAGCCGGAGCGCATGCGCCGGGTGCGGGCGATGGTGGAGGCCATGGATGCCGAGGGCTTCGGCAACTGCACCAACCTCTACGAGTGCGAGGCCGCCTGCCCCAAGGAGATCAAGATCACCAACATCGCGCTCATGAATCGCGACTGGCGCAAGAGCCTGTGCGAGGAGGAACTCTAGACGGGCTGAAGCGGTGTGCGCACCCCGGGAGGAGGGAAACCGGACTTGCTCGAACTCCTTCTGCCCCTGCTGCTGGTCTGGGTCTGTCTACGGGTGGCCCGGCACAGCCAGCGCGCCTGGGTGGCCGCCCTGCTCTATGGCGCGGGGACCTTCCTGATCTGGTGGGGCCTGGCCGGCGAGCCGCCCGGGCTGATCCTGCTGATCAGCGCGGCTCTGCTGCTGACGCACTGGGGACTGTTCGCCGTCGCCATCCGTTGGGAGGACACCTTCCTGTGGTGGCTGGCCGTGGCCGCCATGTATCTCCTGCTGAGCTGGCCCCTGGTGTTGAGCCTGGCGTGGCGGGAGTGACGATGGTCCCTGGTCCGCCACGATCGTCGTCGGATTCGCGCCCTCCTTCACCCCAATCCATCCAAGAGCCGGGCACGCCCGGCTCTTCCTTTTCCAGCGACCACCCTCAGGGCGTTGGCGCCAGGCTGCGCAGCCGCAGGAAGCCCGTCCCTTCCAGCGGGGGCGACTCCCAACCACAGCAGCCCAGGCTGTCCGTCGGGCTCCAGGGGCCCTGCGGAGCCGCGGCCGCCTCCAGCAGGAAGTGGTCCACGCCGGGCACGGGCTCCCAGTCCAGCCGCAAGCGGGCCGAACCCAGCGGCCGGATCTCCAGCCGTGGCACACCCGGATCCAGCTGGGCGGGCAGGCCCAGGGCGGGCAAGGCCTGGCCGCCAAAATCAAACCAGGCCAGGTTCTCCACGGCGCTGCCTGCGCCGGGGGCGGCGATCCAGGCGGGCTCCCAGCCCAGCAGGGCGTGGCCCAACCCGTCGGGCACGGCGGCCAGCCGCTCCCGCAGCATGGCCAGGAAGGCCCGCTGGCCCGCCGGCGTGGCGGGGAAGCCCGGCACAAGCTGGTTCTCCATCCCCACCAGGTTGTGGGTGTCGTCGTCCCAGCCCAGGGTGAAAGGATAGGCCGTCTCGACGATGAACAGGTCGCGGCCATAGCGCTGAGCCAGGCTGTTCAACGTAAGCTGCAGCTGTTCGGGCGGGCCGTGCCACCAGGGATAGTAGCTCAGCGCAATACCTTCGAAGTCTGGACCGTCGGTTGTGGACATGCTGTCCAACCAGCGCCGGCAGCCCGCCTCCCAGCCGCTGTTGGCTAGATGGAGCAGCCGGCCCGGCGGCGCAGCGGCGCCCGGGAAGGCCTCGTCGACGCCCTGGGAGGCGGCCTGCAGTAGGCCGCGCAGCGCGCTCCACTGGGTGGGCGTGTCCCAGGCGCCGTCCACGCGGCCGACAGGCCAGAGCAGGCCGCCGTCGATCTCGTTGCCCAGCTGCACCCAGCCCGGGGCGCAGTCCGCCGCGGCGAAGCGCTCCAGCACGCGGCGCGTGTAGCCGCGCACGCTGTCCCGCAGGGCGGGCAGCGCCAGACCCTGCCAGGCGGCGGGCGGTTCCTGGTGGCCGGGATCGGCCCACGTGTCGCTGTAGTGGAAATCCAGCAGCAGGTCCAGCCCCGCCGCGCGCCCGCGCCGGGCCAGGGCCAGGGTGGAATCCAGGCCCTGCCAAGGCTCCTGGGGCGTGTGCCAGAGCCGCAGGCGCAGCAGACCCCAGCCCTGGTCGGCCATGGCGTCCAGGGGATCCACCGCCGCGCCGTCCCGGGTCCAGACGGCCCCCGCCGCCTGCAGGCGCGGCAGGCTGGAGAGGTCGGCGCCCCACTGCACGGCGACGGCCCGGCTGACGAGCCAGCCGCAAGCCAGCAGGCGCAGGAATCCGTTCATCCATTCCTCCGCTGGAAAGAAAACGCGGCGGGCGGGCGGCCCGGCCGCTCAGGGGATGGCGATGTCCACGACCTCCAGCGGCGTGCAGGGCACCTGCTGGATCCACTGGGCTTCGCGCAGGTCCGCGTGCAGCAGATAGATCTCGCCCGTGGGACTCAGGCCGTAGATCCGCGCGCGCCCGGCGCTGGTGTCCAAGCCCGCCAGCTCGGGCGTGCCGAACAGTTCGTGGGCCAGGGCCAGCCCCTCCTCCAGCTCCAGCCAGGCCAGCACGCCCTGCTGGCCCTGCCGGCGCCAGGCCAGCAGCGTGCCCGCGGGCAGCAGCTCGCCGTTGGCGGTCTCCACGGCCTCGGGCAGCCAGGCCAGCCCGCTCCAGCCGCCCTCGGGCTGCAGGGTCCAGGTCTGGGACCAGCTGCCGTCCTCCGGGTCCACGCGCACGACGCGCGTGCCCTCGTCCAGCAGGTAGACGCGGTTGCCCGGAGTGACGGTGAGGGCCAGGGGGTTGGTGATCATCGGCAGGTCGATGAGCCGGGTGATCCGGCCGTCGGAGGGTTGCACCTCCACCAGCCTGCGCTGGAGCACGTCCACGGCCAGCAGGCGCTCCTCGCCGTCCAGCGCGATGGGCCCCAGCTGCTCCGTCAGATAGCCGCGGGTCTGGCAGTCGGGCTCCGCCAACGCGAGGGAGATCAGGGACTGGCTCTGCTGCTCCACCAGCCAGAGCTGGTCCTCCACCCGGATGGGCTCCTCGTCGCAGCCCCCCAACAGGGCGAGCAGTGGCAGGCCCAAGGCGCGGCGCAGGAGGAGGCGGGCGGCGGTCCCTGGGCGGCTCATGACCGGCTCCTCAACCCAGGCGGGACGGCGAGAGGGGATGCTCGTGCAGCCCCAGCCCCTCGGCCCGGATCAGCTCCTGCCACTGGGCGGCGCTGAAGGGCAGGCCCTGGGTGGCGCTCACCCGGCTGCTCCAGCCCAGGCCCCGGGCGTCGGTGTGGATGGGCGCCGGGCGCTCCGGCCGGGTCTCCGCCAGTACGAAAGCGGCGCGCGTGCGCTCCAGCAGGGCCTCCAGATCGATGCCCGGGCCGGCGTAGATGTCACACAGAGCCTGGCCCGCCCGGACGGATTCGCCCGTCTGGACATGCAGGGTCAGGCCGGCGAAGTGGTCGATGCCGTCTTCCTTGCGGGCGCGGCCGGCCCCCAGCTGGATGCCCACCAGCCCCAGCTCGCGGGACTGGATGTCCGCCACCCAGCCCGCCCGCGCGGCCGTGATCGTGCGGCCCTGGGCCGGACGGGGAGCGTGGTGCGGGGCCAGGAACCATTCGCGCGAACCGCCCTGGGCCTCGATCATCCGCAGGTAGCACTCCCGCGCGCTGCCGTCGGCCAGGGCGGCCTTGAGCCGGCGCAGGGCCCCAACGGGCGCCAGACCTGGTTCGAGCAGCACCAGGGCCGCCGTGCCCAGGGCCAGGGTCAGTTCCACGAGGTCCGGGCTGCCGAAGCCCTGCAGGCACTCGTCGGATTCCAGCAGCTCGTTCCAGTTGCCGATCTGCCGGCCAAGAGGCGCGTTCATGTCGCTGAGCACGGCGCCCACGGGCAGGCCGCCGCGCGTGCAGGTGGCCACCAGCCGGCGGGCCAGCTCCTCGGCCTGGTCCTGCTGCTGGAAAATGGCGCCGTGGCCATGCTTGACGTCCAGCACCAGCGCGTCCACGCCCTCGGCCAGTTTCTTGGAAAGGATGGACGAGCAGATCAGCGGGGCGGACTCCACCGTGGCCGTGACGTCGCGCAGGGCGTAGAAGAGCCGGTCCGCGGGGACGAGGTTCTCCGTCTGGCCCACCAGCGCATGGCCGGCGGCCTGCAGCACGCGGCTCATTTCCGCCTGGTCCAGCCGCGTCTTCAGCCCGGGCAGGCTCTCCAGCTTGTCCAGCGTCCCGCCGGTGTGGCCCAGGCCCCGGCCCGTGATGCTCGGCACCAAGAGGCCCACGGCCGCCAGCAGCGGCGCCAGGATGAAGGTGATTTTGTCGCCCACGCCGCCCGTCGAGTGCTTGTCCACCTTGCGGCCCGGCAGCGCGCTGAAGTCCAGCACTTCGCCCGACGTGCGCATGGCCTGGGTGAGGATCCAGGTCTCCTCCGGGTTCATGTCGCGGAAGTAGATGGCCATGAACCAACTGGAGAGCTGGGCCTCCATCACGCGCCCGTCCAGCGCGCCCGCCACCATGAAGCGAATCTCCTCGGCCGTGTTGGCCTCGCCCCGCTGCTTCTTTTGGATGATCTCGTAGGGAGTCATGGCTTCCTTGTTCCAATTGCATCGTCGGGACCGGTCGGCACAGCTGAGATGCCAGCGCCGACCGGACGTTCGGGTGATCGGGTGAAACCGAACATTGCTCCGCCCGCTCAGGTGAAGCCGAAGGCTGAACCACCTGTTTGGCTCACGATACGACTCGGGTCGGCCGTCTGTCCGACGGCGGCCGGGAGGCCGCCTAGTTACGGCCGCCCAAAAGGGGCTTTCTTTGGCTCCACCTTTCTTTGGACCCGGCCAAAGAAAGGTGGAAAAACAAACGGCGCGTCACGCGCCGCCTGATGACTGGACGTTCAGGCCCCCATCCCCCGCCGCTGCGCGGCGCCTTCCCCCGCTGGGGCGCGGGGGAAGGGATGAAGGCTTCGCCTTCCTGGGTGAACGAACTCAGTAGCCGCCGCCAGCGGTTGGCTTGCCGCCCACGATGGCCACGCTGGCGCTGGCGCCCAGCCGGTCGGCGCCGGACTCGATGAGCTGCACGGCGTCGTTCAAGGTGCGCACGCCGCCGGAGGCCTTGACCCCCATGCCCGCGCCCACCACGCGGCGCATCAGGGCCACGTGCTCGGCCGTCGCGCCGCCCGAGCTGAAGCCCGTGGAGGTCTTGACGAAATCCGCGCCCGCCGCCCGGCAGGCCAGGCAGGCTTTGACGATCTGCTCGTCCGTCAGCAGGCAGGTCTCGAGGATCACCTTGGAGAGGACGCGCTTGCCCGCGGCCTCCACCACGCCGCGCACGTCATCCTCCACCTGGCGCCACTCGCCGTCCTTGGCCAGGCCCACGTTGAGCACCATGTCCACTTCCTGGGCGCCGTCGCGCACGGCCTGGCGCGTCTCGGAGGCCTTGGCCCGGCTGGTGGTGGCCCCCAGCGGGAAGCCGATCACCGTGCAGACCTTGACCGTGGAGCCCTCGAGCAGGCGCGCGCAGAGCGGCACCCAGCAGGGGTTGACGCAGACGCTGGCGAAGCGGTTCTCGCGGGCCTCGCGGCAGAGGCGCTCCACGTCCGCGCGCTGGGCGTCGGGCTTGAGCAGGGTGTGGTCGATCATCCGCGCGATCTCGCCGCGCACCCGGTCCAGCAGACCCAGCGTGCAGCTGACGCGGTCGGCGCCGCAGGCCATGGCGCGGTCCGGATTGTAGGCCGCGGGGGCGGCAGGCGGGTGGTGCGTCCCGTGTCCGCTCACGGCGCGCGGCGCTTCCTCCACCGGATTCCGGCCCGGCCGGCCGCCGCGCTCCTCGCGCTGGGCCAGCACTTCCTTGACGATGCGGTCCACGAGATCGCCGTTCACGGCCTCATCCTTCCACGTGAAAACCGTCCACCACACCCAGGATCAGGGCCTGGACGGGGATCCGGTCGTTCTTCAGCACCAGGCGGGCGCAGCCGCCCTCCTTGTTCACCAGCACCGTGTCGCCGAGGCCGGCGCTCACCGTGTCGATGGCGATGCTCTCGCCACCCCGGGGCCGCCCCTCGAGGTCCAGGGCACGCACCAGCAGCAGCTTGTAGCCCTTGAACTCGGGCTGCTTCTCCGTGCTGACGACTTCGCCCGTGACCACCGCGATTTGCACCGGCTCGACTCCTTTCAACCGGACACGAAGCGCAATCCGGCCTAGCCCCGCAGCGAGGCGCTCAACCGCTCCACCAGGCCGCGGGCCGCCGCCGGGCTGACTGCCTCGGCGAACACGCGCAGGATGGGCTCCGTGTTGGAGGCGCGCACCTGCACCCAGGCCGGGCCGCCGTCCTGCTCCAGCAGGAACTTGAGGCCGTCGGTCTCGTCCAGCGTGGCGCCGGGCAGGGCGTCGCGCACGCGCTCCAAGGCGCGGACGGGGTCCATCTCCCCCAGCTCGATCTTCTCCTTGAGCATGGCGTAGACGGGCAGCTCGTCCCGCAGCTCGCGCAGGCTCCGGCCGCTCTCCAGCAGGTACTGGAGCAGCAGGGCGATGCCCACGGGCGCGTCGCGGCCCAGGTGGAGGTCCCTCAGGATCACGCCGCCGTTGCCTTCGCCGCCGATGGCCGAGCCCAGTTCGCGCATGCGCACGCTGACGTTGATCTCCCCCACCCGCGTGCGGTGCAGGTCCACGCCGGCCTCGCGGGCCACGTCGTCCAGCAGTTGGCTGGAGGAGACGTTGGCCACCAGCGGCGAGGGCTGGTGCCCCAGCACGTGGCGGGCCACCAGGGCCAGGGTGAGTTCCTCCCCCAGCGGCACGCCGGCGGCGTCCACCAGGGCCAGGCGGTCGGCGTCCGGATCCAGCGCGAAACCCACGTCGAAGGAGCCGCCGCGCATGGTCTCGCAGAGGGCGGCGAGATTCTCGGGGGTGGGCTCGGGCCCGCGGCTGAACAGCCCCGTGTCCTCCACGCCCAGCTTGACCACCTCGCAGCCCAGCTCCTGCAGCAGGTGGGGGACCATGGTCCGGCCCGCGCCGTTGACGCAGTCCACGGCCACGCGGAAGCCGCGCTTGCGCAGGGCGGGCACGTCCAGCAGGCCCAGGGCCTTGATGCGCCGCACGTGCGCCTCGGGGGCCTGGGGCAGGCACTCCACGCCGCCCAGCTTGTCCCAGCGGACCAGGGCCGGGCCGCGCTCGGCCAGGGCCAGGTGCTGGCGGCTCTGTTCCGGGTCCAGGAAGAGTCCGTCGTGGTGGAAGAACTTGAGAGCGTTCCACTCCACCGGATTGTGGCTGGCCGTGATGCAGATGCCGCCGGCGGCGCCCAGCTCCTCCACGAGTACGGCCACCGTGGGCGTGGGCACGACACCCACGTCCAGCACGCGGCAGCCGGCCCCGCAGAGGCCGGCGATCACGGCGTGGCGCATGAGCGGCCCGCTGGGGCGTGTGTCACGGCCCAGCACCACCGGGCCGCCGCCGCAGTACTCGCCGAACGCGGCGGCATAGCGGGCCACCAGTTCGGGGCTCAGGCCCTCGCCCACCACGCCGCGGATCCCGGAGATGGAGATCATCAGGCGGCTCATGCGCCGGCCCCGGAATCGGCGGGGGCGGCCGGAGCCTCGCCCGGCTTGCGGCTCTCGTCCACGAAGTTCAGGCGCAGGTCCGTCAGGGTGTGGTTCAGCAGGCGGGCCAGCTCCTCGGGCAGCCGGTCCTTGAGCTTGACCTCCAGGGCCTCCAGCAGGTCGATGCAGTAGGAGGCCTCCTGCAGGTCCCGGCGCATGCCTTCCCCCGGCCGGGCCAGCTTGCCCAGCGCCATCATGGCCACCTGCTGGTACTGCAGCACCAGGGTGAAGATCAGCTGATCGTGCTTGTCCATGCGTTCCTTTAGGCTTGGATCGGAGTCACCGCCAGTTCCGCCGTGGCGGACCCGACGCGCCAGCGCAGACTCAGGCCCAGCGGGTGCAGCAGGTCCACCATCAGCGGATGGCGCACTAGGCCCAGGGCCTCGTCCTGCAGGTTCAGGTTGGGCTCGGAGAGCCGCAGCTGCGGCCAGCCGTCCAGCAGGTCAAGGCGGAGTGGATACATGCCCTCGCCGGGCACCAACAGCAGGATGGCCTCGAGCATGCGGTCCAGCAGCCAGCTGGCGTCCCGGAAGGACAGCGGGCAGGCGACGTCGGCGGCCACCTCCAGCTCCAGCTGGCAGCGGTGTTTGAGCACGGAATCCGCCCGGAAGAAGCGCAGCTCCTCGCTGATCACCAGTTCCCAGGTCAGTGGCGCGCCGCGTTCGTACTCCTGCAGGCGGCGGTAGCGGTCCCCCAGATAGCGGATCTGGTTGGCCAACTCCTCCGTCTGGCGGTCCAGGCGCTCCAGCTCGGGCAGGTCCGAGTTGCGGAACATCATCAGCTGGATCATGCCCGAGAGCGCGTTGAGCGGGTTGTTGAGGTTGTGGACGATGCCGCCCGTGTAGCGGCCGAAGCTCTGGTACTGCTCGGCCCGCCGGCGTTCCTCGCCCTTCAGGCCGGGCAGGAGCAGCCGCCCCTGTTCGGTCTGCAACTCCCAGGCCCCCTCCAACACGGCGGCGGGCACCCCGCCGGCAACCTCCACCAGTTGGCGGGCCAGGCGGTTCTGCGGCTGCGGGCCGGCGCCGTTCTCCAGGAAGATCGGCACGGGCAGGTGCTCCATCAGCTGCTGGGACAGGGCGGGGGCGGTACTCATGGGCGCGGTTCCTCCTCGTCTTCCGGCTGGACAAGGCGCCGGTAGTAGCGGATCTGATCCCGCAGGCGGGCGGCCGCCTCGAAATCCTCCCGCACAACGGCCTCCTCCAGTTCCCCCTCCAACTGCAGGATCCGCTCCTCCAGGGGCACCATCTGCGGGTAGCCTTCCTGGCCGGCGGCATCCATCACTTCCTGCTTCACCCAGACGGGCAGACCCAGGCGCAGAGCCAGGGGAATGGCGTCCGAGGGGCGGGCATCCAGGCGCAGGATCTGGCCGTCGGGACGCTCCAGCAGGATGTCGGCGTAGAACGTGCTCTCGTGCAGGCGGCTGATCTGCACGGTGCGCACGTGGCCATCCAGGGCCCGCAGCATGCCGGCGACCAGGTCGAAGGTCATGGGGCGCTGCAGCTGGGCGCCCCGGAGGTTGATGGCGATGGACTGGGCTTCGCCGGGACCGATGAAGATGGGCAGCCAGCGCTCGGAGTCCTTCTGCCGAAGGATCACCACGTAGCCACCCTGACTGGGACTGAAGGTCACCTCGCTGACGGTGACTTCGATCACGGGACACCTCCTCGACTAGCAACCTGTCGGGCTTGGCCACTTCGCGGTCTTCATCGCCCAGTCCGGCCCGGATTTTTCGGAGCTTTCTTGCCCATACCGCCTGTATGCGCTGCGAAATCTCCAAAAAACCGGTCTCGACCTGGACGCGAATCCCGTCGAAGGCCCCAGCCCGACAGGCTGCTGGTGAAAAGGTAGTGATCGACCCGCCCCGAGCCAACTGGGGAGCGCGGGGAGACGGGCGCCGCGGCTTTGGGAAGCCCGACCCCGACCCGGGGCATGTGTATCCTGAAAATAAAGAGGGCCGCCCTGCGGCGGCCCAGCCTCCCGTACTCACCACCCACGACCGAAATCGTGCATGGCTTTGCTATTGGGATTTGACCTGCACGCAGGTCCAGGCAGATATCCTGATGGCGGTCAGAGACCGCCGCTGTCCTCGCGATGTTCGTTTCAGGTCTGGGCACTCGGCGTTTGGAAGCCGGAACGGGCGAACGATAACAGATGAACGGCTAAGAGACAAACGAAATTCCCGGGAAATGCAGACGAGCCGAACAATGCGGCAGGATCAGGCCTCGTCCTGGGGTTTGATTTGATATATGTCCATCAATCGATCAGCAACGAAGCTCATCACATCATTGTCAGTATAGAATCCCGAGTGGATCTTGGTCTCCACTTCACGCATCAGTTCGTCCCGATAGGGAGCGGCCGGGACGGTCCCGTTGCCGGTTGCAGCCGTCTCGCCCAGCGAGCTGTCTTCCATCATGCGGTCGCTGATCTGGGCCACGATCTCCTCCCGGTCATAAAATCCAGCCGCCACCCGCTGCCGCGCGAGGGCCACACGCTCCTCCCGGATCTCGGGCAGCTGGGCGGCCTGGGTCTGCAGGCTGCTGCGCAGGCGGGAGAGTTCCAGCCCGCTGCTGCTGATCTCCAGCCGATCCTCCTGGGCCGCCGCACCGCCCGCCTGCTCCAGCTGGCGCGTGGTCTGGTAGCGCGTCTCGATGGCCGCCCGGCGCAGGGCCTGGCCGACCTGTGACAAGGAACCGGATTGGATTTCCATCTGCACCTCCCCACTGGGGACCGTCCGCCTGGGGGCGGGGCCGGTCTCAACCATAGATATCAAGAAGTCGACCCTTGCTCAACTCCCGCGGGGCGCGGGGCGCCTCATCAGCTTCGGGAGCCGCGGAATTCTCCTCCGCCGGCACGGGTCGTTCGGCGCCCTGCACGTGCCGCTGGGCGATCTCCTGCTGGTAGGCCTTCAGCAGCAGGGCCTGGCCCGCCTGTTCCGTGCGCATGGACTAGACCCTCACGCTGGCGCGCACGCCGTCCACGGGGTTCTCGCCCTCCTGGCGCTGGATCACCTGGGACCAGGTGGCCCGCAGGTCCTCCAGGATGCGCCCCACCACCTCCAGGTGCTCGGCGTCGTTGCTCAGGTTGGCCTCGCGCATGCGGTGCAGCATGAAGTCGTAGAGCCGGTCCAGGCTGCGGGCGATGTCCTGGCCGCGATTCATGTCCAGCGAGGACCTAAGCTCACCCACCGCGCGGATGGCGCGGTCCATCTGGACCCCCTTGGCCGGAAACTCGCCCAGGCGCATCAGGCGCTGGCAGTCCCGCACGCTGCCGATGGCGGCGTCATAGACCATCAGCAGCAGGCGGCCGCGGTCGGCCGTGCGCACCTGGGTCTCGTTGTACTGGCGGAGGCGCAGATCCTGGCTCATGCCGGGTCCTTTCGCTGGATCAGCTGGAGCTGTTGTTGTTGAACAGACTGGACAGGGCGCTGGACTGGTTCTGCAGACTGGAGATGGTGCTCTCCATGCTCAGGTACTGGGATTCCAGCATCTGGCGCGTGATCACCAGCCGGTCCTCCATGTCCGCGATGGCGTCGTCGAGGTTCTTCACCGAGTCCTCGAAGCGCGTGGTCTGGTACTGCACCAGGCCGTTGGTGCTGTCGGTCAGCCGGGTGAGGCTGCGGGTCAGCGCCGCGCCGATGCCGTGAGACAGGCTGATGCTGGCGCTGCGCGTGCCGGCTCCGCTGCCGGGATCGCGGAAGAGGATCCGCAGGCCGGCCCAGTCGCTGTCCTCAGCGGCGGTGATCAGGTTGCCGTTCACCGTGGCCGCCGCGCCGCCCAGGGTGGCGGAGAGCAGGCTGCCGTCGGTGTCCCAGGTGGCGTTCACCTCCACCTCCCCGGCCGGCACCAGCGCCGTGCGGGTGAAGAAGGAGAGGGTGGGATCGCTGGTGCGGCTGGTGAAGGTGAAGAGCGTGCCCACATCCTCCGGATGCGCCTCCAGGGCCGCCTGCAGCTTCTCGCTGTCCACGCTGAGCAGGCCGCCCGTGCCGGTCTTGATGCCCACCTGGGCCAGGGTCTGATAGGCATTGGCCGCGCTGATGCCCACGATGGGCCGCGTGACCGAGTTGCTCAGCTCGCGCTCCAGCTGGTTGACGCCGCCGTCCCCCAGCAGCACGCCCATGGTCTGGCCCTCGGAATCGTAGCTCGTGTAGCTGTTGATCTGCCCGACGATGGCGTTGTAGGCGCTGACGAAGGACTGGATGCCGGCCACCACGGCGCTGTCGTCGCGACTCACGGTGACTTGCAGCTCCTCGCCGCCCGTGTCGGTCTTGAGGGTCAGGGTGACGCCGTCGATGACGTCCTCCACCACGTTGTCGGCGGACTCCAGCCAACCGCTGACCGGATAGCCGTCCACGCGGAACTGGGCGTTCTGGGCGGCGCGGTTCTCGGCCAGGGCCGTGCTGTCGAAGGTGGTGCCGTCCCCCAGGGTGGTGAGCGCGTCGTCGATCACCAGCTGGGCGTCGGCGCCCGTGTCCTCCCCGGTGAGCACCAGGTGCCAGGCCGTGGCGCTGCCGGACCCGTCGTTGAGCAGCGTGGCCCGCACGCCCGGATTGCTGGCGTCCTGGTTGATCAGGTCGCGCAGGTCCTGCAGGGTGGCGCCGTCGGGCACGTTCAGGGCGACGTCCACCTGATCGTCCCCCGTGCCGTAGCTGTAGGCGAAGACCTGATCGGCGCCGCTGGAGTTGAGCGCCGTGGTGTTGGCGTCGGCCCAGCCCTGGTGCACCAGCCGGGCGGTGCCGGCCAGCCGCTCCACCAGGATGGAGTAGTTGCCGGGCTGGGCGCTGGAATCGGCGCTGGCCGAGACCTGGGCCGAGTCGCTGCTGGTGGTCGAGTATTTCAGGAAGGAGTTGGCCTCTTCCAGGCTGTCCATCGAGGTCTTGAGCGAGAGCAGGCGCGTGTTGAGGTTGCGCCAGGCGTTGAGCTTGTTCTGCTGCTCCGTCTGCCGCCTCTCCAGCAGGGTGACCTTGCGCTGCTCGACTTCCATCAGCGCGTCCACCGTGGCCTGCCAGTCGATGCCGGAGGCCACGCCGCTGATGGTGGTGGTGGAAGCCATCCTTCCGCTCCTTTCTCCTCTCCCGCCGGATCCCGGGTACGGGCGGCAGGCCTTGCCGGGTTCCCGACCCGGCGGCTGCATTTTTGCCCGCTTTGACCGCCGGAGTCCGGCAAATTCCGAAGTGAGCAAGTCCCATGACAGTTTTGGTCCCCCCACCGCGGACGGGGGCTCCGGGCGGAGTTCGGGCCCGCCGGGAGTGCCTCCCCTGGAGTGTCGGCAGCTTTCCACAAATCTGGAGCGGGCGGGCGCCAGAGTGCGGGAAATCGCCCGGCCCCACGGCGTTCCCGGCCCGGGCAGCGGGCCGCCGCAGCCCGTCCCCCCCGGGACCCGCCGGCCGGCGCCGGCGCGCCCAACCCTGAACTGTGGAAGTTCCGGAATCCCGCCCGGGCGCCCGGCCGCGTCGCAACGCCCTTGATCAAAGCTGGACCTTTTTTGTACGTTATGGACCGAAGGGACAAGCCACGGGAGCCCGGCATGAGCAAAGCACCGCCCACCCCCCAGCAGCAGGCCGCCGACCAGGCTCTGCGCGACGACGTCCGCCTGCTTGGGGATTTGCTGGGCCAGGTCCTCTCCGATCTGGGTGGACCGCCCCTGCTGGACCGGGTGGAAGAGGCGCGCCGGCTGGCCCGGGACCGGCGCGGGGGCATGCCCGGCGCGGAGGCGGAACTGGGACGGCAGCTGGCCGGCCTGAGTCCCGCCGCGGCGCGCGAGCTCACCCGGGCCTTCTCATCCTTCTTCGCGCTGGCCAATCTGGCCGAGCAGGTGCACCGGATCCGGCGGCGGCGCGAACAGTCCCGGGACGAGCGCGCGCCCCAGCCAGGCAGCCTGGCCGCCGTGCTGCGCGAGCTGGCGGGCCAGGGCCTGGGGCTGGCCCAGGTGCGCGAGACCCTCTCCCAGCTGGAAGTGATGCCGGTCTTCACGGCGCACCCCACCCGGGCCATGCGGCGCACGCTGCTGGTCAAGAGCCAGCGCATGGCGCGCTCCCTGCTCATCCGCCTGGACCAGGGCGACCCCACCCCGCGCGAGGCCGCCCGCACCCGCGCCGAGCTGCGCCGGCAAATCGAGCTGGCCTGGCAGACCGAGGAGCAGCCCACCGCCCGGCCCACGGTGGCCGACGAGGTCGAGTACGTGCTGTTCCACCTGATCGAGGTGGTCTACCAGATCCTGCCGGGCTTCTACGAATCCCTGGCCCAGGCCCTGGAGGACGCCTACGGACCCGGCGCCGGCCAGGACCTGCCCTGTCCGCTGATCCGCTTCGGCAGCTGGGTGGGCGGCGACATGGACGGCAATCCCAACGTGGGTCCGGCGACCATCCGCGCCACGCTGGAGCGCCAGCGCCGGCTGATCCTCGAACGCTACCGGACGGATCTGGGGGAACTCTGCGAGGAGTTCAGCCAGAGCCAGCAGCGCGTGCGGGTGGCCCCGGCCGTGCTGGAGCGCGTGGCCGCCTACCGCGATCTGCTGCCCGAGCGCGCCGCGCGCCTGCCCCGGCGCAGCGCGGACATGCCCTACCGCCTGCTCCTCAACCTGATGCAGGCCCGCGTGGAGGCGGCGCTGGCCGACGGGCCGGGCGCCTACGCCCAGGCCGCCGACCTGCTGGACGACCTGGCCCTGATCCGCACCAGCCTGCTCGCGCCGGGCGGCGGCCGGGGCGGCCTGCCGCTGCTGCAGGCCCTCGAGCGCCGCGTCCTCACCTTCGGCTTCCACCTGGCCACGCTGGACGTGCGGCAGGATTCCGAACTGCACCGCCGGGTGGCCGGCCTCCTGCTCGGGGACGAGTCCTTCGCCGGGCGCCGGCCGGAGGAGCGCGCCGCCGCCCTGCGTCTGGCGCTGCAGCAACCCGCGCCGGCCGCGCAGCCGGAGCCCGCGGACGAGGAGTGCCGGCGCAGCCTGGACGTGCTGCGCACGCTGGCCGAGATGCGCCGGCGCCACGGGCGGCAGGCCCTGGGACCCTACATCATCTCCATGGCCCAGGGCGCCGACGACCTGCTGGCCCTGCTCTATCTGGCCCGGCGGGCCGGCCTGCAGGACGAACAAGGCGCCGTGGAGCTGGACATCGCGCCGCTCTTCGAAACCGTCGACGACCTGCAGCAGGCCAGCGCCACCCTGGCCTCCATGCTCGAGGACGAGGTCTACCGGGCCCACCTGGCCACGCGGGGCCAACGCCAGCTGGTGATGCTGGGCTATAGCGACTCGAGCAAGATCTCGGGGATCGCGGCCTCGCGCTGGGCGCTCTACCAGGTGCAGGAGGAACTGGCCCGCCAGGCCGACGAGGCCGGCGTGGAACTCTCCTTCTTCCACGGCCGCGGCGGCACCGTGGGACGCGGCGGCAGCAAACCCCGCAGCGCCATCCTGGCGGACCCCTGCGGCGCGCTGCGCGGGCGGCTGCGGCTGACGGAGCAAGGCGAGATCGTCCACGCCAAGTACGGCCTGCGCGGGATCGCCGAGCGCACGCTGGAGCTGCTGACGGGCGCCGTGCTGGAGACCACCACGCTCTGCAGCCCGCGCTCCCACCCGGAACCCGGTTGGGCCCGGGCCATGGAACTCATCGCCGCCAGCGGCCGGGCGGACTACCAGATGCTGGTGCACGACCACCCGGCCTTCCACGACTACTTCCGGCTGGCCACGCCCATCGACGTGATCGAACGGCTGGAGATCGGCTCACGGCCCGCCTCCCGGCGCAGCGGCCGCGGCGTGGAGAACCTGCGCGCCATTCCCTGGGTCTTCGCCTGGACCCAAAACCGCCACCTGCTGCCCGCCTGGTTCGGGATCGGGCACGGCCTGGAGGCGGCGGCGCGCGCGCACGGCGAGTCCCAGCTGGCGGAGATGGCCGCGCGCTGGCCCTTCTTCGCCAACCTGCTGGCGGACCTCTCCATGGTGCTGGCCAAGGCCGACCTGGAGATCGCCGCCCGCTACGCCGAACTGGCCGGCTCCGCCGGGCTGGAGGTCTTCCCGATCATCCGCCAGCGCTGGCTGGAGACCCGCACCTGGGTGCTGAAACTGCGGGGCGAGGACGAATTGCTGGACCGGGAGCCGGCCCTGCAGCGCAGCATCCGGCTGCGCAATCCCTACGTGGATCCCATGAGCCTGCTGCAGGTGGATCTGTTAGCGCGTTGGCGGGCAGGCAACCGCGAGGACGCGGAGCTGGAGCGGGCGCTGTTCGAGACCGTGCGCGGCATCTCCCAGGGCTTGCAGAACACCGGTTGATGCGCTCGGCAAAAGGCAAGATCGGACACGAAGAGCAGGAAGGACGGAGAAGGACACGAAGAACTTTTTGGCAGGAAGTCACTGCGTGACGTGACCCGTTCCGGCCTGATCATCCTAAAAACTCTTCGTGCTCTCTTCTTCTCTTCGTGCTCTTCGTGGTGAGATTGAGAGCCCCAGCTAGCAGTCGGCGAGGGCCGGGGCCAGCAGGGCCTCCAGGCGCGCGCGCTGGGCGGCCACCACGGGCGGGATGGAGGCCAGGTTCTCCCCCGGATAGGCCGCACCGGCGGCCAGGGTCAGCAGGCCGCTCATCTCGCGCTCGAGGTTCTGGGTCATCTCCTCCAACCGCCGGCGGCAGGACTCGCTGCCGTCGTCCGCGGCCCGCAGTCGTTCCAGCTGATCCACGTTGAGCACCAGTTCCGCCGCCAGGTGGTGCGGACGCTCCGCGGGCGTGAGACAAATCCGCCCGTGGATGTGGTCCACCATCTCCTCCAGGCTGTACTCGCGGTTGAACCAGGCCAGGTTGGGACCCGGGCAGACCGCCACGGGCAGCGGCTCCTGGTCGGGATCCAGCTCCATCAGGGCCCCGTTGCCCAGGTGGTCGCAGATGCAGGCCTTGTCCAGCACGGCCCGGCGGCCGCCCACATCTCCCACGTCCAGCAGCTCCAGCTTGCGGCGCTGCCAGGCCGCGGAGGCCGTGCAGAGCGGGCGCGGGCCGAACTCCACGCTGGAGACCAGGTAGCCCTTGGGGCAGTTGGAGCCCGGCTTCTGGTTCTCCTCGCGCGCCCGGCTCCAGGTCTCGGAGCTGGAGCGGCGCAGGTTGTGGAAGGGCACGCCCAGGGGCGAGGCGTCGGAGAGGTAGAGGTCGTCCGGGCCGGCCTCGGCCAGCAGGCGGCGCGTGTCCGGATCCAGCCGGGTCACTTCGGGCACCAGCAGGAAGGGGCTGGCCCAGCCCGTGGCGTCCACCTGGTACTCGGCGTGCAGGCGGGCGGCCTCGCCGTGGACGCCCAGCCCGCCCTGGACCGTGAGCCGGCTGCGGCAGGCCTCGTCGGGCAGGTCGGCGCCCAGCCCGGCGGAGCGCAGGCAGGACTCCACCAGCGGCCGCAGCTCGGCGCGCAGCTGCTCGCGGCGTTCGCGGAACTCGGCCAGCAGGCCGTTCAGCAGGCGGCCGCCGGAGCCGAAGGCGTGGCCGCCGCAGTTCAGGCCCGATTCCACCCGGTATTCGAAGACCTCCAGGCCCAGCCCGGCCAGCAGCTTGCCCTGGGCCAGGGCCGAGCGGAAGTCGCTCACCTTGACGATGATCCGTTTGCGCGCGCGGCCCTCGGCGTCGCGGTAGAAGTCCCGGAACTGGGCCATGTACTTGTAGAGTCGCTTGTTGAGGCCGGCGGAAACCACCACGGCGGCTTCCAGGCGGCTGTTGGCGAAGCCGCGCAGGGCGGCCAGCGCATCCCCCTGCTCCGGCGGGCCGGGCCGGCCCTCAACGTCCACGGGCACGCGGTCCAGCTTGGCCATGATGTTCACGTCGATGGAGCCCGGCTTCATGCCCCGGGTGAGCTCCTGCTGGCGCTCCTCGCAGCCCGGCTGGCCGCGGCGGGCCAGCAGGGTCTCCCAGTTGCGGCGCAGGGCGGAGCCGTCCGGCAGCAGGCGGAAGTAGCGCTCCTTCTGGTTGGGCTGGAAGAAGGGCTGGTGGCGGATCTCGTCGAAGGCCTCCTGCACCAGCTCGTGCAGCAGGTCCAGATAGGCCGTGATCCGGCGGGCGCGGCTGTCCTCGGCCTTGCGCGGAATGCCCTCGAAAGGCCGCTGGAAGCGCAGGCAGAGGGCCTCGCGCATCTGCTCGATCAGCACGTCGTCCACCAGCGAGAGGCAGGAATCGATCCCCAGCGGCGCCACGCGCAGGGGAGTATCAATGGTGAATCCCGTTCCCATCACGGGAATGTGAAAGCTCTGCTCCGTCACGGATCCGCCTTTCCGGGAGCCAGGACTCCCTGAGCGCGGCCCGCCAAAGGCATGCAGGGGGGCGGCCGCGGTGTGGATGTTAGCGGGCTTAATGTCGTGATGTGAAGCCCGCGGGCCAAGCCGCGGTGGCGGCAAGACGGGAATTTATCTCCGTATCCCGCACGGATCATGTACTCGCCCAGGGGCCCGCCTCCCCGTGGGAACGGACGCGGCGGGACAATTGGCCGGGCCTCAGGCCGCGTCCAGGGTCTCGCGCACCTTCTGGAGCAGGCCGGCCATGTCGAAAGGCTTCTGGATGAACTGCCCGCCCAGTTCCAGGATGCCGTGGCGCGCGATGGATTCCTCGGTGTAGCCGGACATGAAGATCACGCGCGGGGCATTGGGCAGCCCGCGCAGCCGCTCGGCCAGCTCGCGCCCGCCCATCACGGGCATGATCACGTCGGTGAGCACCAGCTGGATGGGCGTGGTCCCGCCCAGCACGCGCAGCGCCTGTTCGCCGTCGCCGGCCTCCAGCACCTGGTAGCCGTGGCCCTTCAGGATGCGCACGGCCAGGCGGCGGACCATCTCCTCATCCTCCACCACCAGCACGGTCTCGCTGCCGCGCAGGCGCGTGCCCACCGCGGGCTCCACCACCCGACGCCCCGCCTGGCCCGCCGCGGCGGGCAGGTGGATCTGGAACACGGTGCCCCGGCCGGCTTCGCTCTCCACCCAGATGTAGCCGCCGATCTGCTTGACGATGCCGTAGACCGTGGCCAGGCCCAGCCCCGTGCCCTTGCCCTTCTCCTTGGTGGTGAAGAAGGGTTCGAAGACCCGGGCCAGCACGTCGGCCGGCATGCCCTGGCCCGTGTCGGAGACTTCCAGCAGGCAGTAGCGGCCGGGGGGCATGGGCCGGTGGGCCAGGCAGTAGGCCTCGTCGGCTTGGAACTGCGCCGTGCGGATGCTCAGGCTGCCCCCGTCGGGCATGGCGTCGCGGGAGTTCACCGCCAGGTTCACCACCACCTGCTCCAACTGGCCCACGTCGCCCAGCACGGCGGGCAGCTCGGCCTCCAGCTGGATGTGCAGGCGGATGTCCTCGCCGATCAGGCGCTGGAGCATGCGGTTCATGTCGCTGACGATGACGTTCAGGGCCACGGGCTCCAGCTGCAGCACCTGGCGCCGGCTGAAGGCCAGCAGCTGCCGGGTGAGCCGCGCGGCCCGCTCGCCGGCGGCGGCCACTTGTTCCAGCTGCTCCAGCACGGGGTCGCCGCTCAGGAACTGGCTGCGCAGCAGGTCCACGTGGCCATTGATCACGGTGAGCAGATTGTTGAAGTCGTGGGCCACGCCGCCGGCCAGCCGGCCGATGGACTCCATTTTCTGGGCCTGGAAGAACTGCTGCTGCAGGGCCTTGTACTGGGTGATGTCGAACAGGTAGCCCTGCATGCGCCGCAGCTGGCCCTCCTCGTCGAAGGTGCCCAGCACGTTCATGATCACGTGGATGGGTTCGCCGGCCAGGTTGCGCAGCTCGGCCTCTTCGTATTCCAGCCGCTGTTCGCTCTTCAGCCGCTCCAGCAGGTCGTGGCGGACCTGGGCATCCGGGTAGAGCACGGTGACGTTGGTGTCCAGGGCCTGCTCGCGCGATTCGAAGCCGAACAGCCGCAGGTAGGCCGGATTGCAGTCCAGCAGGCCGCCGTCCGCCGTGGAGATGTAGTCCGCCGTGAGATCGTTCTCGAAGAAGCGCCGGTAGTGGGCCTCGCTCTGGCGCAGGGCCTCCTCGGCCCGTTTGCGTTCGCTGATGTCCTCGGTCAGCACCACGATGCGATCCACCGCGCCCGTCTCGTCGGGGATGGCGTAGAAGTGCTGGGCCACCCACTCCGCCGAGCCCGGCCGCCGGCCCAGGGTGCGGGCTTCGGGGATGGCCAGCCGCCCGCCCTCGCGGTAGACGCGGCGGATCTCGGGCCACCAGCCCTGGTTGTAGTCGTCGCGCTCGTCCAGTTCCAGTTGCGGGCGCACGCGCCGCATGTCCGACTGGATTTCCGCGTCGGGAATGGCCCAGATGCGCTGCCAGGCGCTGTTGTGGCTGAGCAGGCGTCCGTCGCGGTCCCGCACGCTGATGCCGAGCGGCGAGGATTCGAGCACGGCCCGCATGAACTGCTCGTTGGCGCGCAGCGCGCGCTCGGCCTCCAGGCGGTCCGTGATGTCCAGCACGGCGGAGGTGACCCCCGCCTCCACATGCTCGTGGTCGATGGGCGTCGAGCTGAGCAGCACGCGGATCAGGCGGCCGTCCTTGCGCCGCCAGTTGGTCTCCACCACGCCTGTGCCCACCGCCTTCATCTGGCGGTAGATGGCGCGGCCCGTCTCCTCCCAGGTCCGCTCGTCCGGGTAGAGCAGCCGGGCCGGCTGGTCCAGCAGCTCCTCGCGCGAGTAGCCCGTGATCCGGCAGAGGGACTCGTTGAGTTCGTTGATCCGCCGCTCGCGGGTCAGCCCGATGCCGACGGGCGCCACGCGGAAGATGCTCACCAGCCGCTCCTCGCTGCGGCGCAGCGCCTCGGCGGCCGCGCGGTGGGCCTCCTCGGACTCCAGCGCCTGGGCCAGCAGGGCCAGGACCTGCTGGTCCTCCGGACCCGGGCTTCGTCGTTCGGTCCACACCACGCAGAGGGAGCCCACCACCTCGCCCGTCGGCGAGTTGACCGGGTAGCCAAGTCCGCTGTGGAAGCGGAAGCGCCGGATGTTGGGGTCGCACTCCGCGTAAGGAGTCTCCTGCAGGTTTTCGACGTAGCGGGGTTCGCTCCACTGGATCACGCCGGAGCAAAAGGGCGTGCCCAGCTCCAGCCCGTCCTCGTACTCCGCCGGGACCTGCCAGCGGCCCAGGGCCTTCACTCGGCCGCTCTCCACGCGGTTGTAGAGGACCGTGCCGCCCGGCAGCAGCCGGCCCGCCAGTCCGGTGATGTCCTGCACGTTCTCGAGGTAGTCGCCGCCCCGGGCGGCCAGCACGGCGGAGATGTCCGCCAGTTTGGCCCGGCCCGCGCGCAGCTCCTGTTCGGCCTGCTTGCGCTCCGTCACGTCCCGGGCCACGGCCAGCAGAACCTCGCGCCCGAACCAGAGGCCCCGGGTCAGGCTGAGTTCCATGGGGAAGGTGGCGCCGTCCGCCCGCTTGCCCGTGGTCTCCAGGCACACGAGTTCGCCGGACAGCACGCGCGCGATCTGTCGGCCCAGCGCCGCGCGGTCCACCAGGCCCTCCGGGAAGAGAAAGTCCGGCCGGGCGCCGAGGAAGCGCTCCTGCGGGTGACCGAACAGCTCGGCCGCGGCGCGGTTCACGTGCAGGAGCGTGCCGCCGCCGTCCACCACGCCCACCACCTCGCTCAGCCCGTTCAGGATGCCCTCGTAGGTGGCGCGGGACTGGGCCAGCTCCTGCTCCGTGCGCAGGCGTTCGGTGACGTCCCGGGCGGCGGCGAAGATCAGCCCGTCCTCCAGGCTGGCGCTCAGTTCCAGCCAGCGCAGGCCCTGCCGGGTCTGCAGCGGCAGGATCTGTCCCTTCACGTTTTCGCCGTCCAGGACCCGCTGCAGGCTGGTTCGCATCAGTTCATGCTGCTCGGGCGGCACGAACTCGAAGGCGCTGCGCCCCTCCAGCTCGGCCAGCGGCTGGTCCATCAGCACTTCCCACTGGGGGTTCAGGCGCCGGATCCGCCCCTGGGAATCGTAGATGCCGAGCAGCTCGCCCGAGCGCTCGAAATAGCGCCGCAGCTCGTCGGTGCGTTCCCGCAGGGCCTCTTCCGCCTCCCGGCGCGCCACGCGCTGCCGCCGCTGCTCCACGGCCTCGCGCACGGCGAAGGGCAGGCGGGTGAGATGCTCCTTGAGGATGTAGTCGGTGGCGCCCGCCTTCAGGCAGGCCACGGCCGTGGCCTCGTTGATGGACCCTGTGAACAGGATGACCGGACGTTCCGCGTCCTGCGCCAGGGAGAGGCCCAGCGCCTCCATGCCCGTGAAGGCGGGCATGGAGTAGTCGGTGATCACCAGCTCCGGCTGGAAGTCCGCCAGTTCGCGCCGGAACTCGTCCCGCGTCTCCACGTGGCGGTGCTCGAATTGCAAGCCCTCGTGACGCAACTCGCGCAGGGCCAGTTCCACGTCGTGAAGCTTGTCCTCGGCGATGAGGATTCGCAGCAGGGACATCAACCCTCCCGACCTTCATCCGGCGCCTGGTTGAGCAGGAGCCAATACAAACCCACCTGGCGGACCGACTCCATGAACTGCTCGAAGTCCACGGGCTTCACGATGTAGCTGTTGACGCCCAGCCGGTAGCTCTCCAGCAGGTCGCGCTCCTCGCGCGAGCTGGTGAGCATCACCACGGGCACGGTGCGCAGGTGGGCGTCGGCCTTGATGGCCCGCAGCACTTCCAGTCCGTCCACCTTGGGAAGCTTGAGGTCGAGCAGGATCAGGCGCGGGCGGACCCGCTCGGCCGCGGCGAAGGGGCCCCGGCCGAACAGGAAGTCCAGGGCCTGCGCGCCGTCCGGCAGCACGCGAACCTCGTTGGCGATGTTGTGCTTGCGCAGGGCGCGCAGGGTCAACTCGGCGTCGCGCGGATCATCCTCCACCAGCAGGATCTCCAGGTTCTGCGTGCTCATGACTCCTCCCCGTGTTCCGGCAGCCGGAAGTGGAAGCAGGCGCCGCCCGCCGGCTCGCCCTCGGCCTGCACCTGGCCGCCGTGCCGGCGCACGATGCGCTGCACCAGGGCCAGACCCACTCCCGATCCCTCGTACTCGTGGGCGGCGTGCAGACGCTGGAACACGCCGAACAGCTTGTGGCCGTACGCGGGATCGAAGCCCGCGCCCTGATCGCGCACGCTGTAACGGCAAACGCCGTCCTGCACGTCGCCCGTCACTTCCACGCGCTTCACGGCGGCGTGACGGCTGAATTTCACGGCGTTGCCCAGCAGATTGAGCCAGACCTGGCGCAGCAGGCCGCGGTCACCCCAGACCGGGGGCAGGCCGCCCAGCTCCAGCGCGCAGCCGCCGTCGGCCTCGTGGGCGCTGATCTCCGGGTAAACCTCGCGCACCAGGGCCTCCATGTCCACCCACTCCCGCCGCAGTTCGACGCGCGAGACCCTCGAGAGGGAGAGCAGGTCGAAGATGAGCCGGTCCATCTGCCGGGTGGAATCGCGGATCACGCCCAGCAGGCGCCGGGCCTCAGCGTCCAGGGCATCCGCGTGGTCCTCCTCCAGCATGCGCGAGAAGCCGTCCACGGCCCGCAGCGGCGAGCGCAGGTCGTGGCTGACGGAATAGGTGAAGGCCTCCAGTTCCTCGTTGGCCGCCTGGAGCTGCGCGGTGCGCTCCACCACCCGGCGCTCCAACTCGCTGGAGTGCCGCGCCACCTCCGCCTGCAGGCGGTGCTGATGCAGGGCCACGGCCAGCTGGCAGGCCAGCTCCAGCCCGATCTCGCGCTCCCGGGCGCTGAACTCCGCGCCGCAGGGCCGGCAGAGGTTGAGCGAACCCAGCAGCCCGCCCCCGCAGACCAGCGGCAGGTGCAGGAACTCGCCAAGCCCCACGTTCACCAGTTCGCCGTGGATGCCCGCCAGATCCGTGCGCAGGTCCTCCACGCTCTGGCGCACGATCTGGCTGCGCCGCAGCAGGTCCAGGTCCTGTTCGCGCAGCCGGAAGCGCGTGCCCGGTCCGCGCAGGTCCGGGCCGTCGCCCGCCACGCAGATGATCTCGCCCTGGCCCTGGTCGTCGAACAGGGCCAGCGAAATCCGCGGGCAGGGCACCAGCCGCAGCAGGCCGTTCAGCACCAGGCTCTCGATCTCCGCCGGCGCGCGGGCCTCCAGCACGGCGGAATCGATGGCGTGGACCAGTTCCAGGCGCCGCGAGCTGGTCCGCAGCTCGTCCAGCATGCGCAGCGTCTCGCTCTGGTCCTGCATCAGCAGGGCGAACTGGCCGCGCCGCGGCGCATAGGCGATGAACTGGTAGTGCCGGCCGGTCTCCGGGCTGTAGCGCTCAAAGGCGTCCGGGATCTCCGAGAGAGCCACGGCCCCGAAGCGCCGGATCCACTCCTCCTCCACCTGGGGCAGGACCTCGCGCACGCGGCGGCCGATCAGCTCCGTCGCCCGCAGACCGGTCATCTGCTCGTAGGCCGGGTTCACTTCCAGGAAGACGTAGTCGGAGGGCCGGCCGGCGGCGTCCGTCAACACCTCGTGCAGGGCGAAGCCCGAAGTCAGGGAACGGAAGAGCGTCCGGTAGCGGGACTCGCTCTCCAGCAGGTCGGCCTCCGCCGCCTTGCGCTGGCTGATGTCGCGCACCACCGCCAGGATCCGCGACTGATCGCCCAGCAGGACGTAGCGCAGGTTCACCTCCGCCCAGAAGACGTGGCCCCCGGCTGTGCGCGAACGCCACTCGAAGAGCTGCGGACCCTCTTCCCGGGCCTTGCGCAGCCACTCGCCGGCTTCGCGCACTGTGTAACCCTCCTCGCCGCAGCTGAAGCGGTCGAAGTCCCCTGCCAGGACGTCCTCCTCGCGGACGCCGTAGAGGTCGAGGGTGCGCCGGTTCACCTGGAGGATCCGGCCGGTCTCCGCATCGTGGATGAAGACCGCGTCGTGCATGGAGTCGAAGATCTCGCGGAAGCGCTGCTCGCTCTCCTCCAGCCGGCGCCGGTCGCGCAGGCGCTCCGTCACGTCCAGGGCCAGCACCAACTCGGCGCGGTGCAGGGCGAAGTCCAGGGTGTGCGAGGTGATCTCCACTTGGATCTCCTCGCCGCTCTTCTTCAGGTGGCGCCAGATGCCGGCCTCGTCGCGGCCGGCGTGGCCGCGGGCCAGGTTGTCCAGCAGGGCGGGCAGGTCCTCGGGGGGCCGGATGTCGGAGATGCGCATCCGCAGGAACTCGGCGCGGCTCCAGCCGTAGGAGGCCACGGCCGCGTCGTTGACCGCCAGAAAGGCCAGGCTCTCCTGGTCGAAGACCCACATGGGAAGCGGATTGGCGTCGAAGAGCAGGCGGTAGCGCTCCTCGCTCTCGCGCAGGGCCGCCTCGGCCTGGCGGCGGATGGTCACGTCCTGCACCACGACCACGAAGCGGCGGGGCGGGCCGCCGGGCTCGGGCAGCGCCGAGACCGTCAGGTCCACCCAGACCAGGCCGCCGCCCTGGCGACGCAGGCGCTGCTCCAGCCGGTGCTCGCGCCGCTCGCCCTTGAGCAGGGCCGCCAAGCCCTCGCGGTTGGCGGCCTGGCTCTCGGGGTGCTGGATCTCCAGTGGATTGACCAGCTCGAGCTCCTTGCGCGAGTAGCCGACGATCTCGCAGAAGCGCTGGTTGGCGCGCTCGATGCGGTGCTCGGTCCAGTCGAAGAGCAGCACGCCTACGGCGGCCTGCTCGAAGAGGGCGCGGAAGCGCTCCTCGCTGACCTGCAGGGCCTCCTCCGCCGCGCGACGCTCGCTGATATCGTGGACCAGGGCCAGCACCACGCGCTGGCCGCGCAGGTCCGCCCCGCGCAGTTTCACGTCCGCCCAGAACAGGCTGCCGTTCTTGCGCCGCGCCTGCCACTGGAAGAGCTGGGGCTGGCCCTGGGCCGCCTGCTGGATGCGGGCCAGGGCTTCGGACTCCGTCCAGAGGCCCTGATTGGAACTCAGGTCGCCCAGATTCAGCGACTCCATCTCCGCGGGCGTGTAGCCGAACAGGGCCTCGACGGTGGAGTTGGCCTGCAGGATGCGCCCCGTCCGCGGATCGTGCAGGAAGATGGCGTCGCCCACCCCGTCGAAGATGGCGCGCAGGCGGTCCTCGGACTCCCGACTGAGTTGCAGCAGGGTCTGCTGCTCCTGGAAGGCGCGCCGGGCCAGGCTCACCACCAGCAGGGCGGTGACCCCCACGTAGAACCAGCCTTTCCAGGTCTGCAGGGCCGAGTAGCGGACGGGGTCCGGCACCAGGATCCCCAGCACGTGGTCGCTGAGCAGGATCCAGGCCACGCCGAAGCCCGCGTAGGTGCCGGCGATCTTCCAGGCTCGTTGCGATGGAGACATGCGCACTCCGTCGTTGATTCAGGCGCCCGTCGCTACCAGTTCAGCCAGGCGCGCCGCCCAGCGCGCCGCCAGTTCCCGGCGCCCGTCCGCGGGCAGCCAGCAGGAGTCCAGGGCCCGCCGCAGAAACTCCAGCACCTCGGCGCGCGTGGCCCCCAGACCGAGCAGGGCCTCGAATTCGCCGGCCAGCGAGGTGTGGAACAGGGCGGGATCGTCCGTGTTCAGCGAGACCCTGAGCCCGCGCCGCAGCCAGTTCAGCGCCGGATGCGCCGCCAGCGAAGCCACCACGCCGGTGCGCAGATTGGAAAGCGGGCAGAGTTCCAGGGCCACGCCCCGCCGCAGCAACTCGTCCACCAGGGCGGGATCCTCCGCCGCCCGGGTGGCGTGGCCGATGCGCTCCACGCGCAACACCTCCAGCGCCCCGCGCACGCTGGCCGGCCCGGCGGCCTCGCCGGCGTGGCACGAGGTGTGCAGGTCCAGCCGGCGGGCCCGCTCGAACACCGCCGCGAACAACTCCGGCGGGAACTCCGCCTCGCTGCCGCCCAGCCCGATCCCGATCACGCCCAGCTCGCGACACTCGGCCACCTGCTCCAGGCTGCGGGCGGCACGCTCCGGGCCGCCGTCCCGCACCAGGTCGGGAATCAGCGCCACGGGAAGTTCGGGAACCCGATCCAGCCCGCGGCGCAGGGCGGCCAGGATCTGCTGGGGCGTCAAGCCGGTGCGGGCGAAGTCAGGCGGCGAGCAGAAGGCCTCCACGTAGAGGTGGCCCTGGGCCCGGAGATCCCGGGCCACGGCCTCGGCGCTGAAAGTGAAGTCCTCGGCCTCGCGCAGGAAGCGGTTCTTCCAGACCCAGGTTTCGATGAAGTGGGGAAAGTCGCGGTAGACGAAGCGCCGGCGCAGGGCCGCGCGGTCGGGGACGGCCGGGTCGCCGCCGTACTTCTCGATCAAGGCCCAGAGCGCGTCCAGCGGGATGGCGCCCTCCAGATGCACGTGCAATTCGACCTTGGGCAGGGCCGCGCACCACTGGGCGTCGCTGAGGGGATGGGTGGCGGTGCTCAAGAGATGGGCCCCACGCGCAGGGTCAGTCCGGCGGGCCGGGCGAGGTCCCCGCCCTGGTCGGAGTCATCCAGTGCCGTGCAGCCCAGCGGCCCGCACAGGCCCAGTGGTAGTGGGAACAGCCGTGACAAGCCGACCTCCGAGGTCTCCGGGGGGGGAGAACTGCCTCCGGGGACAAGATGGCGACTGGCGGGCGGCGGCTCCAGCACAAAGCGCGGCCGCTACAGCTTAGCAGCAGCAGCACGTCCTTGGCGCGCCGGATCAGCCGTCCAGCCAGTGCTCGAGCTGCCGGCGGTGGCGCAGCACGTGGACCAGCGCGTGCTCCAGCAGCTGCTCCAGGTCGTAGACGGTGCCCCAGCCGGCGTGGATGCGCAGGGCCTCCACCTGCTCGTCCGTCCAGTCGGTCTTGTCCGCCAGCAGGTCCCAGGCCTCGGCGGGCAAAGCGCGCAGCCGGGCAACCAGCTCGGCGGCGTCCGGCCCGGGCGGGCTCCAGTCCACTTCGGGCAGTCCGAAGGCCTGGCGCTGCAGGTTGTGATACACATGCGCCGAGTAGAGCACGTGTTCGACCACTTCGCGCACGGTGCGGAACTCGCCCGCTTCAGCCCGGGGCCGATCCAGCGCGGCAGCGTCCAGGGGCAGCAGGAGCGCCTCCACCTCGGCAAGGGCGCGCTGCAGCTCATCAATCAAGGCCCCGAGGGCGCCGGGGCGCGGCGCTGGTTCCATGGCATCCTCCTGTCATCCTGGTAGCGACCCCTTCCCGCTGCAAGGGGGAAGGCAGGGATGGGGGTTCAATGCGTCTTGCTAGTCTGCCGGGGGCCTTGTTTTCCACCTTTCTGCTTGCGCCAGAAAGGTGGAGCCAAAGAGGCGCTTTTTCTCAACCGCCAGAGTCAGGCCACCTCGCGGTGGCCTTCCGCTGGCGGCCGTTCGTTCTTCCTGCAACCGCGTAGTTGGTTCCGCCTGACGGCGTCACCACCTGGTTCTGATTCAGGCCTGAAGGCCTTCACCTCACATGACACAAAACACCTTTGAGTCTTCGTGTTTTCGTGCTCAAGCAAACGGTCGGACGTGTCACGCCCGACCCAGGCCAAGAGCAGTCCATCTTCTGCCTCTGTGCCTCTGTGACTCTGTGGTGAGCTCCCGGTCCTCGGGATCTACTCCGGTTCGTCGGGTGCGGGGACCTCCAGGGCCGGGAGGCGCAGGTTCAGGGCGATGGCCGTCAGGCGCAGGGCCAGGATGGTCAGCATGGCCAGCCAGGCCGTGGCCGGGCGGCTCAGTCCCGTGCTCTGGACGAACAGATAGAGCGAGACGCCGGCGATGCTGGCCGTGGCGTAGAGGGTCTCGGTGGGGCGGAAGAGCAGGGGCACGTCGCCGGAGAGCACGTCGCGCAGGAGGCCGCCGGCCACGCCGGTCATTAGGCCCATCGCCACCACGACGATGCCCGACTGGCCCGCGGACTCCGCCACCTGGGCGCCCACGATGCTGAAAAAGGCCAGGCCCAGCGCGTCGGCGATGAGCAGCAGGCGCCAGGGTGGCTGGGTGAAGCGCACGGCCAAGAGGCTGCCCACGGTGGCCAGCACGGTGGCCCAGAGGTAGACGGGCTCCCGGATCCAAAAGACCGGGTGCAGATCGAGCAGCAGGTCGCGCAGAGTGCCGCCGCCCAGGGCGGTCACGCCAGCCAGAAAGGTGGCGCCGATCAGATCGAAGCGCTTGCGGCCGGCCGCCAGGGCCGCCGAGGCGGCGAACACGGCCACGCCCAGCAGGGCGAACCAGTTGTGCAGCAGGGTGGTGTCCACGGCTCAGCCCGCCAGGGGAATGACGTAGAACAGGATGGCGAAGTAGTGCAGCACGCCGCCGGCCAGCACGAAGACGTGCCAGATGGGATGCCCCCAGGGCAGGCTCTTCCAGGCGTAGAACACGCTGCCCAGCGTGTAGGCGAGCCCGCCCGCCGCCAGCAGGGCCAAGCCGCCGGGTGCCACGTGGCGCAGCAGGGGCAGCACGGCGACCACGATGGCCCAGCCCATCAGCAGGTAAATGGACAGGCCCGCCCAAAGGTGGGTCCGCAGCAGGCGGGTCTGGAAGATGATCCCCAGCAGGGCCAGGCCCCAGACCACGCCGAACAGCGACCAGCCCCAGGGACCGCGCAGGTTGACCAGCGTGAAGGGCGTGTAGGTGCCGGCGATGAGCAGGTAGATGGCGCTGTGGTCGATGACGCGCAATACGGCGCGGACCCGGGGCTGGGTGACGGCGTGGTACAACGTGCTGGCGCCGAAGAGCAGGATCAGCGTGGCGCCGTAGATGCTGCAGGCCGTGACGTGCCAGGGCGTGCCGCGCGTGCTGGCGAAGGCCGTGAGCACGCCCAGGCCCGCCAGGGCGAAGACCAAGCCTACGCCGTGGATGACGCTGCTGGCAATCTCTTCACGCAGGATCAGGGGTCGGACAGGCTGCGCCATCGGGTCCTTCCGATTGTGGCCGGCGGCGCCCCGTGGCGCCGGTTCCTGGTTCGTGGTTCCGGAACCAAGATAAGGCCCACGCCCGTGCATTTCTGACTGACGGTCCAGATTCAACCCCGCCGCACCCCAGCCGCACCAGTCCCGGCCACATCTCCACGAACCTTCAGGCCGAGTCCACCAAAAGCTCTGTGCCTCTGTGCCTCTGTGGTGATGGATCACGAGCGGTCAGCCACGGGCGGTCAGCCAAGGGCCAACCGCCCGCGCCCGGATCCTAGGCCCAGAGATGCATGGTGTTGACCGGCTGGCCCTGCAACTTGAGGTAGTAGAAGAGCTGGCCCTTGTGCTGCTTGAGGTGCTCGACCATCTGCAGCAGACGGTGGCCCAGCAGCACCTGGGAGGGATCCCAGGGCGCCGGGGCGGGCCGCGTTTCCAGCTCCTCTTCACTCACGCCGGCCAGGGTGGCGAGGGCCAGGGCCTGGTCCTCCTCCACCAGGCGGCGCGCCTCGGCCACGCTGGCCACGGCGGGCAGCCGCTCGGCGGGCGGCAGCATGTCCTCGTGGGAGGCCGTGCTGGGATCGAAATCCGCCGGCATGCCCCAGTCCCCCGTCACGAAGCCCTTGAAACAGAAGCCACAGGCGTTGGTGAGGTGGTGGAGCAGCTGGCCCGTGCTCATCCAGTTCTCGCCGGTGGCGGGCTTCCAGTCCAGGGCGCCGTCGTCCACGAGCTCCAGCAATCCGAGAGTGCGGCGGTAAGTGTCGTCGACTTCCGCCTGCAGCAGATCCTTCCACGTCATCGGGGTGTCCTTTCCGGTTGGGTTGTCCCGACGCTCGTCGTCGGGAGTCGCTGCGAATCGTCCACAATCTGCGGCTGGGGTGGGACAGACCCGCACGCGCCCGCAAGATTCCACCCCGCCACGGCCAGGACAAGCCGGAAAGGGGCTGGTCAGCCATTTGACAGGTTGCGGGACGCCGGGCGAGCAGCATTCCGGCGCCCAGCTTCCTACTTTCAGGCAACGCCATCCTCACCGGGGGTTCCATGCCGGCCTCACGCTCCGTGCTCCTTCCCGTCTTCAGTCTGTGGCTCGCGCTGCTGGCGGCCCTGGCCTCGCCCGCGCGGGCCGACTACCTGATCCGCGAGGGAACGGTCCACAAGGAGCAACGCACCGACGCGCTGCCCTGGCTGGACAACCGCACCCACCGCTTCGGCAGCATCTGGCTGACCGTGAACAACTGGGGCTGGCTGGGCAACTTCAACGACTACGACGAGGACGCCTACCTGGACGCCGAGGCGCTGGACTGGGCGCCCCAGTGCGAGGTGCCCGGCGGCAGCCGCGTGCAGTACCTGTTCGCGGCGGGGCTCTGGGTGGGCGCGCTGATCGTCGAGCCCAGCGGCCTGGAGACCGCCCGCGTCAGCACGGGCGCCGACGGCTACGTGGCCGGCGAGGCCCACGAATTCTACCCCGACGACCGCACGCCGATCCTCGAGCGCTCCACGCGCACGGGGGCCTACAACCGGCTGGGCGACCCGGTGAGTAGCGAACTGGCGGTGAGCGAGCAGGACTTCATCGCCGCCTACACGGACACGCTGGTGGACAACCAATTCACGCCGCCGGTGGAGGGCGTGACCCACCGCCCGCTGGGCCTGCGGATCACCCAGAAGAGCTACTCCTGGAGTTACGAGTACGCCAGCCGGCTGCTGATCATCGATTACGAAGTGGAGAACGTGGCCTCGCGCTACCTGAAGAACCTCTTCGTGGGCCTCTACGTGGACGGCGACGTGGGTCGGCGCGGCTACCAGGAGAAGAACCTGGACGACATCGCGGGCTTCATCGAACAGGCCTACGACAGCGCGCGCGGCCAGTGGATCGCCGTCAACACCGCCTGGATCGCCGACAACGACGGCCGCGACGCGGACATCGACCAGGGCAACCAGTTCACCTCGCCCCACGTGACGGGCTTCCGCGTGCTGCGCAGCCCCAATCCCAAACTGCGCACTTCGTTCAACTGGTGGACCTCCAGCCTCAGCGCGGCCCAGGACTTCGGCCCCGCCTGGCAGAGCTGGGGCGGCACGCCGCGCGGCAACTGGAGCCTCCTGCGCGGCACGCCCACCAGCGACGGCGAGAAGTACTTCATCCTCTCCAACGGCGAATTCGATTACAACCAGTGGAGCGTGGACGACACGCCCTGGATCCTGGCCCACCCGCAGGAGTGGCGGGCGGGCGACGGCAGCCTGCTGCGCACGGAGCCCTGGAGCGACCCGGCGGCGGGCTCCTACGACGCGGCGGACGTGGCCAACGGCTACGACACGCGCTACTTGATCAGCTGGGGTCCGATGGGCGTCTACGACCACGTGGACGGCCAGGGCAACTGGGTCTACCGGCTCAACCCCGGCGAGAAGTTCAGCTTCAGCGTGGCCTTGGTGGCGGGCCTCAACTTCCACGCGCCCAACGCGCCCCAGGCCGCCGACGGCACGCTGGACCCCGACCTCTACGACTTCCGCTCGCTGGAGAACAGCGCGCTCTGGGCCCAGCGCATCTACGACAACGAGCTGGTGGACACGCCGGTCTTCGACTTCGGCCAGGACGGCGTCCCCGCCACCCAGGATCTGGACGAGGGGGACGGCGTGCCGGACACGGGGGACGGCTGGTACGGCGAGGACGCGGGGAGCGACGGGCTCTACGCCGTCCTGCCGGGGGACCAGGACAGCGCCGCGGTCTGGTACTTCGGGCACTTCATGGGCTGGTATCGCGGACCCGACGCCGACGGCAGCGAGAACAACGGCCTCTTGGATCCCGGCGAGGACGAGCTGCTTTGGAGCCTGCAGAACTTCGTGGCGGACTCGGGCTTCGTCTGGGCCGGCCCCAAGTTCAGCCAGTCCGGCCACGCCTGGGTCAACGACGGCGCCGGCGGACGCCGGCGGATCAGCCTGGGCGGAAGCGACATCTGCGACTGGTTCATCGGGCACCTGAATCTCAATGGCCTGCTGGACCGGGGCGACGGCATTCCCGACTTCCAGGGGCCGCCGCCGCCGCCGCCGCCCGTGGTGCTGGCCTCCACCGAGGACGAGGCCATCGTGCTGCGCTGGAAGGACAACGCCGAGCGCTACGTGGATCCCTTCAGCCACCTGCGCGACTTCGAGGGCTACCGGGTCTGGGTGGGCGACGAGAACCTCGAGGGCCGCTACGCCCTGCTGGCCGAGTACGATCGGGTGGACTACGCCTACTTCGACCGCGAGGGCCTCTTGCGCAGCCTGCCCGACTCGCGGGGCTTCGGCGAGGCGCCGCCCGACTCGACGGAGGAGAACTGGAACCGCCAGGCGGTGGGCCCCAACAACGGTCTGGAGGCCATTCGCCGCCCCCACGGCTGGACCGAGCCCTTCGAGGACCTGAACGGCGACCTGGTCTGGAACAGCCCGGAACCCTACAGCGACCGTAACGGCAACGGCCAGTGGGACGCGGGCGAGCCCTTCCAGGACCTGGACGCCAACCGCCAGCGCGACGCGGGCGAGCCCTTCAGCGACGAGAACGGCAACAGCCAGTACGACGTGGCCGCGGACTACACGGTCTATGAGTTGCGACTGGCGCCGGTGCGCTCGCTCTTCCCGCGCTGGTACGCCGTGACCTCCTACGACTACGGCGACTTCTTCACCGGCACGGAACCCCTGGAGAGCGCCCGCACGGCCAACGCCCAGCGCCTGGCGCCCTCCGGGCTGGCCAGCCGCAAGGTGGGCGTGGTGCCCAATCCCTACCGGCTGGACCAGGATTACACCACGCGCTACATGGTCGGCTTCGGCGGCGGCGACGGCCTGGCCTGGGAGAATCAGGACGACGGCGACCCGCAGTACCTGCCGCAGCAGGACCGGCGGCTGGACTTCTTCAACCTGCCCGAGAAGTGCCTGATCCGTATCTACACGGTGGCCGGCGACCTGGTGCAGATCCTGCCCCACAACCTCCAGGGCGACGCCAACCTGCGCTGGGCCAGTCCGCACTCCGAGAGTTGGGACCTGAACAACCGCAATTTCCAGCAGGTGGCGCCAGGCCTCTACTACTTCTCGGTGGAGGACCAGACCCCGACTCAAAAGGGCAACGTGCAGGTGGGGACCTTCGTCATCGTGGGCTGAGGGTCTTCCGCCCGCTGTGACCCCGATCACTCCCATGCGAAGAGCGGAATTGCGTTCTTGAGACCGTCGCACCGGATCGAGTCCCCTCCAACGGGGCGCGAGACATGAACAACACCAAGTGATAAACCACAGGAGTGTACCCATGAACTGGGTTGCAACGGGATTGTGCGTGCTGCTGGGATCTTCCCTCAGCGCCCAGGCGATTGAGCGCGCCAAGAAGGTGGAACTGGGGCTGGACGTGGGCGTGGCCTCGTATTGGGGCGATCTCGACGACGGCGACTGGATGCCCCTGGGCGATCTGGCCGCGCACTACTGGTTCTCCGACAAGCTGGCGGGCGGGTTGGTGGTGGCGGGCACGAACCTGCGCGCCGAAGACCAGAACGTCGGCTTCAAGACGCCGCTGACCGCGGTGATGGGTCGGCTGAAGTGGCTGCCCTTCCGTGAGATGGCCGTCAACCCCTACCTGAGCCTGGGCCTGGAGTGGGTCAGCTTCAACGCCGAGGATTCGGAGAACGACGAGCAGCATCCGGCCTACCACGACTGGAGCAAGAACAGCGACGTCAGCGCCCTGGCCCTGCCCTTCGGCGTGGGACTGAGCCACGACCTCACGGACAACTTCGCCTTGAACCTGGAAGCCCTCTACCACACCAGCACCACCGACTTCCTGGACGACTGGGAAGGCGGCGACGCCGACGACGGCTGGTACACGGTGACGGCCGGCCTGGCCTGGGTGCCGGGCAAGCCCCGGGATACGGACGGCGACGGCCTGATCGACAAGCTGGACAAGTGCCCGACGGAGCCTGAGGATCAGGACGGCTTCCAGGACGCGGACGGCTGCCCGGATCCCGACAACGACGGCGACGGCATCCTGGACGTGAAGGACAAGTGCCCGAACGAGAAGGAAGACGCCGACCAGTTCCAGGACGCGGACGGCTGCCCGGATCCCGACAACGACGGCGACGGCATCCTGGACGTGAAGGACAAGTGCCCGAACGAGAAGGAAGACGTCGACCAGTTCCAGGACGAGGACGGCTGCCCCGATCCCGACAACGACGGCGACGGCATCCTGGACGTCAACGACAAGTGCCCGAACGAGCCCGAGACGGTCAACGCCTATCGCGACGAGGACGGCTGCCCGGACAAGAAGCCCGAGGTGCAGGTGGAAGCCGGCAAGTCCATCGTGCTGGAAGGCATCAACTTCGATTCGGGCAAGTCCACGTTGAAGCCCGAATCCGCCGAGCCGCTGGGCAAGGTGCTGCGCACCCTGCAGGAGAATCCTGAGATCGAGGTGGAGATCCAGGGCCACACGGACAACCAGGGCAAGGCCCAGATGAACCGCAGCCTCTCCCAGAGCCGCGCCGACACGGTGATGGCCTGGCTGGTGGAGCGCGGCATCGAGCCCGCCCGCATGCGGACCAAGGGTTTCGGACCGGACCAGCCCGTGGCGGACAACGCCACGCCGGAAGGCCGCGCCCAGAACCGCCGCATCGAGTTCCTGCGCCTCAAGTAGCCGCAGCTTCTCACCGGCCTTTCCTCGCCCCGTCGCCAGCTGGCGGCGGGGCGTTTTCTTGTCGGATCCGCCCGCGCTGCCTGCCGACCCCCTGTTTTGAAAATGAATTATCAATTCATATTATGAACCAATTCCTGGAGACGTGGCGAAGTTCCTGATTGATGCTGTTCATCATCATTGACTTCGAGCAATTCGCCAGCCGGCTGATGAGAAAGTCTCAGCTTCACTGGTGATTTTCTTGACAGCCTGTGTTATCATGTCCCGTGAATTTTCATGCTATCAATTATTTCAGGAATCCGCATGTTGTCTGTTCCCCATCTGCCTTGGTCGCGCGGCCTGCGAGCGCTCGGCCTGGGACTGCTGCTGTTGAGTGCCGTCCCGGTCTCCGCCGCCGTGCGCCGACCGGCCCCGTCCCGGCCGCACACCGATCATGAGAGCTTCTTCCAGACGCCGCTGGGTGACGGTCCGGCGGTGACCCGGGCCTGCCTGCGCTGCCACCCGGACGCGGCGCGCGAAGTGATGGGCACGGCCCACTGGAACTGGGTCGGGGATCCCGTCCCCCTGCCCGGCGGCCGGCGCGAGGCCATCGGCAAGAAGAACCTGCTCAACAACTTCTGCATCGGCATCCAGGGCAACTGGCCGCGCTGCACCAGCTGCCACGCGGGCTATGGCTGGGAGGACGAGCACTTCGACTTCAGCCGCGCCGAGAACGTGGACTGCCTGGTCTGCCACGAACACACGGGCGGGGGCTACCGCAAGGGACTGGCCGGGCAGCCCGAAGCCGACGTGGACCTGCTGGCGGCGGCGCGCAGCGTGGGCCGGCCCACCCGCCAGAACTGCGGCTCCTGCCACTTCAACGGCGGCGGCGGGGACGCCGTGAAACACGGCGACCTGGACCAGAGCCTGCTGCATCCGGAGACGCGCGTCGACGTGCACATGGGCGGCCACGGCTTCCAGTGCGTGGACTGCCACGCGGGCAGCCACCACGAGCTGCCCGGGCGCGTGATGTCGGTCAGCGTGGACGATCACAACCACCTCTCCTGCCTGAAGTGCCACTCCACCGGCGCGCACAAGGACCAGCGCCTGAACGCCCACGAAAACGCCCTGGCCTGCCAGACCTGCCACATCCCCAGCATGGCCGTGGACGAAGGCACCAAGCTGGACTGGGACTGGTCAACGGCCGGCGACGCCCGCCGGGAGGCGGCCCTGGGCGACCCGCACCGCTACAAGGCCATCAAGGGCAGCTTCATCTGGGAGGAGGACGTGACGCCCGTCTACGCCTGGTACAACGGCAGCTCCACCCACTACCTGCTGGGGGAGCGCATCGACCCCAGTCGGCCCACCCGGCTGGCCGGACCCCTGGGCGACATCCGGGACCCCAAGGCCCGGATCTGGCCCTTCAAGCTGCACACGGGCAAGCAGATCTACGACACGAAGCACAAGACCCTGCTGGTGCCCAAGACCTACGGCGAAGGCGGCTACTGGACAGACTTCGACTGGGACAAGGCCGCCCGCCTGGGCTGCGAGAAGACCGGTCTGCCCTACTCCGGCAGCTACGATTTCGCCCCGACGGAGATGTTCTGGCCTCTCTCCCACATGGTCACCGAGTCCTCCAAGGCCCTGCAGTGCCAGGACTGCCACGGCAAGCCGGGCCGGATGAACTGGAAGGCGCTGGGCTACCGGGGGGATCCGCTCACCCACGGAGGGCGGCAAGGCCAGCCGGCCCGTGGCCGCCGGAGGGTCGCCCGATGAAGCGTCCGCTGACCCTGGCGCTGCTGGCCCTGGCGACGCCCGTGCTGGCCGGCCTGCATCCGGCCTTCGTCCTGCTGGACAGCGCCGGGCGGCCCGTGTTGGAGAGCGGCGCGCCCTATTCGCCGGACCAGACCTGCGGCGGCTGCCACGACGTGGAGGCCATCCACGAGAGCAGCGTCCACGGCTGGCTGGGCGCCGGATTGGAATTCACCGACCAAGAGCGGCGCCAGGCGCGGCCCTGGGAGCGGGGTCCCGCGCCCTATGACCGCTGGGATCCGCTGCTCTACGCCCCCGGGCCCGCGGGTCCGGAGGCCGACGCGGACTGGCTGAGGCGGGTGGGTCCGCGCCACGTGGGCGGCGGTCCGGCCCTGGCCCTGGGCCTGGAAGAGGACTGCCTGCTCTGCCACCTGGCATCCGCCAGCGTGGAAGGGCGCCGGGAGGCCCTGCGTCTGGACCGGCCGGCCTGGGCCGCCAGCGCGGCGCTGCTGCCCACCGGCCTGCTGGAGACCACGGCCGGCGGCTGGCGCTGGCGCCGGGAGGCCTTCGACGCCCAGGGCCAATGGCCCATCGATCTTCTGCCCCTGGGCGATCCGGACGACGAGCGCTGCGGCCAGTGCCACGGCCTGGTCTGGCAGGAGCGCGACGCCCTGAGCCTGGCGGGGGCGGCGGGCTGGCGGCGCGATCCCGCCGCGTTCATCTACAGTCCCCAGCGCGTCAGCGACTCCGGCCTGAACCTGGCCGGCAAGCAGGGCCTGGACCGCAGCTGGGACGTGCACGCGGAGCGTCTGCTGAGCTGCACGGACTGCCACGCCTCCGTGGACAATCCGGCCCGCGCCGCCCTGCCGCGGGAGGACAGCCCGGCGCACCTGCTGGCCGACACCCGCGGGCTGGATCCCGGCGAGTTCCTGCACAGCCCCTCCCACCGGCTGGTGGGCGGCTGGCTGAGCGGCCAGGAGACGGATGGCGCCGGACTGACCTGCACCGTGTGTCACAGCGCCGAGACCGAGCATGCCTGGCTGCCCAATACGCGCCTGCACCTGCAGGCCTTGAGCTGCGAAGCCTGCCACATCCCCGACCTGCCGGCGGGCGCCCGGCTGCAGCTCGACTGGACCGCCCTGGACGAGGCGGGCCAACCGCTGGAGAGCTGGCGCGGGAGTGCGGGCGACCCGGCGGATCTTCGCCTGCTGCAGCACGGGGCCCGGCCGTTGCTGTTGCCCCAGGCCGTGGACTACGGCCGCGCGCGCCTGCAGCCCGTGCTGCTGGAAAGTGTCTGGCTCTGGGTGGCGGGGGATCCTCCCCAACCCGTGCCGCTGGAGATCCTGCGCCGGGCCTGGCAGGGCCTGGAGGCCGAACCGGCGCGCCTGGCGCCCTTCGACGCCAACCACGACGGCCGGGCGGAGGCCGCCGAGCGGCGCTTGGACAACCCGGCCAAGGTCGGCGCCATCCAGGCGCAGCTGGTGGCCGCCGGCCTGACGGACGCGCGCATCGTGGCCCAGCTCCGGCCCCAGCCGCTGCACCACGGCGTCACCCGCGGCACGCACGCCCTGCGGGCCTGCACAGACTGCCACCATCCCCAGGGCCGGGTGACGGGCGCCTACCAAGTGGCCGCCTGGGTGCCCGGCGAGGTGCTGCCCGACGTCGTGTGGGACGGGGGAGGGCTGGCGGACGCCACCCTGGAGCGCCACGCGGACGGCAGCCTGTGGCTGAAGCCCGGCCGCCGGAACGGTTCACCCTACGTGATGGGCGCCGCAGGCCTGGGCACGACGGATCACCTGGGTCTGCTGCTGACGGGCCTCGTGCTCGGCGGCGCCGGCCTGCACGGGGGCCTGCGCTGGCGCGCCTCCCGCCGAAAGGAGCGCATCTGATGGCCCGCATCTACTACTACACGCTCCACGAACGCATCTGGCACTGGCTGCAGGCAGTGGCCATCCTGCTGCTGATGTGGACGGGCGTGGAGATCCACCACCCGCAGACCTGGTCGCTGCTGGGCTTCCAGACGGCCACCACGCTCCACAACCTGCTGGGCTTTGCGCTGATCGCCAACGCCGTGCTGGGTCTGCTCTACCACATCTTCACCGAGGAGATCCTGCAATTCATCCCGCATCCCCGCGGCTTCTTCGACATGGCCTGGCGGCAGGCCGCCTACTACCTGCGCGGCATCTTCCGCGGCGAGCCCCATCCCATCGAGAAGGACCCGGACAACAAGCTCAATCCGCTGCAGAAAGTGACCTACCTGCTGGTGCTGAACCTCCTGCTGCCGGCCCAACTGGTCACCGGCCTGCTGATCTGGGGCGCCCAGCGCTGGCCGCTGCTCACCGAAGGACTGGGCGGACTGGCCTGGCTGGGCACCGTGCACACGCTCATCGCCTGGTCCTTCGCCGCCTTCCTGCTGATGCACATCTACCTGGCCACCACCGGCCACACGCCCCTGGCCAACATCAAGGCCATGCTGGTGGGCTGGGAGGAGCTGCACGCCAGTGAAAAGCAGCCCGCGGGCCAGCCCGCCCCCGCCCGGCGCTACGGATTGCCCCAGGTGGGTCGCATCGAGGCGCACCACACCAGCACGACGCAGGGAGACGAATGATGGACTCCGCACCCCGCTACTGGAACTCCTACGCCGCCGGCCTGCTGCTGGGCGTGCTGCTCTTCCTGGCCTTCGCGCTCACCAGCAACGGGCTGGGAGCCTCCGGCGGCCTGCAGCGGCTGACCACGTTCGCCACGGACCTGCTGGCCCCGGCGCACGTGGACGAGACGCCCTACCTGGCCAAACTGGCCGGCTCGGGCCGCAACGCGCTGGACAACTACCTGGTGATCGAGCTGGCCGGCGTGCTGCTGGGCGGCTTCCTCTCCGGCTGGTTCCACCGCCGCCTGGGCGTTGAGACCTATCGGGGCCCGGGGATCCGGCCGCGGCAACGCTGGTTCTGGGCCTTCCTGGGCGGCTCGCTGATGGGCTTCGGTGCCCGCTTGGCCCGGGGCTGCACATCGGGACAGGCCCTCTCGGGCGGCGCCGTGCTCTCCGCCGGCTCCTGGGCCTTCATGTTGTCGGTGTTCGCCGGAGGCTACGGCGTGGCCTGGTTCGCGCGCCGCCTGTGGACGGGAGGCACGCATGTTTCCGCTTGATCTCGCCCTGCAGCTGGGAAAGGCCGGCAGCACGCTGGTCCTGCTGCTCATCGGCACGGCCTTCGGCTGGGTGCTGGAATCTGCCGGGTTCGGCGACTCCCGGCGCCTGGCCGGCCAGTTCTACTTCAAGGACCTGGCCGTGTTGCGCGTGATGTTCACGGCCATCGTCAGCGCCATGCTGCTCATCTTCTGGGCCACGGCGCTGGGCTGGCTCTCCTACGAGGACGTGTGGGTGAACCCGACCTACTGGTGGCCCGGGATCGCGGGCGGCCTGGTGATGGGCGTGGGCTTCATCCTGGGCGGCTACTGTCCGGGCACCTCGCTGGTCAGTCTGGCCACCTTCAAACTCGACGGGCTGTTCTTCGTGCTGGGCGCCCTGGCGGGCATCACGGTCTTCGGCGAGACGGCGGACGGCATCGCGGCCTTCGCCAACAGCGGTTCCGCCGGGCGCCTGACGCTGCCGGAGCTGGCGGGCGTGGACGCGGGCTGGGTGGCCCTGGCCGTCGTGCTGATGGCCTTGGGGATGTTCTGGGGCGCCAACCGTCTGAAGGACTGGTCCACGGGCCAGTCGGAGCCGCGCACGCGCCTGGCCGTCGCGGGGCCCTGGCTGCTGCTGGCGGCCGCGGCGGGGCTGGTGCTGGTGGGCCAGCCCGACTGGCGCGAGCGCTGGGCGGGACTGGATGAGGCCCAGGCCCGGTTGCGCGAGCGCCGGGTGCAGATCCAGCCCGCGGAACTGGCCAGCCTGATGCTGGACCCGACCGTCAACCTGCAGCTGCTGGACGTGCGCGGCGAAGCGGACTACAACCTCTTCCACCTGCGGGGCGCCGTGCGGCTGGAAGCCGACGGGCTGGAGCGGCTGATCCGCGGCGGCCTGCCCGAGGGCGCCGTGCTGGTGTTGACGGGGAACGGCGAGGAGCGGGCGACGGAGGTCTGGCGCGAGCTGCAGGCCCGGCGTGTGCCCAACGTCTACCTGCTGGAAGGCGGGTTGAACGCCTGGCTGGCCCGCTATGGCGGCGGCCTGCAGGCCCGGCCCGGGGCGGGGGCGGACGACGCGCGCTGGGTCGTGCCCGTGGCGCTGGGCGAACGCTGGCCCGCAGCCTGGCCCGACATGCACCACTCCAGCAAGCCGGAGTTCGAATCCAAGGTCAAGCTGGCCGGGGGCGGCAAGAAGAGCGGTGGTTGCGGCTAAGTTCTTCGCCGCGCCGGCGCGGGCCGGAACTCAGGGACGCGGCTCGCCCTGCTCCACCCAGATCAGCTGCTCGACGGGGAAGCCCAACCCGCGGGCCTTCTCCAGCAGGGGCTCCAGCTCGGCCCGGGGCACCTGGGGCTCCCGGGCCAGGATCCACAGCCACTGGGTGCCCGGGCCGCTCACCAGCGCCAGCCGGTAGTCGGGATCCAGCTCCAGGATGTTGTAGGCGCCGTAGAAGGGTCCGAAAAAGGAGACCTTCAGCCGGCCCTGGCTGGGATCGCCCACGGGCAGGGCGCGGCCCACGGCCTGCTTCCAGCGTCCGGCCCGGGCGTCGTAGCCGCGGTTGACCACGCGGATCCGCTCGCCGTCGCCGATGTACTCGGCCGTCACGTGGCTGAGCCCGCGCTCGAAGCGGTGGTCCAGCCGGGCGATCTCGTGCCACACCCCCAGGTAGCGCGCCGCCTCGAAGCCCTGCACGACTTGAGCGCCCGTGGGCAGCCCCTGGCAGCCCGGCACCCCCAGCAGTCCCAGCAGCGCCAGCACTCGAACTCCCTGCCAACCGGTTCGTCCCCGCATCTCGTCCTCCCGTTTTCCATCCCGCTCCAACAGGACGCGGCGCACCGTGTCCACGAAGAGCGGCAGGCGCTCGCTGTCCCGCAGCTCCTGGGTCAGCTCCAATTGCACGCCCGCTCCGCGGGCGCCACGGTTGCAGATGTTGGCCGGATCCTCGCCGCGCCAGGCGTGGCCCGCGCTGGTGGCCTGGAAGCCCGCCGCCGCCAGGGCCCGGGCCAGCTCGTCGCGCAGCCCGTGATCCAGTCCGCCCAGGTAGACGTGCTCCTGGCCGCCCCCCGAGCCGCAGCCGTGGACGGCCAGCACAATCTCGTGCCCCGCCGTCAGGCGCAACGCGCGCGGCTCGTCGAAGTGGTGGCTGGTCAGGTGCAGGCGCTGGTTGTGGGACGGGCTGATCCCCAGGAAGGCGTAGTAGCTGAACTCGCGCCCGGCGATGGCCCGGGCGATCTCCGCCGTGCCGCGTTCGATCCGCCCGCCGTGGGGGGCCAGCACCAGCACGCGGCTGGCGCGGCGCCGGCGCTCGGGCCAGAAGTCGCTGCCCAGGGATTCGTGGCGGGCCAGTTCGCGGTAGTTTGGATAGCGGTCCATTCTTCCTCGCAGAGCGCACGAGAGACCCCGCCGAAGCGGGGTCTCAGTGTCAGCATCACTTGAGTCTTGCGACTCGAGTTGCGGAGCCTATTCGGTCTCCGCACAAGGCTGGGCGATATGGGCAAACATTTCTTCGACCATTGGCGACCCTCCTTGTTTAAGGATGTTGGCTCTTCCATCGGCAAGCATAGGGCTTGTCTTCAGCCCGCCCAAGAGAAAAATCCACTCTTTTCAAAGTGCCGCCGGCCGGCCGCGCTCAAAGCGAGTGGATGCCCGCCAGCAGGACCTCGAGGGAATCCGCCCCGCCGGCATACTGGAAGCCGGAAAGAACCGTGCGCACCTGCGCTCCGGACTCGGAATAACGTCCCAGTTTGAACAGACTCCAGGCCGCGATCTTGCGCAGCGAGCGGTGGGTCACCGCGCCGCGGTGGGCGAACTGGTAGCCCGAGCCGCCGGCCTCCGCCGCGTCCAGGGCCCACTCCAGCGCCGCCACCGTGTCGTTGGCCGCGTTGTGGAACTCGGCCAGCCCGGCCCAGGCGTCCACGTAGTCGGGCCGCAGCCGGTCGGCCTGCTCAAAGGCCGTCCGCACGCCTTCGCGCTGGTCGCCGAACCCGCCCTGGGCCTGCAGGGCCGCACGGCTCCAGCCCAGGCCGCACCAGGCCTCGGCGGCCGTCGGATCGGCGTCCACGGCGCCCAGGAACTCCTCCCCCGCCGCCTGCCAGTCGCCCTGTTCGTACGCGCTCCAGGCCGCTCCCAGATTCGGGGCGCCGGACTCGTCGTCGTCCGCGCAGCCGGCTGCCAATCCCAGGGCCAGCAGGGCCACGCCCAGTCGAACCGTGTGCTTCACGCTGTTCATGCGCCCACCTCCTTAGCGAACCAGCAGCATGCGCTGGGTTTGGGCCTGTCCGTCGAACTCCAGTCGGGCCAGGTAGAGCCCGCTGGCCACGGGCGCGCCGGCCGCGTCGTGGCCGTCCCAGCGCACCTGGTGCGAGCCCGCCTGCAGGCGGCCCACCGCCAGCCGGCAGACCTGGGCGCCCGCCAGATTGTAGATGACCAGCTGCGGCTCGCCCTCCTGCGGCAGCTCGAAGCGGATCCAGGTCTCGGGGTTGAAGGGATTGGGATAGTTGCCCGTCAGGCGGAAGGTGCCGGGCAGCGGCCCCTCCACGCTTCCGGCCCGCATCAGGCCCACCCGCGCGTCCTGCTCCAGCCGGGCCCGCAGGCCGGCGCCCGTGCGCTCTTGTTCCAGCGCGCGCCACTGGCCGTCCAGCCGGGCGGCCAGCACGGTCCCCTCCGGGGCCGGCAGCGTGAGCTCGGCGAAGTCCACGCCCGCGGGCAGCCGCAGCTCCAACGCATGCAACCCGCCCGGCAGCTCCAGCAGCCGCGCGTCGTCCGCCGTCCGAACGCCCAGCGCCACGGCCCAGCCGCTGCCGCCGCTCCACTCCAGGCCCAGCTCCGCCGCCGGCAGATCCAGCCGTCCCGCCAGGAAGGGTACGGCGGCCAGGGGCAGCTCCTCCAGGACGTCCAGGCCGTGCAGGTCGACGGCCTCCAGGCGCAGCACGCTGGCGCCCTCGGCCAGCTGGGCGCGCAGATAGCGCAGTTCGCGGCCGCCGGAGATGCCCGTCGAGCCCGGATCCGGCTCCAGCTCCAGCAGTTCCTGGCCGGCCCCGCCCAACACCACGGCCCGCAGGGAGGCCAGCGCCTCGCTGCTCAGCAGGCCCAGTTCCAGGTGGCCGGGGAACAGGTTGGAGGCCAGCAGGGCGGCGCTCAGCGCAGGCGCCGTGGCGTCCACGGCGAAGCTCAGACGGCCCTGGAGCGAGACGTAGTGCGTGGTGTCCACCTGGGCCGTCAGGTCCAGGAAGAGGGGCTGGTTCTCCGGCAGGCTGAGGCCCAGCGCGGCCAGGTCCAGCTCGCCCGCCGCGCTGACAGTCCGGCGCAGCAGTTCGGCCGTGGCCGACGAGACCACCACTTCATATTCGATGTCCGTGCGCTGCAGGATCTGGGCGAAGTCCGCGTGGTCCCAGCGCAGGACGGGCTGGCGCGTGCGCAGCCACTGCTGAGGCTGCGGCTCCAGGATGCGCACCCGGTAGGACGAGTCGTGCAGCGGCTGGCGCGTGGTGAAGAGCACGCCGCGGCCCGAGGCGATCTCCACGCAGCCCGGCGAGGGATAGCCCGAGTAGCTCACCTGCAGGCCGATGTCGTGGCCGAAGTTCTCCATGCCGCAGGTGGCGAAGTTGTTGTCCTGGTCCAGATCGGTGACGTCCTTCCACTGCACCAGCAGCTCGCTGTCCCCCGTGGGCGTGGGCCGGGCCGTCTGGTCGTAGAGGATGAGCTGGAACTCCTGCTTGGGCTGGCCTTCCGCCAGATAGTTGTAGCGGTTCCAGGTGCGGCTCCAGGAGATCACCACCCGGCCCTCGGCCGCGTCGTGGCGCCAGTAGACAGGCACGTAGGTGCTGTCGTTGGTGCCGTCCACGCGCTGGGGTTTCAGGTCGTCCCAGAAGGCGGCGATCAGGTTGGGCGGACCCAGGCTGCTGGGCAGGTTCCAGTTGCGGAAATCGTTGATCCAGGTGTCGCCCAGCGCGACCCAGCCGTTGGAGCAGACACTCAGGCGGTCGGTCGTCCGGCCGTAGTGGGTCACCGGGAAGGGCAGCACGATGGTGGTCACGTCGTCGTCGCCCAGCAGCAGGCGCTGCGCGCCGGAGCCGCCGTAGGCCGGATCCAGCTCCACCCAGTCGTACTCCGGCCGGATGCGCACGTCGAAGTCGCCGCTCTCGATGGCGTAGTAGCCGTGGGCGTCGGGACCATAGGGATCCTCGGGCAGGATGGAGCCCACGGGCAGCGGCAGGCTGAGTTCGGCCAACCGGCCGCCCTCTTCAGCCTGGACCCGCACCGTCAGGGCCTGGCCCGTGAACAGGCCGGCCCCGCCCTCCAGCGCGAAGGCGACGGCCGCATCGGCGCCCAGGGCCAGGGCGGGCAGGCTGAGCGGCCCGTCCACCACGAGCACGCGGGGGTCGTCGCTGAGCAGGCTCAAGCTGGCGCCGGGCAGCGCGTAGGCGCCCGTGTTGCGCAGCACGAGGTCCAGGGTGTCCAGTTGGCCCGTGAGCAATTGGGCCGCGCCCGAGCGCCACTGCGCCGAGACCAGTTCCAGCGCCAGGTTGGCGGCGCTCAAGCGACCGTCGGCGACGCCCGTGTAGGCGCCGGCCGCCAGGTCGGTGACCAGGTGCAGCGGGGCCAGGTTGGGCACGTCGGCGGCCAGGCGGAGCTGAAAGGCCTCGCTGGTGGTGACCTGCTCGCCGGCGCCCAGGGCTGGGATGGCCAGTTCGCCGTCCAACAGGCTGAAGTAGTCGGGCAGGCTTTCCCAGAGGGCGGGATCGCGCAGGCTGGCGCTGCCCGCGGGCAGGGCCGCGCTGCCGCTGTTGCGCAGGCTGAGCCGCACGCTCAGGGTCTCGCCGGCCAGCAGGCTGCCGTCCGGCGTCTCCTCGCCCACGCTCAAGCCCGTCAGTTCCAGGGCCGCCGCGGAAGGCGTCACGCTCAGCTCGCGCTGGGCGGGCATGTAGTCGATGTGGTCGGCGGTCAGCACGGCGGCCAGTCCGGTCGCCAACAGGCCGGGATCCACGTTCAATAGTAGGTGGCCGGCCCGGCTAACGCCGCGGGCCAGCAGCAGGCCGCCGTCCGCGCCGGCGGTCAGGGTCACCGTGGCGCCGTCCACGGGTTGCCCCTGGTGGTCATTGACGCTCACTTCCAGCACGGACTGGCCGGGCCGCAGGAGCGCGTCCGACTCCAGCGCCAGGCTGGTGGGGATGGCGCGCCAGATCTTCAGGTCCGGGTCGCCCAGCACGTTGTAGATGTGGAAGTAGAAGTAGCTGCTGAAGCGGTCGGTGCGCTCGCGCGGGTAGCCGTTGTAGAGCTCCATCTTGCCGTTCAGCAGGGCCGGCCCAATGCTCGTGATGTCCAGGTCGAAGATGGCGTTGAAGAAGCCGCTGCAAACCGGGTTGTTGTACTGGGTGCGCGTGTGCAGGTCGCTGGGACCCACGAAGGCCACGGCGCCGCGCCAGTCGCCGGGGCTGCCCAGCCGCACGAACTTCTCGCCGAAGCAGGGATCCTCCACCACCACGTCGCCGGCCCCCTGTCCGAAGGCGCCGGTCTGGCAGACGAAACTGCCCACCACGGGCATCCGCATCACGTTGCCCAGGGCCTCGATGTCGTCGCGGTCGAAAGCGGGGTAGATCCAGCCGTTGGAATTGGCCCAACCCCGATAGCTGACGATGCCGCGCCCCTGGTTGAGCGCGGAGCTGATCAGCCCGCCGCCGTCGGTGACGGGCGGGTAGAAGATGCTGTCCTGGGCCGTCAGCGTGAAGCCGTTGGCGCGCAACTTGTCGATGACCCAGCGGCTGGTCTCGTTGGGGCTGACGGGCGGCGTGCCCGTGTCGCTGTAGTTGCAGCTCACCACCAGCCCACGGGTCAGCCAGTCGCTGGAGGCCACCAGCGGGCTCTTCTCGTGGATCACGGGTTTCTGGGCCATCACAAAGAGCTGCGAAATGCTGTCCACGCTGAAGCGCCCCACGAAGAGCTCGGGGAAGTAGTCCTCGCCCTCCTGCAGCGCGTAGAAGTGGTCGCTCACGTCGTAGTCGCCGGTGTGGGCCTGGACCACGCTGTCCGGGCAGGCGGCCTCACCGTCCACGTCACCCACCAGCAGCAGGTACTCGGGTCGCAAAAGTTCCCATTGGGTGTGCATCCAGTCGCGCAGCGCGCCGAAACTGATGCTCGTCCCGCCGCCGGGGATCTGGTCGAAGGGCACGATGCGCACGTCGAAGCCCTTCTCGCGCTTCCACTTGACAAACTCGGCCATGTTGGCCGGATCGTTCAGGTAGTTGGGCGAGCCGGTGATCAGGTAGATCGGAAAGACGCTCTCGTCCACCTGGCTGTAGAACTGGCCGTGGTTGGGCACCAGGTCGTCGTAGATCCGCTCCATGTTGCCCGACCAGCTGTGCAGGGCGCGCAGCTCGTTGCCGCCCACGGCCGGCGCCGCCGTCCAGGCCAGGGGTCCCACCGGCTCGCCGGCGGGCGCGGTGCCGTACTCCAGGCGCAGGCGCAGGGACTCCACCAGCTGCACGCTGCCGGCGTGCACGAGCACGGGATGCAGGGTCAGGGAGACCAGGCGCAGGTCGCGGAAGATCACGGGCTCGCCCAACAGAACGGGCTTGTCGAAGCCCGCCGCCGCCAGGGCCGCGCGGCCCGCGGCGGATTCCGGCTCCAGCGCCGCACGGTCGCCGTCGGGCAGCGTGTTGGCCTGCTCCTCGGCGCGGCCCAGCCCCAGCGTCACGCCGGGCAGGGGGCGCAGGGTCAACTCCTCCACCACCACGCGCACCTCGCCGCCGGCGGGGACTTCCAGCCAGCGCGACTCCCGCGGCAGCAGCGGCAGGCCCGTGCTCTCGCCCTCGCGGGCGGGCCCGCTGGTCAGGAAGCGCGAGGTGCCGTCGCGCTGCTCCACGCGCCAGACCTCGCCCGGCTGCCAGTCCAGCGTGGTGGCCGCTCCAGCGGGGCGGACCTCCAGCCGGGCCGGCCCGCTCAGCAGGCTCTCGGTGGAGGTGATCCGCGCGGGATCCTGGTTCTCGGCCAGGGGCGGCGTGCCTGCCAGGCAGCGTCCGCCCAGCGCCAGGGCGCCGGCCAACATCAGGGCCTGGAGGAATCGGCTCTTGCTCATGGGCTCTCCCTGCACTCGGGTTTCGTCGTCGTCGTCGTAGTCGTCGGGTGGCCGGGCGCGCTCACTTCAGCAGGGTGAGGCGCTGCACGCCCTGCCAGAGCGTGTCGCCGCCCCGCTCCACCGTGACCTGCGCGAAGTAGAGGCCGCTGGCCAGCGCGGATCCGTCCACGCTAAAGTCCGTCACGCCGGCGCCCAGGCCGCCGCGCGGGGCCAGCCGGGCCACCTCGCGACCCGCCAGGTCGAACAGGACCACCCGGGCGCTGGCGCCCGTGGCCTGGGTGGGCACGCTTAAGCGCAGGGTGGCGACGGGGTTGAAGGGATTGGGGAAGGCGCCCAGCGCGAACTCCGCCGGGCGCGTGCCCGGGTTCAGCACGGCGGCGTTGCCGTTCCAGCTGAGGCGGATGTCGCTCAGGTGCAGGCCGGCGTCCTCGATCACGCCGTTGGTCTTCACGCGGAAGGCGAAGCGGAAGGGCCCGCCCGCCCACTCGACCCCCAGCGGCACGCTGTGGCGCGTGATCCGCTGGCCGGGACCCGTCCAGCTGCGCACCACGCTCCAGCTCAGGCCGTCGTCGCGGGACAGCTCGACGTAGGCGCTGTCGTAGCCGCCCTCCAGCTCGTGATACTCGACGAATTCCAACGCGCCGGGCACCGCGTCGCGGACGGGCACGTCCAGCAGCCAGGACTGGGCGCTGGCCAGGCGGCAGTTCGTGTTGGACGCGCTCCAGCGGCCCGGGGCGTCCTGGAACTGCCAGCCCAGACTGTCGCCCCAGGCCCGGGTCCAGCCGCAATTCGCGCCTTCCTGCACGAAGGAGGCGAGCTCGGGGAATTCCTGGGTGAAGGCCGTGTCGTTCTCGTTGACGCGCTGGGCGGCGGGGAAGCTCAGCTCCAGGTCGTGGTCCAGCAGCAGGCTCTGGTGGACGGGGATGCGCCCGGGCAGCCAGGCCGTCAGCTCGTAGGCCCCCTGGGGCAGCTGGGCGCTGAAGGCGCCGGGCTGCGGCCAGACCAACAGCGTGTCGCTGTTCAGGTCGCGCAGTTCCAGCCGCTCGGGCAGCAGGTCCGCACCGTTCTCGAGAGCGCGAAAGGCCAGGCCCAGCGTGTGGCGGGGCAGGGCCTGCAGGGCCCAGTCGCGCGTCGTGGGCAGCGAGTTGCCCACCGCGACCTGGCTGTCCTGGCCCAGATAGCCGTGCTTGCGCACGCTCACGTTGTAGACCTGGGGTGCGAGCAGGCGGTAGTAGGCGCCGTGCCGGGGATCTGTGCGGTACCAGGGCACACAGTCCGGATGCATGACCTCGGCGATGCGCAGGCGTGCGGCCAGGGGCTGCTGGCCCGCCGCGTCACGCACGTGGGCCACCAGCCCGGGCGCCGCCACCTCGTAGCCGATGATCCGCCGGCAGAGCCAGTTGAGGCCGTCGATGTTCTCGTCCACGATGAAGTCGATGCTCGCCTGGTTCTGGGGCTGCATGCCCACCGAGCCCTGGGTGCCGATCTCGATGGTGAAGCCCAGGGCGCCGTATTGGCTGTAGACGAAATTGTGGTAGTTGCCCACCCGGCCGCCGCCCGCCACGTTGCGGTAGGGGTGGTAGTTGTAGCCGTCGATGACGGCCGCCATGCCGGAGGCGGCGGCCGTGCACATGTTGAAATCGGGCGCGGGATTGGTGTAGGCGGTGCCATCCTCCCAATGCCAGGGGAAAATCACGATCTCGTGGTTGGCGGAGGTGCGGGCGCTGTGGTAGCCCACGCCGGCCACAAAGCGCTCGCGCTCCATCTGGCCGACGATGGCCTGGACCTCCGGCTCGGAGTTCGGGGCGGGGCCGCGGAAGTAGTCGAACTGCTCCACGTCCGAATCCTGGCTCCACAGTCCGTCACTGTGGTTCCACCAGCAAGCGTAGTTGCGATTGAGGTCCACGCCGCAGCTGTCGCCGCCGGATCCCTGGGCGATGTGGCAGTGCCCGTCCGGGGCGAAGGAGTGCAGGTTCTTGCGGTAGGTGATGTCCTGCTCGCTGATCACGACATCCATGCCGTCCGGGTTGTAGGTGGGCACCACGTGGATCTCCAGCGCCTCGAGCAGCGGCGCCCAGCTTGGATGGCCCTGGCTGCCCAGTTCCACCAACCGGCGGACGAACTCCATCGAGACGTGGACGCCCAGGATTTCCTCCGCGTGGACCTGGCCGCCCACCCAGAAGGCGGGTTCGTCCTCCTCCTGCGCGACGTTGTCGCTGATCTTCACGCCCCAGATGGCCTGCTGGGTCTCGTAGGTGTGACCCAGCGAGTCCATCCGGACGAACTCCGGGTATTGGGCCGCCAGGGCGGCCAGTTCCGCGTGGATTTCCACGTTGTTGTAATAGAAATCGTCCAGCGCCGCGCGGGCCGGCCCGGCCAGGGCCGCCAGCAGCGCCAGGCCCAGGCCCAGCCGGGCACGGGAACGGGGAACGTCTTGCTGCCGCATGAATCCTCCGGGAGTCTTCGCCGGCCCGCCTGCGGACCCTGCGCCGTCTTGCAAACCAGCCGCGCCTGCAAAAAATGTGCCCGCCCATCCGCCCCTTTCCGGGTGGAAAAGGTCGGATGGGCGAACGGGAATCCTGTCGAGTGTTAAGAGCCGCGACCGGCCGGCTGAACCCGGCTCGGCCAACGCTCTCAGGGCAGCCGCGTGATCGACTCGATCACCACGGGCTGCTGCGGCACGTCGCGGTACATGCCCTTGCTGCCGGTGGGCACGGACTTGATGGCGTCCACCGTCTCCAAACCCTTCACCACGTGACCGAACACGCAGTAGCCGAAGCCCTGGGGATCGGGGCTGCGGTGGTTGAGGAAATCGTTGTCCACGACGTTGATGAAGAACTGGCTGGTGGCGCTGTGCACGGCGTTGGTCCGGGCCATGGCGATGGTGCCCCGCAGATTCTTCAGGCCGTTGGCGGCCTCATTCTCGATGGCCGGATCCGTGGCCCGCTCGGCCATGGTGGAATCCATTCCGCCGCCCTGGATCATGAAGTTGCTGATCACGCGGTGGAACACGGTCCCGTTGTAATGTCCCTTCTGGACGTAGCTCTCAAAGTTGGCGCAGGTCTTGGGCGCCTTCTCGTAGTCCAGCTCCAGGACGATCTCGCCCAGGTTGGTCTTGAGCAGAAACTGCTTGTTCATGGACTCTCCCGTCGGGGTTGCCGGAGTGGTCGCCACGTCCGCGGAAGCGGCACCGGCGGGTTGTGTCACCTGTTCCTGCGGTTCGCCGGCCCGGGGGGCCGTTCCGCACCCCAGCCAGCATCCCAGCACCAGCACCAGCGTCAGCCCCTGCCACAACCGGTTCATGATGATTCTCCTACTGCGATTCTTGACTGACAAAGCAACGGCGGTCAGCACAAGGCCAACCGCCGTCTAGAGGTCGGATCCAGGTCGAAGCGGTGAGGCCTCGACCTCGGCAGGCTCAGTGGGTGGCCGCCGCAGTGGTATCCGTGGTGGCCGGAGCCGTGGCCATCGTGTCCACGGTCACAGGGGCCGGGGTCTCAACCACGGGTTCGGGGGTCGGGACCGGCTCCTCGGCGGGCTTGGAACCGCAGCCAACCGCCAGCACCAGCGCAACAACCAATGCACCGCACAGCGTCTTCCGCATGGAAGTTCTCCTTTTGATTAGAACAGCCTTCTCGCTTGACGAGTCCAGGTCAAGAAGGGCCGACACAACCTAGCATGTCTGCCCGGAAAAAACATCAAGCCAATCTCCAACCTGATCCTGCCTGGCACAATCCAGGCGAATCGACCCGTGGGTCGAGCTTTCCAGAGCCCGGCCCGCCGCTTCCAGAGCCAATTCCGGTCGATTGTTCTCCCGGCTCAAGTGGCCCAGGATCACATGCCGCAATTCGGGTCCGGCCACGTGGCACAAGACATCCGCGCATTGCTGATTGGAAAGGTGACCGCGATCGCCCAGGATCCGACGCTTGAGAAAGGCCGGATAGGACCCCTTCAACAACAGCCCTTGGTCGTGGTTGGATTCAAGGATCAATAAGTGCCGGCGCCGCAGGGACTCGCGGACCACGTCCGTGACACAGCCCAGATCGGTGCAGACCGCCAGTCGCGCCGGACCTTCCTCCACTCCGAACTGAAGCGGCTCCCGCGCATCGTGCGAGCAGGCCCAGGCTTCCACCCGCAGACCCGCCACCTCGAACACCTCGCCCGCCCGCACGGGCAGCGGACGTGTCACATCCGTCCAGTACCGCTCCGTTGCCGCCGCCGTGCCCCGGCTGCACCAGACCGGAATGCCCAGTCGCCGCGCCAGGGAAGGCGCACAGCCCACGTGGTCGCTGTGCTCGTGTGTCAACAGGATGCCGGCCAACTCGTCCGGATCGCACTCCACGGCGGCCAGACGGCGTCCCAGATCGCGCAGCCCCAGACCCGCGTCCACCAGCAACGCGCCTTGCCCACCCCGCACCAGCACGGCGTTTCCCGCGGAACCCGAGGCCAGGACGCAAGCCCGAAGGCTCACGCCAACCCCCTGCTGCCGGGCTTGATGGGAACAGAGCCCATCCGGCAGAGGGGACAGTCATCGGCGGCGTAGGAAACAACATCCTGAGTGTGACAGGCGGCCAAATGTAATGCACGTCCTTGATGAATAAAACAAGTCCTGCCAGCGGATCTGTCCACAATGACCCCGACGCCCACCGGAACGGCGCCGGCGGCGGCCACCAGGTCGATCACCTCCTGGACGGAGCCCCCGGTGGTGACCACGTCCTCGACCACCAGCACGCGCTCGCCCGGCTCCAATTGGAAGCCGCGGCGCAGGGTCATCCGGCCCTCCTGGCGTTCGGCGAAGCGGGCGGGCACGCCCAGCTGTCGGCCCGTCTCCACGGCCACCACGATGCCGCCCACCGCCGGCGCGATCACGCTCTGGGGCTCCAGGGCGCGGAAGGACTCGGCCAGCAGCCCGCAAAGAGTCCGGGCGTAGACGGGGTGTTGCAGCACCAGGGCGCACTGGAAGTAGTTGGGGCTGTGGCGCCCGCTGGTCAGCAGAAAGTGTCCCTCCAGCAGGGCCCGGCTCTCCAGCAGCATGTCCAGGGGAGTCATTCGTTTGCCTTTCGTTGGGAGTCTCTCGGGGTCACTCGCTCTCCGGTCGACCGCTCTGGGACTGCTGGTGCAGCCAGTTCAGGTTGAAACCCTCGATGCGCTCGGCTTCGTCGCGGCTCAAGTCGGCGAACTCGTAGACCAGCACCACGTCGTCCGTGCTCCAGTCCCGGCGGACGAAGGTCAGCCGCCGGTCGCGGAAGACCTCGCCGCCCAGTTCGAAGCGCACGTGGGCGTCGCGGTGCTGGGCCACGCTGTGCTGGCGCGGGACGTGCAGGAGCATGCGCATGCCGCCCGCGCTGATGTTCACGGCCACGGCCTCCACCCAGCAGGTCATGACGAACTCCCGGCCCCGGACCTTGCCCAGGGCCTCGTTGCGCAGGGGCAGACGCAGGGTCATGGGCACGCGCCGGCTCACCCGCAGGTGACGGCGCCGCTGGTTGCGGGCCACCTGCGGCGGAGCCTCCAGCTCCAGCAGGTGGCGCTCCGCTTCGTGGAGCTGCCCGCGCACGGTGGTGTCGAAAATGCAGAGCGCCTGGGAATCGTGGTAGCGGCAGCTGACCTTCGTGCCTGGATCCAACCGCAGGAGTTCCAGCGGCGGCATCTCGCCCAGGCTGAGCTGCAACGCGCCCTGCTCCAGGCCCGCCAGCTCCGTGCGCCAGGTCTGGCCACCCACGGCCAGCAAGATGGCCGTCCCCGGGCGCGGCGGGTTGTCCATCAGAGCAGGTCCAGCCGGCGGGCGTAGTCCCGCGCGCGTTCGCGCACGGCCTCGGGTTCGGCCACCGGGTCCCGGCCGTACAACACGTCGCGTGAGACATTGATCAGCGCCGGTCCATGGCCCAGCCGCAGCGCGGCCTGGACGGCGTCCAGGTCGCCACCCTGGGCGCCCACACCGGGGATGAGCAGCGGCAGGGCGGGAAAGGCCTGCCGCACCGCGGCCAGTTCCTCCGCCCGGGTGGCGCCCACCACGGCGCCCAGGCGACCCGCCGCCCAGCCGGAGTTCCAGCGCTCCAGCATCTCCAGCACGCGCCAGTAGAGGGGCCGGCCGTCCACCGGGAGCAGTTGGAAGTCCGCCGCGCCCGGGTTGGAAGTCAGGGCCAGCACGTACGCGCCCATGCCCGGTCCCAGCTGGTCCACGGGCGCCGCGCGCCCCGCCAGGAAGGGTTCCACGCTGTCGCGGCCCATGTAGGGCGCCAGGGTCAGCGCGTGGGCGCCCATCCGGTCGAAGAAGGCCCGGGCGTAGCGCGCGCTGGTGTTGCCGATGTCACCGCGCTTGGCGTCCACGATGACGAAGGCGCGCGACCCGATGCGGGCCACCAGCTCCGTCAGACTCTGCCAGCCGGCAGGCCCCTGCTGTTCGTAGAAGGCCGCGTTGGGCTTGAAGGCGGCCACCAGGTCCGCCGTGGCCTCCACGATGTCCGCGCCCAGGGCCCCCAGGGGATCCGGCAGGCTCTGGTAGCGGTCGGGGATGCGCTCCGGGTCGAGGTCCAGGCCCAGGCAAAGGCGGGTGCCGCAGCGGGCCAGATGGGTTGTGAGGAATTGCATGGCGCAAGGTAGCAAGGCTCGACGGCTCCGTCCCGCCGGCCGGTGCCACGCGCCGCGTTACGAGAAATCCTCAGCCGGGTCCAGGACCCGCTCCAGGCGCAGGGAGGGCCGGGCGTGGGCCTGATCGTCCGTCCCGGCCAGCTGGAACCCGAGCTTCAGGTAGAGGCGCTGCGCGTCCACCAACCGGGGATGCGTGAGCAGCCAGAGCCGTGTGGCGCCCAGCGCGCGGGCTTCGGCGCAGGCCGCACGCACCAAGGCCTCGCCCGCGCCGCGCCGCCGTCGGGCCGGATCCACGGCCAGCTTGGCCAGTTCGTAGTCGCCCGCGCCGTGTCGGAGCAACGCGCAGACTCCCACCGGCTGCTCCTCCCAGAGGGCCACCAGGATCCGCCCGCCCCGGCGCAGCACGCGGCCGGCGGGATCGGCCAGCAGCCGCAGGTCCTGCTCATCCGGCGTGAAGTGTTCGTTCAGCCAGGCCAGGTTGAGTTCCGCGAAGAGCCGGCGGTAGGCCGGTCGGTAGGCGACCACGCGCAGGCGGCGCCGAGACGGCCGGCCCAGTTCCTGCAACATGCGATCGGCCAGGGGAGCCCGCTCCAGCCGCTCCTCCAGGGCTTCCAGACGGACCAGCAGGTCCGGGGCCTCCTCCGCCAGCAGTCCGGCCGTGGCCCGGCGAACGGCTTCCCAGACGGGTGCCAGCTCCGTCAGGCGCTGCCGGCCGGCGCGGGTCACCCGCACGCGCTGGCGCCGGGCATCCCGGGGATCCGGCTGCCGCCCGGTCCAGCCCGCCGCGTCCAGCTCGCGCAGCAGCTGGGCCACGGCCGTGTGACTCAGCCCCACCTCGGCGGCCAGTTCCACCACGCCGCGGCCGTCCTCCCGGGCCAGGGCCTGGACCAGTCCGAACCAGCGCCCCTCGAAGGGCTGACCCAATTCCCGGTAGAGCTCGTCCACGCCCGCCAGCAGCCGCTCGCTCAGACGGCGCAGGCGCGTCGCCAGCGCCAGCTCGCCCAAGTCGCGCACCAGGTCCTGCCTCATCCCGGCTCCACGATTTCAGGAAAGTTCTTTCGGAATTTTATCAATCGAGGGCAGGACCGGCAAGGCGGACGCGGACACGTCGTGTGACACGCGATTCCGGAGGATGGGCTCAGGCCAGCAGGTGGCTGATGAGGATGCGCAGGCCGATGAGGATCAAGATCGCCCCGCCAATCCGCTCCATGCGCGGCCCCCAGCGGTGGCCCAGCCGGCGGCCCAGCCGCACGCCCAGCCAGGAGAGCGCCCCGGTGATCAGGCCGATCACCAGCACGGGCTGCCAGATGCTCACGCGCAAGAAGGCCAGGCTCAGGCCCACGGCCAGGGCGTCCAGGCTCACGGCCACCGAGAGGGCCAGCAGGGTCCAGCCGCGGGAGGGATCCGGCCGGCCGGCGGCGGACTCCTGCTCCTCGGCTCCCGCCTGGCGCAACATGCGCCCGCCGATCCAGAGCAGCAGAAAGAAGGCCGCCCAGTGGTCCACGGAGCGGATCAGGTCCGCCAGGGTGAGACCGGCCAGCCAGCCCAGCACGGGCATCAAGGCCTGGAACAGGCCGAAGTGGAAGGCGATGCGAAAGGCGGGTCGGCGCCCGGGCGGCAAGAGGGTGGAGGCCCCCAGGGAAACGGCCAGGGCATCCATGGCCAGGGCCACGCCCAGCAGGATCATCTCCAGCCACTCCATCCGCCGCGCTCCTTCGTCTACAATCCGCGGGGCAACTCCACGGCCCCCAGCCAGGCGGCGACGCCCAGAAAGGATCCGGTGACCAGCCAGGGCTCCCGCTCGTCCTTCTCCTCCACCCGGCATCGCAGCGCGCGCAGGGCGGACTCGTCCAGCCAGCCCTCGATCTCCACTCCGGCCGCCCGGGCGGCGGCCCGCCAGTCCTCCCGGGAGGCGGCCCGGCCGTGGCCCGCGGGCAGCAGCACGTGCAGCGGACCCGCCACGGGCGCCAAGACGCGCAGGTTGTCCGCCAGCGCCTTGTCCGCCATCCCGGCCAGCAGCACGTGGAAGCGTGCTCCCGGCCAGTGGGCGGCCAGTTCGAGGGTCAGCCGCGCCAGGGCCGGCGGGTTGTGGGCCACATCCAGCACCAGGGGCGGATCCCGGCGCAGCACGTGGAAGCGCCCGGGCCACTCGCCGGATTCCAGGCGTGTCACAACAGCGGGATCCCCGGGCCGCATCACGGCCAGCTGCTCGACCGCCCGCAGGGCCAGTCCGGCGGCGGCGCGCCAGCTCCAGGTGTCCTCGGGCAGCAGCAATCCGGCCCCGCTCCGGCCGCGCAGCAGCACGCGCTCCCCCAGCCGTTCCTCGGCGGCAGGCGCCGGGCACGGGGAAACCTGCAGAACCTCGGCGCCGCGCTCGCGGGCCACCCGAGCCACGATCTCGCACAGCGCGGGCTCGTCCACGGCGCTGATCAGCACGCCGCCGGGGGGCGCTACGTGGGCCTTGTCCCGGGCCACGTCCGCCAGGGTCGGACCCAGCACGGCCAGGTGGTCCGCGCCCACGCTGGTCAGCAGAGACAGCTCCGGCCGTACGGCGCTGGTGGCGTCCAGCCGCCCGCCCAGCCCGCACTCGAGCACGGCCCAGCGCGACCCCGCCCGGGCGAAGGCCAACAGGGCCAGGGCCGTCAACGTCTCGAAGTAGGAGGCCCCCACCGCCTCCACGTGCGGCGCCAGTTCGCGCCAGGCCCCGCCGGCGGCGGCCTCGTCCAGGGGGCCGCCCCGCAGGCGGATGCGTTCGGACACGTGCAGCAGGTGCGGCGAGACGAAGAGCCCGGCGGGCTCGCCGGCGTCCTCCAGCAGCCGCCAGAGGGCGTAGGCCGCGGCGCCCTTGCCATTGGTGCCGGCCAGCTGGACGCAGCGCAGGGCGCGCTCCGGGTGGCCCAGCCGCTCCAGCAGGTCCGCCATCCGCTCCAGGCCCTGCAGCATGCCGAAGCGCGCCCGGGCGTCCACGGCGCGCCAGATCTCCGCCCAGGTCGCGGAGCTCACGGCTGCCCCGCGCTGAGCGCGTGCAGTTCCTTCAGCCCCGCGGCCAGCGCCTGGGCCAGGGCGCGCTGGCCCTCGCCCGATGCCAGCTGCCGGTGGTCCTCGCCGTTGGTCAGGAAGCCGCACTCCACCAGCACGGCAGGCATGCTGGCCCCCACGAGCACCTGGAAACCGGCCTGCTGGACGGGCCGGCGGCGGCGCTCGGTGATCCGGCCCAGGTGGCGGGAGAGGAGTTGGGCCACGCCCCGGCTCTCCTCGGCCCAGCCGGACTGGGCCATGGAGGCGAGGATCCAGTCCTCGGGCGGGCGCTCGCCCTGGGCATCCGGACCCTCGAAGTCGAGTTGGGAATTCTCGCGCAGGGCCACCTGGCGGGCGTGTTCGTTCATGCCCGGCCGCAGGAAGAACACCTCGTGGCCCCGGGCGCGCCGGTCCTTGGCGGCGTTGATGTGGATGGAAACGAAGAGCTGGCCCTGGGCCTGGTTAGCCCGGCGCGTGCGCTCGCCCAGGGGCAGGTACTCGTCGCGTTCGCGGGTGAGCAGCACGTCCACGCCGGGCAGTTCGCGCCTGAGCCGCTCGCGCAGTTCCAGGGCGATGGCCAGGGTCAAGTCCTTCTCGCTCTTGCCCCAGCGTGAGACAGCGCCCGGGTCGTGGCCGCCGTGGCCCGCGTCGATGACGATGCGCGTGAGTTCCTCGCGCAGGCCGGTCAGAGCGGGCGCGGGAGCCTCCTCCTCCGGGGCGGGCTCGTGCAGCGGCCCGGCCGCCACCACGGCCCCCCGCCGGCGCAGCAGGACCTGGATCTCCCCCAGCGCCTCCACCTCTTCCACGTCCACCAGCTCCGCCTGGGACGAGAGGGCCAGACCCAGCACCCACTCGCCGCCGTCCCGCCGGGCCGTCAGGCCGCGGATCAGCGGATCGCCGCCCGGCTTCAGGCGCGCGGGATCCTCCAATCCGGCCAGCTCGTCCAGGTCGGGCAGGCGCAGGTCCAGCCGGCCCGCCCCGGGAACGGATTCGAAAACCGGGATCTCCGGCAGCCGCAGGCGCAGCAGCTCGCCGCCAGGGACGGTCTCGCGCTCCAGCGCGACGGGCAGCGGCTGGAGGGCCAGTTCGTCGCGCCCCTCGTCCAGCCGCCCCTGCAACAGCCCCGACGCCAGCAGGCGGCGCAGCAGCTCCAACTCCACCAGCAGACCGTCCGGTCCGTTCACGGGAGCCTGGTCCAGGCTGAGCAGCGTCCCGTCCACTTCCACGAAGCGCAGGCCCTCCACCACCCGGACGCGATGGCCCCGGGCCTGCAGGGTCCAGGCGGGGCCGTCCACGTCGGCCAGCAGGCCTTCCAGGCGCAGCAGGTCGTCCAGGCTGAACTGGCGCAGGCCGCCCGGCGCGCGGCCGGTCCGCCAGGTGGGCAGAATGGCCTCGCCGCCGCCGGGAAGGGTCACCAGCAGCTCGCGGTCGGGTTCGGGTGGGGAGAGGACGGCCAGAGCCCGCGCCCCGGGCTGGGCTGCGGCCAGCAGCCAGAGGACCAGCAGCAGGACCGGCGCGGATCCCCGTGTGACAGGCGGGCGGGTGGCGGGGCGGAGGTGGTCCATTGCTCAGGCCCTGCGGCGCGGAATGCCGCGCCGGGCGGTCATTCGAGCCCGGCGGGCCGCGTGGCGGGATTGCCGGCGTGCAGGCGGGCCAGCTGCTCCTCGCGGTAGCGCAGGTCCACCTTGACGGGGGTGACGTGGTCCAGGTTGCGCCAGCCCAGGTGCGGCAGCACCTTCTCCACGGGCTTGCCGCGGAACTCGGGTCCCGTGCAGATCAGGGGCTTGGGATCCAACAGTTCCGGCAGCCGCAGGATGAAGTTCTCCCGGCGGTCGCTGGAGATCTCCATGATCTGCGTGTCCATGTAGATGGCGTCCTTGGGGCAGGCCTCCACGCAGAAGCCGCAGAAACAGCAGCGGTCCAGGTCGATGCGGAACTCCGCCGGGGCCTTCTCCTCCGGGCTGCCGTCGTGCTCCATGGGCGTGATGGAGATGCAGAAGTCGGGGCAGGCGGTCTCGCAGAGCATGCAGGCCGTGCACTTGGGGCGCCCGTCCTCGTGCACCTTGATGCGGTGCTTGCTGCGCAGGACGCGCGGCAGGGGGCGCATCACCTCCGGGTACTGCAGGGTGGTGGAGCCGGGCTTGCCCCCCTTCAGTCCGATGGCGTGGAGGGTGTGGCGGCCCATGTTGACGAAGAAATGGCGGGCCGTGATCCAAAGCCCGGTCCAGACGGCCGGGTAGTACAGCGCGGTCTTCAGGGTCGCCTGGCGGTCCACACGCACGAAGCGGGCCATCTCGTCTCCCTTTCCGCGGCCAAGCGGCCGCTAGCTCAGCATCACGAACGCCGTCACCACCACGTTGAGCAGGGCCAGGGGCAGCATTTCCTTCCAACCCAGCCGCAGCAGGTGGTCGAAGCGGAAGCGCGGCAGGGTCCAACGGATCAGCAGCTGCAGCCAGCAGAAGAACAGCAGCTTGAGCAGGAAGGACCCGATGCGCAGGATGAACACCACCAGCGGGGCCAGTTCCAGTGTCGCGCCATTGCCGAACACGAAGCCCGAGTCCGCCAGCCAGGGCACCTGCCAGCCGCCGAAGAACAGCGTGGTGACCAGGGCGCCCAGCACCACGATTTCCATGAACTCGCCCAGCAGGAAGAGGGCGAACTTGGCCCCCGAGTATTCCAGGTTGTAGCCAATGATCTCGCTCTCGCCCTCGGGGATGTCGAAGGGCACGCGCTTGGTCTCGGCGATGGCCGCCGGCAGGAAGAGCAGGAAGGCCAGGGGCTGCGTGAACACGCCCCACTTGGGGATCCAGCCGAACCAGTGCTGGCCCTGGGCGGCCACGATCTCGGGCAGGCGCACGCTGCCCGTCACCAGCACGACGCCCACCAGGGACAGGCCCAGCACCACCTCGTAGCTGATCATCTGACTGATGCCGCGCATGGCGCCCAGCTGGGCGAACTTGTTGTTGCTGGCCCAGCCGGCCAGCACCACGCTGTAAACGCCCATGGAGCCGAAGGCCAGGATGTAGAGGAAGCCCACGTTCAGGTCGGCCACCTGGAGGGCGATCTCCCGGCCGCCGATGGTCAGCGGCGGGCCGAAGGGAATCACGGCGAAGGTGACCATGGCGGCGAACAGGCCCACGAAGGGCGCGATGTTGAACAGGAAGCGGTTGGCGAAAGGCGGCACCCAGTCCTCCTTCGAGAAGGACTTGATCCCGTCGGCGAGGATGTTGAACAGGCCCCAGACCCGCAGTCCCAGGATGTCCGCGCGGTTGGCGCCGATGCGGTCCTGCATGACCGCGCTCTGCTTGCGCTCGGCCCAGGTCAGCAGGGCGGCCAGCGGCAGGATGACCCCCAGCAGGATCACCACCACCTTGACCAGCGCCAGCAGGATCTCGAACAGCATGGATTCTCCCTTGGTTGAGACATCCGGTCCGCCACGCTCAGCGTGGCGGACCTCCCGCCAAACTGCCTAGCGCGGGGCCGCCTCCTTCGACACGTGCCGGGACGGAGCCGGCGGCGACGGCAGTCCGCGCAGGGCCGGCACTTCGGCCTCCAGACGCTTGACCAGCGCGTCCAGCGTGGCCTGGGCGGGCCGGCGGCCCAGCCGGGCCCCCAGCTCCAGCAGCAGATCCACGCCCCGGTGGGCCGCGCCCAGCGGCGCGAAGGCCGCCTGGAAGCGCTGCCCCAGTCCGTCGCAATTGATGAAGCTGCCGCTCTGCTCCGCCGTCACGGCGGCGGGCAACTGCACGTGGGCCAGGTTGTCCCAGGCCTGCTCCCGGGGCGTGATCACCAGCAGGAAGCGCAGGCGCGTCAGCAGGTCCCGGGCCTCGGCGCCCAACAGCCCGGGCAGGTCCCAATGGAAACAGACCAGGCTGCGCACGCGGCCGGAGCGGATCTCGTCCAGCAACTGGCCGTCCGCGAAGGCGCCGCGCTTGAGCCCCAGCGCCGCGCAGCCCGCGCGGTTGGGGTGCAGGTCGGCCTTCATCAGCAGTCCGTCCTCCGCGCCGCGGGGATCCAGTTCGAGCTGATAGTCCGCCCGCGTCACCTTGAGCTGGTCCAGGAAGAGCGAGCGTGCGGCCAGCAGGTCTTCGCAGCTCATGTCCGGGTTGAACAGCACGGCGGTCTGGTCGGCGTGCCGGCGCAACTCGTCGTCCAGGTGCCGCGCCGCCTCGCCCAAGGCGTCCTCCCAGTCCGTGACCGCCAGCTGGCCGTCGCGGGTCACCCGCGGCTGCTCCAGCCGGCCTTCATCGATGGCGGGATAGCCGTAGCGGCCGCGGTCGCAGAGCCACCACTGGTTGACCTGCTCGTTGAAGCGCGGCTTGACGCGCTGCACGCGCCGGCCGCTCTCCGGGTTCTTGTAGTCCCGCTGCTCGTCGAACTGCAGTTCCACGTTGCAGCCCTTGCTGCAGCCCGGGCAGATGCTGTCCGCCTTGCGCAGGAACCAGACCCGGCGCTGGAAACGGAAGTCGCGGTCCGTCAGGGCCCCCACGGGACAGAGGTCGACGACGTTGCCCGAGTAGGGGTTGTCCAGCGATTTGCCCTCGGCCAGATGCAGCGTGCTGTGGCTGCCGCGCTCCTCGATGCCCAGCTCGTGGGTGCCGGTGACCTCCTGGCAGAAGCGCACGCAGCGCGAGCAGAGCACGCAGCGCTCCGAGTCCAGCATCACGTGCGGTCCGATGGGCTGGCGCTTGGGCTTGTGGACGGGTTCCGTCTCCCGGCGGCTGCCGGTGTCGATGGCCCCCCACTCCATGTAGTAGTCCTGCAGCTTGCACTCGCCCGCGCAGTCGCAGTAGGGACAATCGATGGGATGGTTGAGCAGCAGGAATTCCATCACGCCCTGGCGCGTGTCCAGCACATCGGCGCTGGCGGTGCGGATGGTCATGCCGTCCAGCGCGGGTTCCACGCAGGAGGCGGCCACGCGCGAGCGGCCGCCCATCTCGATCTCGACCATGCACATGCGGCAGTTGCCCGCGACGCTGAGGCCGGGGTGGTAGCAGAAATGCGGCACCACCACGCCCGCCTGCTTGCAGGCCTCGATCAGGCGCGTGCCGGACGGAACCTCCACCGGGCGGCCGTCGACGGTCAACTTGGGCATTCCCTCACTCCTTCCACAGGCGTCGGGGCATTCCAGGGGACACTCGTGTCCATACTACTTATGCCAACTCGCGCCGGCCATCAAGAGAACCACAGACCCACAGACACCCGGGCCAGAAAGCGGGCGCGTGGGTGGGGGAACTCGGCAGGACCCGCCGGCAGCGTCCGTTCCAGGGCCCATCTGGGCAGTCTGTGGTTCTCTTCATGGCCGGTCTCAGCGATCCAGCTCGCCGCCGATCATGTTGATCGAGCCGAAAATGGGGACCACGTCCGCGATGGAGCGGCCGATGATCATCTCCTTCAGGGCCTGGGTGATCCCGAAACAGGGCGGCCGGCAGCGCACCTTCCAGGGCTGCTCGCCCCCCGTGGACACCAGGTAAAAGCCCAGCTCGCCGTTGCCGCCCTCCACGGCGTGATACACGGCGCCGGGTGGCGGGGTCAGCATGTGGCCCCACATGTGGTGCTTGAAGTGGTTCATCAGGCCTTCGATCCGCGTGTAGACCTGCTCCTTGGGCGGCGCCGTGTAGCGCGCGTCGGGAACGCTGACCGGGCCGTCCGCCGGCAGCTTGGCCAGGCTCTGCTCGACGATGCGCAGGCTCTGCTCCATCTCGTGGAGCCGCACCAGGTAGCGGTCGTAGCAGTCGCCGCCGCTGCACACCGGAATGTCGAAGTCCACCTGGTTGTACAACAGGTAGGGATGCTGGACGCGCACGTCGTACTCGATCCCCGCCGCGCGGGCCACGGGGCCCGTGAAGCCGTAGCTCAGGCAGGTCGCGCGGTCCAGGGCCCCCACGCCGCGCGTGCGGTCGATGAAGATCCGGTTGTCGCTCATCAGCTGGTCGATCTCGCGGTTGATGTCACGCAGGTCGGTGAAGAGCTCGAGGATCTCCTCCTTCATGCCCGGGTAGGGCTCATAGGCCAACCCGCCAATGCGCGTGTAGCTGGTGGTCACCCGGGCGCCGCAGATCTTCTCCAGCACTTCCCAGATCAGGTCGCGGCCCTTGATCAGGTAGAGGAAGGCCGTGAAGGCGCCCAGCTCCATGCACGAGGCCGCGATGCAGGTCTGGTGGTCGCAGATGCGCATCAGCTCGCTGGTCAGCATGCGCAGCCACTGGCCGCGCACGGGGACCTCGATGTCCAGCAGCTTCTCCACGGCCATGTGGTAGCCCACGTCGTTGATGATCGGCGAGACGTAGTTGAGCCGGTCCACGTAGACCACGCACTGGTTCCAGGGGTGGTTCTCGCACATCTTCTCGAAGCCGCGGTGCAGGTAGCCGATCTCGATGTCGCAGTCGGTGATCTCCTCGCCCTGGGTGCGCACCTTGAGCCGCACGATGCCGTGCGTGGTGGGATGGCTGGGCCCCATGTTGAGGGTCATTTCCGTGGAGTGGGCCGTGATGGGCGGGGTTCCGCCGCTCTGCTCAGACATCCGCTTCATCCTCCCGCGGCTGGGACGCACCGCCACCCACGGCCTCCGGCCCGATCAGGGGCTGGCGGGCCTTCATCTTGTAGTCCTTGCGCAGGGGATGCCCCTTGAACTCGTCGTACAACAGCAGCCGGCGCAGGTCCGGGTGGCCCGCGAAGCGGATGCCGTAGAGATCCCAGATCTCCCGCTCGTACCAGTCGGCGGCCTTCCAGAGGCCGGTGAGCGTGGGCAGCTCGGCGCGCTCCTCCTGGAGCGGCACGCAGACCCGCAGGCGCCGGTTGCCGGACAGGCTGTAGAAGTGGGCCACCACCTCGAAGCGGACCGGGCGCTGCCCCAGGTAGTCCACGGCGGTCAGGTCCAGCAGGTACTCGAAGCCCTCGTCCTCCTTGAGCCAGCGCGCCAGGGTGGGCCAGATCTCCCGGCGCACCGTGACCTCGCGCTCGCCGAAGGCCTCGCTGAAGCCCAGCACGGCGCTCTCGAAGCGCTCGCTGATCCGCTCCGTAAGCTCGGGGCCGGCCCAGCTGCCCGTGGCCTGGAAGGTCCGCTCCGTCCGCGTCCCGCTCATCTCAGACCTCGTGCTTCTGGTGCTGGATCTTGGCCTGCAGCTTGATCAGTCCGTCCATCACGATCTCCGGGTGGGGCGGACAGCCCGGGATGTAGATGTCCACGGGAATGATTTGGTCGATGCCCTGCAGCACGGCGTAGTTGTTGTAGGGTCCCCCGGAGATGGTGCAGGCGCCGAAGGCCACCACCCACTTGGGCTCGCACATCTGGTCGTAGACCTGCTTGAGCACGGGGGCCATCTTGTGCGTGATGGTGCCCACCACCAGCAGCACGTCGCTCTGGCGCGGGCTGAAGCGCGGCAGGCCGGCGCCGAAGCGGTCCATGTCGTAGCGGCTGCAGGCGGCGGACATGTACTCCATCCCGCAGCAGGCCGTCACGAAGGGATAGTTGAAGATCGAGTACTTGCGTCCCCAGCCCAGCACCTTGTCGAGCTTGGTGGTGACGAAGGGTTCGGCCAGTTCCAGGCTGCGCTGGACGGGGCTCAGTTCCATGCGACGATTCCTTTCCGCAGCACGTAGATGAGGCCCACGCCCAGGGCGCCCACGAAGACCAGGATCTCCAGCAGCCCGAAGAGCCCCAGCCGGCTGTAGCTCACGGCCCAGGGATAGAGGAAGATGGTCTCGATGTCGAAGATGACGAAGAGGATCGCGATCAAGTAAAAGCGGGAGTTGAGGCCGCCCTCGCGCGGGCTGCCCACGGGCGTCATGCCGCATTCGAAGGGCTGGAGCTTCAGGCGGTTGAAGCGTTTGGGACCCAGGTAGGTGGCGGCCAGGTACATGACCGTCACCAGGCCCAGGGCCAGGGCGAAGAGCACGGCCAGGGCCAGCACGTTGGGATTGAAGTCGGTCATCCTGTCCTCGTCGGCTCAGTGCCGGCCCGGCGCCGGTGACACAAGGATCCTGGAAATGCAGGGATTCTCAGCTTTGGCGGAAAATATAGGGATTGAGGCCGGAAGGCCGAACCCCGCGGCGGGGCCCGGCGGCGTTCAGGGGGCCAGATCCCCCGGGCGCAGTTCCAGGTCCGGCGGGTCGCTGCCCACGTTGAGCAGGATGGATTCCCACTCCACGACCTGGCTGGTGTCGCCGGTCACGCTGATCACCTGGCTGCTGGAGAAATCCACCGGCAGCAGGCTCAAGGTTTGCACCACCACGCTCAGGCGGGCCACGGTTCCGCTGGGCAGATCCAGACCCTGGCTGTCCCCCACCCGATCCAGCACCAAGTGGGCGCCGTCCAGGCGCGCGTCCAGCACGGTCACCTGGGGTGTGAAACCGCCGTCCTGCAGGACGGGCCCGGGCTCCGCGGCGATCAGCCGCAGGGCGCCCGCCGGCCAGCTCATGTCCAGGTCGATGCCGCGCACCGCCAGACCGCCGTCCAGCTCCACCTCCAGCAGCAGCGTGTCCCCCAGCGCCACCACCGAGCGCGTGGACTGGAAGCGCAGCTTGGCCACGGGCTCCAGGCCCGTCAACAGCAGCGACCAGTCCTGGGCCGCCTGCAGCGCGTCCGCCTGGATGCGCAGCTGGAAGTACTCGCCCGGGGCGGCGGGCTGCCAGTCGACGCGTTCCACGTTGTCCAGGTGGTTGCCGAGGGCCTGGGCGGGGCGATCCGGATGGGTCGGGTCCAGGGCCCAGGCCAGGCGCTCCTCCGGCCCGGTCAGGGAGTGCAGGCTGAGGTTCAGATCGTGGACCAGCCGCGGGCTGGGGTTGTCCAGGGCGGGCGGCTGCGGCACGGCCGGGTAGTCGGTCCAGGCCAGGGTGACCCGCACAGGGCCGCCCAGGGTCCGCATGTTGATCCACTTCTGGCTGTTGGCGGAGAGCCGGCCCTGGAGGATCCGCCGCCGGCGCGCGTTGTCGTCCAGCAGGAGATCCGCCGCGCTGCGGGCGTTCACCATGCCCCAGCCGGCCTGGTAGTCCGGCCCGGCGCCGGGCCCGACCTCGTCGGCCGTGTGCAGCAGCAGCCCGCGCAGGGTGGACGAGAGGGGTGCCTGGGGCGCGCCCGCCGGACCTGAATGGCCCAGCGCGTACAACTGGGACAACAAGGCCGCCGCGCCCGCCACGGTGGGGGCCGCCGCCGAGGTGCCGGAGAAGGCCGTGTAGTCCGAGTCCGCCGCCCGGGAGGTGGTGATCAGCGAGGTGCCGTTGGAGACCAGGTCGGGTTTGATCCGCCCGTCGTCGCTGGGCCCGTAGGACGTGAAGCTGGTGAGGACCACGCCTTCCGGATTGGTCCAGCCCAGGGGCAGATCCTCCACGGCCCCCACCACCAGGCCGTTCTTGAAGACGGCCTCCGGGGGCAGCGTGTCGAAGCCCGTGCCGCCGCCGTCGGGATCGCGGGGATCAAAGCTCTGCGTCCAGCTGCCGTTCTGGAAGACGAAGTGCGGGGTGGCCGGACCGGGACCGGTGTCCAGGCGGTGGTTGCCCGCCGAACGGACCATCAAGTAATGGGGCTCCAGCCAGGTCAGCTCGTCCATCAGGGCCGCGGTGGAGTTGTAGTAGCCGAAATCCGTGTCCTCGTGCGAGTCCAGGGCCGGGTCGCCGTACCAGTACCAGGTGGAGCCCACCAGACCCCAGCCCACGGCGGCGCCGTAGCTGTGGTTGGAGATCTGCAGCCCGGACCAGGCCGCGTTCTGCATCTCCGTCTGGTCGTCGTTCCAGTCCCAGCACTTGAGCTGCGCCGCGGGAGCCATCCCGCGCACCCCTGCGCCCAGACCCGTCGCCACCAGGATGCCCGCCACGGCCGTGGAGTGGGTGGCCACGCTGCTGGCGTCGTCCTGCTGCAGCACGCGGCCGACGTATTCCAGGTGGGTGGGCCGCGGGGCCCCGGCGTCCCACATGCCCAGGGTTTGGATGCCGGCCCCGGTCAACTGCGTGCCCGCCGAACCGCCGGGCCAGAGCTCGTCCAGACGCATGCTCTGCGCCGCCACCAGGGTGTGGGCTTCGTAGTAGACGGGCCGGTCGCGTTCGTTCAGCCCGGCCATGTACAAGCCGGGCTGCAGATTGAGCAGACCCGCCGGCCCGCTGCGCTCCGCCCGCAGGCGCTCCGCTTCCGGACCCTGGCGCAGGGTGGGCGTCAGGGCCGCCCAAGGGCTGCCAGTCGCCAGCATGGTGAGGATCAGCAAGCCGATGCGCATGTGGTGGCTTTCGAGCAACGCTGTGTGTGGGCTGCCGGCGGAGAGTCCGCCCGCGGCATGTCCAATTCGACCGGCCCCAAACTAGGAAAGACCGCGCGGAGCCCGGCAGCCCTTCGCTATTCACTTTCCAAAGCGAGCAAAACGCAAACGGGCCGCCAAGGCGACCCGTTCACATGATCGAAGAAGCGGATCAGTTGCCGGTCAGCTCGAACTTGATGACCTGCTGCATGCGCACGGCCACGGCCTTGTCACGCTGGCGGCCCGGCTTGAACTTCATCTTGCGCAGGGCCTCGATGGCCGCGTCGCCGAAACCCAGGCCTTCCGGACGCTCGCCCTGGATGACGAAATCCCGCGGGCTGCCGTCCGGACCCACCACGAAGACGATCTGGGCCAGGCCTTCCACGGAGGCGCGCTGGGCCATCTCGGGGTACTTGACGGCCTTGTAGAGGGCCGCGGTGCCGCCGATCAGCTCGGGCTGCTCCTCCACGGCGAAGAACTCCACGATCTCGCCTTCACCGGCGCCGGCGGGCGAGGGCGGGGGCGGGGGCGGGGCGATGTCCCAGTTGTCGTCGTCGGCGAAATCGATGGCCTCGTCGTCCGAAACCTCCTCGTCCTCCGCGGCGATGGTGAAGGTGGGACGGCTGGGCTTGGGCACGGTCTTCTGTTGCACCGTACGCTCGATCTCCTCCACCTGGATCTCCTCGGGCACGTACTCCCGCACCTTGACATCCGTGGAGAGCTGCTTGGAGATGATGAACATCAGCAGGAAGATGGTGATGGCGATGGCCAGCCCCAGCTCCGTGAGCATGGGCAGCTTGCGCCGGATGTCCATCTCGGGGTTGCGTTCTGCATACATGGCACTCACCCCTGATCCTTGAAGCGCGTCGTGTAATTGATGCGCAAGGCATAGGCCTTGCGGCACTGCTGCTGCACATCGGTGACGATCTTCATGCGGCAGTCGCGGTCGGCCTTGAGGCTGATCACGGTCTTGGGATTGGCGGTCCGGCGCTCGTAGAGGATGGGCACCAGGTCGGCCACAGTCTCCTCGTTGTAGAGCTGGTCATCCAGGACGATCTGCCCGCGCTTGTCGATCCAGACGTAGGCGATGTCCCGCTTGCCCACTTCGATCTTGGCCGTGGTCTTGGCCTCGGGCACGATGACGGGCAAGCCGTCGAACTGCTTGAAGCTGGTCACCACCATGAAGAAGATCAACAGGGTGAAGATGATGTCCGGCAGCGAGGCCGACGGAATGGTGGTGATGTAGGGCGCAGGGCGCTTGAGTTGAGGCATGGCCTATTCCTCCGGCTCGGCGATGGAAATCTTGCTGGCGCCGGCGGCCTTCACCTGGTCCAGGACGAACATGTAGTCGTCGTAGAGAGTCCCGCCCTGGGTCTTGATGGAGACGATCTTGATGTACTTGCCCTCGGCGTCCTTGCCCTTCTCCTCCAGGCTGGTGCGGATGCGGTTGAGCAGCTCGCCGCGGTTGGCGAGGATCTCCGCGTCCACCATGATGTCGCCGGTTTCGGCGATGAGGATGTTGAGGACCATGTCCTTCTTCAGCTTGACCGTCTCGGTGCCCTCGGAGAACTCAGGCAGCGTCAGGGACACGCCCTTGTCCGAGGTGATCGTGGTGGTCACCAGAAAGAAGATGATGAGGGTGAAAATGATGTCGGGCAGAGACGCCGTCGGAATCTCGGCCTCGTACTTGGTGCCGCGTTTTAACGCCATGGTGAACCTCGAATTGGCGAGCGGAGCGGACTACTTGCGTTCCTGCTCGATCAGGCTCTCCACGAGCTGCACGGAGGCTTCCTCCATGTCCACCACCAGGGCCTGGATCTTGGCCGTGAAAATGGCGAAGAAGAACTGGGCGATCATGGCCGAGATCAGGCCGAAGATCGTCGTCAGCAGGGCTTCGGCGATACCCGTGGCCACGATGGACGGGCTGATGTCGTTGGCCTTGGCGATTTCCTCGAAGGCGCTCATCATGCCCGACACCGTGCCCGTGAAGCCGAACATGGGGGCCAGACCGATGGCCGTGCTCAGCCAGACCAGGCCGCGCTCCAGCAGGGCCAGCTCCGTCGAGGCGGCGTTGACGATGGCCTTCTCCACGGCTTCCACGCCCCGGTCCACGCGGATCAGGCCGGCATGCATGATGGAGGCCACGGGGCCGCGGGTGCTGGCGCAAATCTCAGCCGCCTTCTCCGCGCCACCCTCCTTCAGGGCCTCCTGAATGCGCACCATGAACTTCTTGGTGTTCTGGGAAGCCATGAAGAGCTGCACCGACTTGACCACGATCATCATGATGGCGAAGATCGTGATGACCAGAATGGGGTGCATGAACACGCCGCCATCGACATAGTACTTGAGCATGGGAATGCGTCCTCCGCCTAGGGTTGTCCTCGGGATCGGGCGTGGGCCTGCGGTCCGACGAGGTTGTTAAAGCTGCACGAACCTACTGAACGCCTTTTCCAAAGTCAACGCGGGCACTGCCCAAGCGGGCTCGCACGCGGTTCAACGTCCGGCTTTCCGCGTGGCCAACTGCTGGATGCGCTCGGCCTCCGGGAAGAGCAGCAGGGCCTCGGCCACCGCGGGATCCATGGCCAGGTCCACGCGCAGCGAGGGATCCCGCCCGAACACCACCCGGGCCACCTCACGCTTCAGGTAGCCGCGGATCCAGACCAGGTCCTGGCGCCACTGCTCCTCGTTGAAGCTGACTTTGTCGCCCACGAAGCGCACGAACTCGGCCAGCAGCGCCTCGTCGGGCTGCCAGTCGCGCAGGAAGGCCTCCTGCCCCAGGGCTTCCAGGCGCTGCCGCAGAGGCCCGGTGGTGGCGGCGTGGTTGGCGAAGTCGAAGAAGGACTGCTGGGTGCGCAGCCGGCTGGTGTACTGGGTCAGGCGCCCGCTGCGGATCCGCACGTCCGGCGTGATGCCGCCGCCACCGTAGACCTTGCGCCCGGCCCGGGTGCGGAAAACCGGCTTGGCGGCCGTGGTGTCCGCGAAGAGGTTGGGATCCTCCTCGTCCATAGCCTCCTCATAATAGACGGCCAGGCCCTTGTCGTAGGGCCGCTGGATCAGCCGGTGGCTGGGCGTGTAGTAGCGGGCGATGGTCAGCCGCACGGCCGAGGAGTCCCGCATCTCCAGCTGGCGCTGGACCAGACCCTTGCCGAAGCTGGTCTGGCCGGCGACCAGCCCGCGGTCGTGGTCCTGGATGGCGCCCGCCACGATCTCGCTGGCGGAGGCCGAGCCCTGGTTGATCAGCACGATCAGCGGCAGGGGCGGCAGGTCGTCCTCGGACGTGGACTTGAGCACGCTGCCGAACTCCGGCAGGCGGCCCTCGGTGGAGACGATCACCAGCCCGCCGGGCAGGAAGAGGTCGGCGATCTTCTGGGCCTGTTCCAGGTAGCCGCCCGAATTGTTGCGCAGATCGAGGATGACCTTCTTCATGCCCTGTTTGCTCAGGGTCTCCATCGCCTCGCGGATCTCGTCCGCCGAGGTGGCCATGAAGCGATTCAGCCGCAGGTAGCCCACCTCCCCGTTCAGCATGAAGACGGACTCCACACTGTAGATGGGGATCTTCTCCCGCGTGATGCGGAAGGTCAGGGGCTCCTCCAGCCCGGCCCGGCGCACCTTGATGGCCACCTGGGTCCCGCCCTTGCCCTTGAGCTTGCGTTGCACGTCCTCGTTGGTGATGCCGTAGGTGGCCTTGCCGTCGATCTCGATGATCACGTCGCCCGGGCTCAGGCCCAGCCGGTCGGAGGGCGTGCCGGGAATGGCCGAGACGACGGTAAGCAGCTTGTCGCGGATCTGGAAGTAGATCCCGATCCCCTCGAACTCGCCCTGGAATTCCTCGTTGATCTCGCGCAGCTCGGAGGCCGGGATGTAGTTGGAGTGCGGATCCAGCTCGTCCAGCATGCCGCGGATGGCGCCGTCCACGATGCGGTCCATCTCCGCTTCTTCCACGTAGAAATCGCGGATGATCTCCATCACGGCGTTGAGCTTGCCCAGGCCTTCGATGGGGCTGCGCACGGAGGCGTGCGGATCACGGCGACTCAGGATCAGCAACATGCCCAGCAACAGAAGGCCGGGCACCAGCCAGAGGAGGGAACCGATTTTTTTCATGCGGGCAATCTACTCAGGCCCCCGTCCAGTTGCAACGAGCCCAGCGGTCGCCGGGCAGGGCGCGCAGCCAGCCGGCCAGCTCGGCCTCCAGCAGCCGGGTGGCCAGGGGCCCGCTGGCCAGCCCCAGGCGCGCGCCCAGTTCGTCCCGACAGAGGGGTCGCTCCAGCAGCTCCCAGAGCTCGCGGTCGCCCTCTCCGGCGGACGGGGCGATGGAGGGTTCCGGCAGACGGGGAGGCAGGGGCGCCAGGATCAGAGGCAGAGCGGACAGTTCTTCCAACAGGTCGTCCAGCGTGGCGGTGAGGCGCGCCCCCTGGCGGATCAGCTTGTGGCAGCCGGCGTAGAGGGGCTCGTCCCAGGGGCCGGGGCAGACCAGCACCTCGCGGCCCTCCTCCACGGCGTGGTGGGCCGTGGAGAGCGCGCCGGAGCGGGCGGGGGCCTGGGCCACCAGCACGGCCCGGCAGAGCCCGGCGATCACGCGGTTGCGGCGGGGAAAGCGCCAGGTCTCCGGGCCGGTCCAGGGCGGCCACTCGCTCAGCAGCAGCCCCTGCTCCCCCAGTTCGCGGAACAGCTCCCGGTGCTCGGCGGGGTAGGGCCGGTCGAAGCCGGCGCCCAGCACGGCCACGGTCTGCGCAGACCCCGCCCGGCGATGGGCCTGGCCGTCGATGCCCGCGGCGCCGCCGGAGACCACCACCAGGCCCAGCCGCGCCAGGGCCTCGGCGGCCCGGGCCGTCCAGCGCAGCCCGCGCTCGTCCGGCCGGCGCGTGCCCACGATGGCCACGGCCTCGCGCTGCGCCAGTTCCAGCCGGCCTTTGCAGAACAGAGGATCCGGCGGCGCGGCCATGGCGCCCAGCAGGGGCGGGTAGGCCGCGTCCCCGGGCCGGACCAGCGCCAGCGAGCCGCGGCCCAGTTCCTCGGCCAGCGCCTCCCAGTTGGCCCGCCGGGGACCCCGGGGATCCAGTTCCCGCTCCAGCCAATCCGCGGCCCCCGGGCCCGCCAGCGGCAGGGCGCCCTGGCCCGGACGCGGCCGCCGGCCCCGGGTGAATTCTTCGCTGCACAGCCGCGCCAATTCCTCCGCCCTCACGTGCCCTCCGATTCCAGAAGGCCCCCCAACCCTCTCCAGCCGCCGCGCGTTCCAGCCTGCCGCCCGCCACGCGCACCGGCGGCGCCCTCTGTCCAGCCCGCTTGCCGGGGACACGAAAAAGGCCGGCCCCCGCGGGAGCCGGCCCCATGCTCGACGACTGTCGCGCGGCTATTTCACCAGCAGCAGGCGCGTGCTCTGCTGTTCGCCCTGGAAGCGGGCCCGGGCCACATAGAATCCGCTGGCCCAGGCGGAGCCGTCCACCTGCAGGCCGTAGACGCCCGGTTCCAGCCGATCGTGGACCAGCACGGCCACCTGGCGGCCCAGCAGGTCGTAGATCCGCAAATCCAGCACGCCCGGCCGGTCCAGTTCCACTTCCAGCCGCGAGAAGGGATTGAAAGGATTGGGATAGGCCGGCTTCAGGCGGAAGGTCCCGGGCAGCAGCGTGAGGCCGGGTTCCTCGCCGGGCAGATCGTTCACCGCCGTGTACTCGCTTTCCAGCGCCAGCGGACCGCCCGTCCAGCCGATGTCGCAGCGGCTGGCGTCGAAGGCGTCGTTCCAGAGGCCGGAGGGATCGCCGGCGTCGATGAGCGGGCTGTCGGCGAAGAGCCGGTAGCCGTTTTGCTCGTCCACGCCCGCGCTGTCCGCGCCCGCCCGGATGTGACTCAGCAGCAGCGTGCTGTCGTTGATGGCCGTCTGGAAGGAGAGGTTCTGGTAGCCGCCCTCCCCGGGCAGCCAGGCGTTGCGGCAGTCGTACCAGTTCCACTCGGCGCGCACCCGGCTGGCCTCATCCAGCCAGATGGCGTGGGTGGGGGAGGCGGCGTAGGCTTCCAGCTGGGAGTCCGTGAGGTAGTCGCCGTAGTGCGTGCCGCGCCACTGGAACAGGTTGTTGCGGATCTCCAGGGCGGAATTGAAGGCGTGGACGCGCCCGAAGCCCAGTTGGCTGTAGGTGGGCCAGAGGTAGCTGCCGAACGAGGAGAGGGTCTTCACCCAGACGAAGCTGTTGTTGGCAATCCGGGCGTCGGCGTCCACCGCGGTCACGCCGACGATGGGATTGACGAACAGATTGTTCTGGATCACGTGGCCCGCGGAACCCGCCAGGTAGATGCTCGAGCTGCCCAGTTGCAGGCTGTCGGCGGGCGGATGGAACACGCAGTGACGGATCTCCACGGGCGTGTTGACGGCCAGAACGCCCAGCCGCACGCGCGTGAAGGAGCAGCTGTCGATCGGCACGGGTTCCGTCTGGTCCAGGTGCTCCAACTGCACGGCGGTGGAGAAACCCTCGAACTCCACGTGGGACAAGCCGCTGAGCCGGCCCCCCTGCTGGACGCGCAGGAAGGGCGGCCGCAGATCCTGGCCCGAACGCTGGGTGGCCAGGCAGCGGAAGACGATCGGCGCTTCCGCGCTGCCTTCCAGCAGCAGCTCGCCTTCCACGTCCAGCAGCCAGTCCCCACTCTCCAGATCGCCGGCCACCAACTGGCTGCCGGCCTCCAGGCGCAGAGTCTGCCCGGCGGGCACGCGCAGGGGGCCGGTCAGGAAGACAGCGCCCGTGGCCGCGCCGATCACGCCCGAGACGTCGCCGGAGAGCAGCGTGTAGCGCGGGTGGATCACATAGTGCAGGCTGTCGTGGGCCACGCCGTCGGAGAAGCGCAGATCCAGCACCAGGGCCGTGGTGTCCAGGACGAATTCGCGCTGGAACTGGCTGACGAACTGCGTGGGCTCCGCCACGCCGTTCACCCAGACATCCAGCTGGTAGATCTGCAGGCCGCCCAGCAGGGCGGCGTCCTGGTCCTCCACGCGCAGCTGCACCAGGGTGGAGGTGCCGGTGGACAGGCTCTCCACGATCACGTCGCGCTGATCCAGGCAGTCCCCGCCGTCGCAGGGGGAGACCAGGCTGAGCTGCGGCGGGTGGTTTTCCAGGAACAGCAGGTTGACTTCCAGGCTGTCGCGGTAGACGATCTCGTTGGCCAGGTTTTGGCCGTGGATCCAGAAACGGTGGACGCCCAGCTGCTGCTGGCTGACCGGCCAGCTCAGCGCCGCCCGGCTGCGACCCAGCGTGTAGATCGCCATGCCCTCCGGGGCGCCCACCAGGCTCCAGTCGGGCGCCGGATAGGACTGGATCTCGAACAGGGCGAGAAAGTTGTAGCCCTGCACCCAGGTGGACGGGGAGGGCGCGCTCAGGATGCGCAGGGGCGTCTCGATGCCGCGCACCCACCAGATGCCGATGTCGGAGACGGTTTCGTCCGGGTCGAGGATGGCGGGGTCGCCGCCGTCCACCAAGGGCGAAATCTCCGGATCCGGATGGTAGGGCCGATCGGCCAGGAAGAGCGGGTCCGCCACCAGGTTGGTGGAGTCCGGCAGGTGATACGTGTACTGCGAGTCCCCCGTATTGTTGGAGAGCAGGAACTCGCTCCACCAAGCGCCCACGCCCGGATAGAACAGGTTGTAGTGGACGACCGAGACCGGGTCCACCAGCGGGTTGTAGAAGTTGATGGCCTTGGCGCTGGGGTAGGCCTCGTGGGGCATCAGCACGCAGTTGACCACCTCCGCCAGACAGCTGGAGGCGTAGACCGACACGTTGCGCTGGTCGTCGAACACGCAGTTCTCGAAGCGCGTGGACGAGGGCGCGAACAGCACGGCGCCGAAGCTGCCGTCGGTGATCAAGGTTCGCCGGACGACAAGCGAATAGGGCTGGCCCCAGGCTGCCACCTTGTTGCTGTTGAGCGTGGTGTTGGAGCCGTTCAAGTGGGCGTACTGGATGACGGAGGTGCTGGAGTCCCCGGCCAGCGGACGGAACAGGATGCCCGGCCAACTGAACTGGCTGTCGGGCTGGCCCGTGAAGACCACCAGGCTGTCCTGGTTGCCTTCGACGATCAGCGTGCCCTGGATCATCAGGGAACCCAGGCCCAGGGTGTCGGCCTTGAAGAGCAGCGTGTCGCCCGGGCCGGCGAACAGGGTGTCGCCGGGCAGCACGACGGAGCGCTGGTTCACCCAGAAGGGGCCGCTGAACTCCGACAACCGGTAGGCGTGGCCCGTGGCCGGACGCAGGGTGTCGGGCAGGACGGTCTGGGCCCCGGCCATGGAAACCAGCCAGAGCAGACCCGCCAGCAACCAAAAACCCCGCCACGCGACGCGCGGTCGCGCCGGGGCAGGGTGCGAAATCCGTTGATCGGCGGTGGCCGGTGAAGCCGCGGACATCCCGCTCAGCCTGCCGGCGGTGCGCATTGCGTGCATGGAGACCCAGCCTTTCCACTTGCGGACATTCCCCGCCGGCGCCGGGAGCGGCGTCCCGAAGCCGGTTTGAAGTAGGAATTGACAGCGGGACCTCCAAGCCGCCCGTCGGAGCTGGCCCTCAGGTCCAAGCCCGCCGGATGGCCGGACAGCCGCAGTCCTCTCCCTTTTCGGAATCCAAATGGTTCGACTTCAGGTCCTAGGCCAGCAATCGATGCACACTCCTCAGTAGCGCGTCGTGGACACGGGTGCCCGGCGCTTCCTTCTTCAATTGACGCTGGAGGGCCGGCACGGCCCCCGGGTCTCCCAACTCGCCCAGCAGGCGGGCCGCCCGCAGGCGGATGAACTCGCGCTCCTCGTCCAGCAGGCGCACCAGCGGCTTGACGGCCTTGGCCGGGAAGTTGCGCAGGGCCGTCTCGCAGGCTTCGCGCACGCTCCAGACCTCGTCCAGCAGGCCCTCGATCAGGGCGGGCACGGCTTTGTCGTTCACCAGCCGGGCCAGGACGCGCACCGCCTCCACCCGGACGCCCGGCGCGTTGTCCTGCAGGGCGGCGTGGGCCGTCCGGTACAGCAGGCCCTTGTCCACATTCAGGCCGCCCAGCACCTGCAGGGCCGTCCGGCGCACGAAATAGCGCGGATCGTTGCCCGCGGTGCGGGCCAGGGCCCGGCCCACCTCGGGCGTGGAAAAGCGCGCCAGCGAGCGCACGGCGCGGTTGCGCACATAATACGACGGATGATCCAGACTCGGAATCAAGTCTTCCGCATGTTCGACCCCCGCCACCTGACCCAGGACGGCCAGCAGGCAGTAGCGCTCCCAGGAGGCGCAGCCCAGCTGGAACAGGGCCTGGTTGGCCGTGCGCCGCAGCAGCAGGCCGTCTTCGCCCATGGACCCGCCGCGCAAATCCTTGATGAACGGCACGGCGGCGTGGTTGCCCGTCTCGCCGATCACGCGCAGCAGGCGCAGCTGGCCTTCCTGGCTGGGCTCGCGCTGCAGCTGGACCAGCAGGGGCTGGACATCCGGCGCGGCGACCTTGAGCCCCGGCAGCAACTGGTCGGTGATGGCCGGACCATAGGCCACCAGGGCCTGGATGGTGGCCTGGCGCACCCGGTAGTAGCTGGAGCGCAGACCCGCCCGCAGGGCCGGCAGGGCCTCGGGCAGGCGCAGGTGTCCCAGCACGCGGATGCAGCGCACGCGCAGGCGCGTGCAGTCCTCGTGCTGCAGCAGCTCGAGAATGGGCGGCAGGGACTCGGCGCCCAGCTGCAGCAGGGATTGTTCGGCAGCCTCGCAGACCTCGTTCTGCTGCACGGCCAGCATGCGCACCAGGGTCCGCGCGGCGTCGCGTCCGCCCAGCAGGCCGAGGGCTTCCGCCACGGCGCGGCGCACGCGGCGGTCGTCGCTGCGCGACAGCTCGATCAGGCGGACCAGGCTGTGGCGGTCGCCCAGCAGGCCCAGCACGCGCACCACGCCCGCCAGCATGGCCGGCGAGGGCTCGTTCAGAGCCTCGCGCAGGGCGGGCAAGGCCCGGCTGCCGTGGCGGCAGAGGTTGCGGATCACCAGCGGCCGGAGGGTCTCGTTCTCCAGGAAGAGCAGGTGGATCAGCGTGTCCACCGCATCCCCGTCGTCCTCGTCCTCGCCCAGCCGATCCACGGCCTCGGCCAGCACCTTGCGCGCCTCGTTGCGCACCAGCCAGTCCTCGTCCAGCAGCATGCGGGTCAGGGGGATGATGTCGCGCGTGTCGGCCAGCCGGCCCAGGGTGGACACCGCCGCCCAGCGCAGGTTGGCGTCCGGGGAGCCCAGGATGCGCGGCTTCAGTACTTCGTCGTGGAAGCCCCGCAGTTGCAGGCGGCCGATCACCACCACGGCGGCGTGCCGCACGTCGTCGGAGGGATCGCCCAGGGTGGCTTCAAGCAGGGGGGCGGCCGACCCGGAATCCGCGTCGGAAAGTCCCAGCACGGCGCGCCGCCGCTCCCGCCAGTCCTGGGACTGCAGGGAACGCTTCAGCGCGGCCGGCACACGGCCTGTGGAATTGGGACTCATCACAGCCTCTCGATGAAGCCTTCCACCACGCCGTCGGAGTGGATGGCGGTGATCTCGTAATCGCACTCGATGCCGGCCAGCAGTTTCACCGCGGCGCGGAAGGCGCCCAGCCGGGCGTTGGTCATCTCGCGCACGGACTGGCCGGGAATGCGCAGCTCGCGGTAGGTCTGGGAGTAGATGTCCCGGTAGATGGTCACTTCCACCTTGTTGGGGCTGATCTCCTTCAGGCGGAAGTCCGACGAGTCGCGGAACACGCCCGCCTTCAGGCCGACGTCCACGTAGCCGCGCAGGGCCTCCATCATCGAGCCGTGCCGCGGAAAGACGAAGTCGTACTCCTGCTCCATCAGTGCGATCCAGTTGGCCGTGGCGTGTTCGTAGGCCCGGTCCAGGAACATCTTGGGCCAGTTGCCATGGAAGTCGCGGGCCGTCTCCTCCAGGGCGCCCAGCCAGACGCGGGCCAGGATCCAGCCGGTCTCGGGCAGGCCGGGGGTGCCGGGGTTCTGCGGGCGGTTCATCGGGCACACTCCTCTGCTTCCAGCAATCCCATGCCGGCCAGCAGCCGGCGCACGGCCTGCTGGTTGACGGCGACCTTGAGGCGGTTGTTGAAGCGGGCCGTCAGCGTGGCCAGGTCGCCGGAACGCGTCTCGGCCCAGAGCAGGACCAGTTCCCGCCGCTCCTCCACGCCCAGCGCGGCGATCTCGCGCTCCAGGTCCGCCGAGTTCAACGCCTCGGATCGGGCGCTCAGACCCTGGACGACCGTGCGGGTCTCCCGGGCGATGGCCAGCTCCTCATTGGTGGGGACCACCAGCACCTTGACGCGTCCGCTGCTGATCAGCCCTTTGCGCGCCTGGTTGGCCGCGGGGTCGAGCTTGATGCCCAGGTGTTCCAGGTGCTCCAGGATGCGGCCCCGGATGGCCACGGCGTTCTCGCCGATGCCGCCCGTGAAGACCACGCCGTCCAGCCCGCCCAGCTCCGCGGCGTAGGCGCCGATGTACTTGCGCACCCGCAGGCAGAAGATCTCCAGGGCCAGCTGGGCGCGCTCGTTGCCGCGCCCGGCCTCCTCCTCCAGCTCGCGCATGTCGTTGGAGACGCCGGAGATGCCCAGCAGGCCGCTGCGCTTGTTCATCAGCGAGTCCACGTCCTGGGGCGAGAGGCGCTCGCGCTCCTGGATGAAGCCCACCACCGCGGGATCCAGGTCGCCGCAGCGCGTGCCCATCACCAGGCCCTCCAGCGGTGTGAAGCCCATGCTCGTGTCCACGGAGACGCCGCCGTCGATGGCCGCGATGGACGAGCCGTTGCCCAGGTGGCAGGTGATCAACTTGAGTTTGGCCAGCGGCTTGCCCAGGACCTCGGCGGCCTTCTGGGCCACGAAACCGTGGCTGGTGCCGTGGAAGCCGTAGCGGCGGATGCCGTGCTTCTCGTACATCTCGAAGGGCAGGCCGTAGAGGTAGCTGATCCGCGGCATGTGGCTGTGGAAGGCCGTGTCGAAGACGGCCACCTGGGGCAGGTCGGGCATCAACTTGCGGGCCATCAGGATGCCCGTGATGTTGGCGGGGTTGTGCAGGGGCGCGAAAGGCACGCAGCGCTCCACGGCCTGGATCACCTCGGGCGTGATCAGGGCGGCGTCGCTGAACTCCTCGCCGCCGTGGACCGTGCGGTGTCCCACGGCATCCACTTCGGAGATGCTGCGGATCACGCCGTGGTCGGGGTGCGTCAGGATGTCCATCACGATGCGCACGGCCTTCTCGTGGTCGGCGATCTCCAGCACGTCCCGGATGGGTGCCGGTTGCCGGCCGCTGAAGGTCAGCATGGCCCGGGAGGAGCCGATTTTTTCCACCAGGCCCTTGAGCAGGACCTTCTCCTCCTGCATGTCGAAGAGCTGGAACTTCAGGGAAGAGGACCCGCAGTTCAGCACGAGAATCTTCATCTGCGCCCTTTCGTCCCGGGCGGCCGCCCAGGTCGTTATTTGGTTAACATGACAGCTTGAAATCTTGCACACGCGCCAAGCCGGATCAAGGCGGGCCGCGGGAAAAGGGCCGCCCGGGGGCGAGAAAAAGCGCTCGGGGCGGTCGGAAAACCGCCAGGCGGCTACTTCCAGCGGACCTCCGTCAGGCCCGTGCGGTGCTTCATCTCGTCCACCAGCCGGCCCAGCTCGGCGTCGATCATCGCCGTCCGCACCTTCTCCAGCACCGCGCGCTTGAGGGAGGCGCTCTCGTCCAGGTCCGGCATGCGCCGCCCCACCAGGTTGTAGAACAGCCAGCGCCGGTCCGCGCCCTTGCGCCCGTTGTCCAAGATGTCGCTCCACTCGTCGGTGTTCAGGTCGATGAGTTCGCTGCGCAGCGCGGCGGGCAGGCCGCGCACGGTCTCGGCGGACAGCTCCTGGGGATGGAGGTCCAGCCCCAGCCGCTTGGCCAGGCGGGCCGGATCGAGCTTCTCCTTGCGCGAGAGCGCCCGGGCGGCCTCCGCCGCCTCCCGGCTGGCGAACTCGAAGATCCAGACCCCGAAGGCGCGCTCGGCCAGGAACTCCAGCTCGTGCGTGCTCAGGTAGTTCCAGAGGTCCTCGTCGGCGGGATTCATCAGCGGCACGATGTCCTCGACCACGCAGAGCGTGCTCTTGAGCAGGCGCTCGCGCAGGTCCACCAGATCGTTCACCTCCTGGCTGGACCAGGTCCCGTCGTGCCGCGCCTCGCGCAGCCAGGCGTCCTGCTCCACCCAATAGCGCAGGAAGTCCCAGCCCAGGCCGTCCGTGGCCAGGCTCTCCTTGGCGCCGAAGGCCTTGCGCAGCATCTGGTCGAGTTGGCCGCGGGTGAGGGTGGTGTCCGCCGTGCGGGCCACGAGGTCGCCGGCGGGCACGCCGTGGTCCAGGGCCTTGTCGCGGAACAGCTCGATGCGGTGCTGCCGCCAGAGCTGACGCTGGGCCTCCAGCTCCGCCCGGCGCCGGGCGTGCCGCTCCAGGATCTCGCGCTGCTCGCTCAGCTCCTGCGGCGTGAAGACGATCTCCCGCTCCAGCAGGCTGTCCAGCCGGATCAGGTGCCAGCCGAAGGGCGTCTCCACCGGGGGGCTGACCTGGCCGGGCTTCAGGCGCAGCAGGGCCTCCTCGAACTCCATCACGGTCTGGCCCAGTTTCACCAGGCCCAGGGAGCCGCCCTGGCTGGCCGAGCCCTGGTCCTTGGAGAATTGCCGGGCCAGCTCCGGGAAGGACCCGCCCTGTTGCAGCCGGGCCGCCAACTCGTCGGCCCGGGCCTTCTCGTCCACCAGGATGTGGCTGGTGAGGTAGAGCGCGCGGGAGAGGAATTCGTAGTCCTGCAGCTGATTGGGCGTCAGCGGCGCCACGCGCAGGCGGCGCTCCCGGCAGAGTTGCACGGCGATCTCATCCCGCGCCTGGGCCAGCTGGGCCAGCTGCTCGGCGTTGAGCTTGCGGCCGTTGCGCTCCCAGGCCAGGGCCAGCAGCGTGTGCTCCTGGATCTCCTGCAGGCAGCCCTGCAGCACGCCGTCCTGGACCTGCTGGTCCGGGGACACGCCCTGGGCGGCCAGGTAGTCCCGGGCCTGGGCGCGCGTGACGTAGATCGGGGCGGCCTGCAGGCCGCCGGCACATCCCAGCCAGAGCAGCAAGGGAAGGAGGATTCGGTTCACGGGGAGGGACCTTTCGCGCATCAGAGCAATTCGGCCGCCAGGCCAGCCAGCCGGCTGCGCTCGCCCTTGCTCAGGGTGGCGTGCGCGCTGATGGACTGGCCACGGAAGCGGTCGATGACATAAGACAGGCCGTTGGACATGGCGTCCACGTAGGGATTGTCGATCTGCTCGGGATCCCCGGTGAGCACGACCTTGGTGCCGTGCCCAGCCCGGGTGATGATGGTTTTCACCTCGTGGGGCGTGAGGTTCTGGGCCTCGTCCACGATGAAGTACTGCTTGGGCAGGCTGCGGCCGCGGATGTAGGAGAGCGGCTCCACCTCCAGCACGCCGGACTGCCGGAGTTTGGCCTCGCTGGTGCGCTGGCCCTTCTTGCCCGCGGCCAAGGAATCCAGCAGCTGCTCCAGGTTGTCGTGGATGGGCGTCATCCAGGGGCTGAGTTTCTCCTCCAGCGAGCCCGGCAGGAAGCCCAACTCCTTGCCCATGGGAAAGACCGGCCGGCTGACCACCATCCGCCGGTAGCCGGACTCCTCGTCCAGCACCTGGCGCAGTCCGGCGGCCAGGGCCAGCAGGGTCTTGCCCGTGCCCGCCCGGCCCGCCAAGGTCACCAGCTGGATCTTCTCGTCCAGCAGGAAGTGCAGGGCGAAATGCTGGCCCAGGTTGCGCGGCCGCAGGCCCAGGCCGGTGTCGTCGATGCGCAGCAGCTGCAGGCGGCTGGGCTGGGACTGGAAGACTCCCAGCGCCGTGCGCTCCGGACGCTCGGCGTCCTGGAGCACCACGCCCTCGTTGGGCTGCAGGCCCGAGTTCTCCTCCATGTCCAGGTGGCCCGTGGCGAAGAACTCATCCACCCAGCCCGCCGGCACCTGGATCAGGTGGTAGCCCTGGAAGAGGTCGTCCGTCTGGACCCGCCGGTCCTCGTAGCCCGTCGCCTCCAGGCCGTAGGCGCCGGCCTTGATGCGCATGTTGACGTCCATGGTGACGAAGAGCTTGGGCCAGCCCCGGCTGGCCGGGTGCTGCAACGCGATGGCCAGGATGCAGTCGTCGGCCACGGACGGGCTGAGCCCCTCGGGAAAGACCAGTTTCTGCCCCGCGCCCGCCACCACCAGCGTCCCGCCCTCGGGCATCTTCACGCCCTGGGTCAGGTTGCCCTCGCGGCGCAGCTCGTCGATCTGGCGGCTGGCCTCGCGCGCGTTGCGGCTGACCTCCGTGACGCCCTTCTTGAACTTGTCGATCTCGGAGATGACGGTGATGGGAATCACCAAGTGGGCGCCCGGGAAGGCGTGGAACGAGAGGGGATTGTGAAGCAGCACGTTGGTGTCGAGGATCACCGTGCGTTTCATGCGTTCTCCTACAGGGTGGAGAGCTCCGTGGGTGCTTCGCCGCCGGTGCGGAAGAAGGTGTTGTGCAGCTGGCGCGTCAGCCCCAGGTAGGTCTGGCGCAGATCGTCCCGGTTGACGGGCACGCGCAGCTCGACGTTGTAGAACTGCCGGTTCTGGCGCGCCCCCAGGGAGATGCGGATCTGCGCGCCGGTCATGCCCACCACGTAGGCGGAGCCCAGGTCCTCGTCCACGTTGAGGTCCAGGGCCACGTCGCAGTGCAGGCCCGCCACCTGGTTCAGCAGGCGGTTGGAGGGCAGATGCAGGGCGTTGAGGTCCCCGTCGCCCCAGGCCACGGCCTGGGAGATCAGGCGCGAGTCGATCCAGTTCTTGTAGGTCTCGTGCAGGAAGGTGTGGATGCGGGCAGGGCCGTCGTCGCCGGTGGTGAACTGGCGCAGGTGGGGCAGCACGTGGCGGGCCGCCTCGAAGCAGGTGGCCTCCCGGGGCATCACGACGAGAATCGGACCCTTGCGTCCCAGCTCCTGGAAGAAGCTGACCGGCTCCGGCTCCTGGGTGTACTTGTGATGGGCGCTGGCGTAGAACGAGGCCAGCTTATTTCTCAGACCCGTCGCGCTCATGCAGCTCCGTCGCCTCCAGGCGCATGGCCTTCACCAGTCCGATGCGGTGGCGCTTCATGGTCATCACCGTGAAGCTCCAGCCCACGTGCTCGAACCGGGATCCCGCCTTGGGCACTTCTCCGGCCAACTCGTAGATGAACCCGCCCAGGGTCTCGTAGTCCTCCACCGTGGGCAGCACATCCTCTTCCAACAGGGCATTGACGTCCTCCAGCAGCATGCCGGAGTCGAAGACCCAGCCCTCATCCGCCGTGCGGCGCCAAGGCGGTGCCTCGGCGTCGAACTCGTCCTGGATCTCCCCGACGATCTCCTCGAGGATGTCCTCCAGCGTGACCAGCCCGGCTGTGCCGCCGTACTCGTCCACCACGATGGCCATGTGGATGTGGTTGGCCTGGAACTCCCGCAGGAGTTCGTCGATCTTCTTGCCCTCCGGAACAAAGTAGGGCAGGCGCGCAAGCTGATCAAGCGACTGGGGCGTCTGGTCCTGCTGCAGGAAGGGGATCAGGTCTTTGGCGTAGAGGATGCCCACCACGTTGTCCACGTGTTCGCGGAACATGGGGATGCGGCTGTGGCCCTCGCGGCGGATCAGGTCGACGGCCTCGTCGAAGCCCGCGTCGTGGGACAGGCAGACCATGTCGATGCGCGGCACCATCACCTCCCGCACCGTGGTCTCGCCGAATTCGAAGATGCTGTGGATCAGCTTCTTCTCGTCCTCCTCCAGGCTGCCCTGCTCCTGGCCCACCTCCATCAGGGCCTTGAGTTCGTCCGGCGTGAACAGCAGGCGGTCGGAGCCCTGCAGGTGGTGGCGCACGCGGTGGGTCAGGGCCAGCACGGGCTTGACCAGCGGCCAGAAGAGCAGCTGGGCGCCCAGCATGGGCAGGGCCGCGCTGCGCGCCAGGGCCTCGTTGTGGCGGAAGGCCAGGGCCTTGGGCGTCACCTCCGAGACCAGCAGCAGCACCAGGGTCACCGCCACCACCTGGACGGGAATGACCACTTCCATGGCCAGTCCGCTGGCCAGGGCCCAGCGGGTGGCGATGAGCGTGGCCAGGGTGGCCGCCGCCGTGTTCACCACCGTGTTGCCCACCAGGATGGTCACCAGCAGGCGCTGGGGCCGGGCCAGCAGCCGCGCCGCGCGCCGGCCGGAGGGTTCGTCGTCCTCGCGCAGTGCCTTGGTCTGGAGCTTGGTGAGGCTGAAGAAGGCGGTCTCGCTGCTGGAGAAGAAGGCCGAGAGGACCAGCAGCAGCACGAAGAGCAGCAGCTCAGCGAACATGGGCGGCGCCCTCCAGCCAGGCGGCGGGCTCGCGCAGGGCCAGCAGGCCGGCCAGCAGCTCGTCTTCGCGGACGTGCATGCGGCGACGCTGGGCGGGCGTGTCGTCGCGCCAGCCGGCCAGGTGCAGGACGCCATGCAGGACCACGCGCGCCAGCTCCCGGCGCGGCGTCTCCTCCCACTGGGCGGACTGCTCGGCGCAGACCGCCGGGCAGACGAAGATGTCGCCGGAGACCTCGCCCGGCGGAGCCTCGTACTGGAAGCCCAGGTGGTCCGTGGGCTCGTCGGCACCGTGGAATTCGCGGTTGAGCCGCTGCATCTCCGCCGGGTCCACCAGGGCCAGGGTCAGCTCGCGGTGCCGGAGGGACTCCTCGCGCAGGGCGTGCAGGACGATCCGGCGCAGCACGCGCCGGTTGGCCCGGATGGAGGGGTGGGTGATCTCAATCTCGAGCAGCCTGGGACTTCGACCGTCGGGGTCCTCGAGTTCGGGCTGGGGGAAGGAACAGGAAGCGTCGCTTTCAGTCACCTGCTGGTCGTGTTGCACGGCCGTCATACTCCTCATAGGCGTGAATGATGTCGCGTACCAAACGATGGCGAACTACGTCGGCCTTTTCAAGCTCCACGAAGGCCACGTCCTTCACCCCGCGCAGCACCTCGCGGATCTGCAGCAGGCCGCTCTGGGAGGGCTCGGCCAGGTCGATCTGGGTGACGTCGCCGGTCACGAGCACCTTGCTGTTCTGCCCCAGCCGCGTGAGGAACATCTTCATCTGGCCCGGCGTGGTGTTCTGGGCCTCGTCCAGGATGATGAAGGAGTTGTTGAGCGTACGGCCGCGCATGAAGGCCAGCGGGGCCACCTCCACGATCTGTTGCTCCATCAGCCGGGCCATGCGCTCGGGGTCCATCATGTCGAACAGGCTGTCGTAGAGCGGGCGCAGGTAGGGGTCGACCTTCATCTTCAGATCGCCGGGCAGGAAGCCCAGGTTCTCCCCGGCCTCCACCGCCGGGCGCGTAAGCACGATGCGCTGCACGCTGCGCTCCAACAGGGCCGCCACGGCCATGGCCACGGCCAGGTAGGTCTTGCCCGTGCCCGCCGGGCCGATGGCGAAGGTCACCAGGTTCGCCCGGGCGGCCTGGACCAGGCGCTCCTGCCCCGGGCTGCGGGTGCGCAGCGCGCCGGTGGGCGTGTTCACCACGACGGAATTCCCCGCGGGGTCCTGGACCGGCCCACCTTCCGCCAGCGACAGGCGCAGGACCGTGTCCACGTCCTGCAGCTCCAGGTGCCCCTTGCGCTTGAGGATGGCCACCAGCTCCAGCAGGGCGTGCTTCAGGCGGCCGGCGTCGCTGCGGCTGGAGACGATCTGCAGGTCGCCACCACGCAAGGCCAGCCGGGCGCTGAAGACCTCTTCGATCTTGCGGATGTGCACGTCCCCCGGCCCGAACAGGGCCTGGGGCTCCACGCCCGCCAAGCTGAGGGTCAAGCCGTCGTCCGCCGCTGCGGATCCGTTTCCCGGAGCGCCTTTCATCAGAGCTCCACGCTGGGCTTGTCGCCCACGATCCGCAGGTGCAGGTCCTCCAGCTGGCGCGCGTCCACGCGGCCCGGGCAGCCGTCCATGGGCGAGGCGGCGCGGTTGGTCTTGGGGAAGGCGATGACGTCGCGGATGTTCTCCGTGCCGCCGAAGATCATCACCAGCCGGTCGAAGCCGAAAGCGCAGCCGGCGTGGGGCGGCGTGCCGTAGCGGAAGGCCTCCAGCAGGAAGCCGAACTTTTCCTGGGCCTCCTCGTCGGAGATGCCCAACATGCGGAAGACCCGGGCCTGCATCTCGCGCTCGTGGATGCGCACGCTGCCGCCGGCGATCTCCTGGCCGTCCATCACCAGGTCGTAGCCGCGGCTGAGCAGGTCGGACTCGGGCACGCCGGCGGCCAGCTGCGCGGCGTTGGGCTGCGTGAAGGGATGGTGCGCGGCCATCCAGCGCTGCTCCTCGTCGTCGTACTCGAACATGGGGAAGTCCGTCACCCAGAGCAGCTTGTGCCCCGAGGCGTCCAGCAGGCCGTGCTCCTTGGCCAGGCGCAGGCGCATGTTGCCCAGCAGTTTGCAGACCAGGCGGTACTCGCCCGCCGCCAGCACCAGCAGGTCGCCCTGGGCGGCCCCGGCGGCCTCGGCCGCGCTCTTCAGCCACTCCTCGCCCGTGAACTTGCCGATCTGGCTGGAGAGGCCCTCGGCCGTCCAGCGCACCACCACCACGCCCTGGCCGCCCAGGTGGCGCGCGTAGTCCTGCAGCGCGTCGATCCTCTTGCGGCTGAACTCCTCGGCCAGCCCGGGGAAGACCAGCCCGCGCAGCACGCCGCCCTGCTCCAGCGCCTGCTGGAACACGCTGAACTTGGAGGACGCCGCCAGGCCGGCCAGATCGCGGATCTCCAGCGGGATGCGCAGGTCGGGCTTGTCGCTGCCGTAGCGGTCCATGGCCTCGCGCCAGGTCAGGCGGGGCAGGGGCAGGGGCAGCTCCTCGCCCTTGATCTCGCGGAACAGCCCGGCCATCACGGCCTCGGCCGTGTCCTGGACGTCCTGCTCGTCGCCGAAGGAGAGCTCGATGTCGATTTGGGTGAACTCGGGCTGGCGGTCGCTGCGCAGGTCCTCGTCGCGGAAGCACTTGACGATCTGGAAGTAGCGGTCGAAGCCGGAGACCATCAGCAGCTGCTTGTAGGTCTGGGGGCTCTGGGGCAGCGCGTAGAAGCAGCCCGCGTGGATGCGGCTGGGCACCAGATAGTCGCGCGCGCCCTCGGGCGTGGACTTCATCAGGATCGGCGTCTCCACCTCGAGGAACTGCAGCCCGTCCAGCGTGCGGCGCACAGCCTGGGCCATGCGGTGGCGCAGCAGCAGGTAGCGCGCCTTGGTGGGGCGGCGCAGGTCCAGGTAGCGGTGCTTGAGGCGCAGGTCCTCGCCCGCCGTGTCCTCCGCCTCCAGGGTGAAGGGCAGCACGTCGGCGCGCGAGAGCAGTTCGCAGGATTCGGCCAGCAGCTCGATCTCGCCCGTGGCCAGCTCCTGGTTGGCCATGGCGCCCGGCCGGCGGCGCACGACGCCCTCCACCAGGATCACGCTCTCCATGTGCAGGCGGCCGGCGGCGTCCATCAGCTCCGGGCGCTCGGGCTCGAAGACCACCTGGATCATGCCGTAGCGGTCGCGCAGGTCCAGGAAGCAGAAGCCCCCCAGGTTGCGCACCCGGTTGACCCAACCGGCCAGCCGGACCCGGCTGCCCTCATCCTCGGCCCTCAACTGCCCGCAGGTGTGGCTGCGCATCATGGCTGCGATCCCCCATGCTTGGGTGCGATGAATAGCAACAAAGCCCCGCTTCGCCGTGCGGAGAAGCGGGGCTGAAGGAACAGGTCCGGCGGAGCCAGCAGGCCCCGCGGCAGTTCGTCAGATCAGGCCCTGACGACGCTGCTCAGACATCAGCTTGCGCTGCTTGCGCTTCGCGGCATTCATCATCCGCTTGCGGATCTCGGAGGGCTTGTCGTAGCGCTGTTTGCGCCTCAGTTCGCTCAGGATGCCCGCTTTCTCGCACGATTTTGTGAACCGGCGGAAAGCCCGATCGAACGGCTCGCCTTCGCGAACTCGAATGTGCGCCATGCCGTCACCTCCTTCCAGCGCAATAGACTTGGGAACCCGTAAGAGTAGCATCTCCTTCACCCATGCGCAAGAACCCCTCGGCCGCCCCGGCGGCCGCATCGGCGGGGCGCGTTGCGGGCCCCCGCCCTGTTTGGCACCTTGAAGCATGAGTCTGAGTCCCACATATGAGGGTTGGCGCGAGCTGGACCCGCTAGGGCGGCCCGGGCCGGCCCTGCGCGCCCAGGCCATCCTGCTGGTGGCGGTCTTCCTGCTCCAGACGCCGCTGGGCCTGGAGGCCTGGGGCGTCCTGCGGCCGGAGGAAGCCCTGCTGCAGGGCCGGCTCTGGCAGCTGCTCAGCTATGCCCTCCTGCACCAGGACTTCCTGCACCTGCTCTTCAACCTGCTGGGACTTTGGGTATTCGGCGCGGAGCTGGAACGGCTGTGGGGGGCGCGCTCCTACTGGCTGTACTCGCTGGTCTGCGCCGTGGGCGCCGGTCTCAGCCACGCCGTGCTGGACACTTGGCGCACGGGCGAGGCCGCGGGCGTGATGGGCGCCTCGGGCGTGGTCTACGGCCTTATGGCCGCCTACGGCCTGCTCTTTCGCCAACGCCGCCTGCTCTTCCTGGGCTTGATCCCCGTCCGTGCCGGCGTGCTGGCCCTGGTCTTCGGCGGCCTGGCGCTCTTCTCCGGCGTGGTGCAAAGCCAGGACGGCGTGGCCCACTTCGCCCACCTGGGCGGCATGCTCTCGGGCCTGGCCCTGCTCTACTTCGGTCCAGCCCGCCGGGCCTGGCGGCTCTGGCGGCACCGGCGTCGCATGCTGCGCCACCTGCGGCGGGCGGGCACCCGGCCGGCCTTGGCGGACTCCGATCCCTTCCGCCTGACGGAGGCCAGCGACGAGGCCCAGATCGAGCGCCGGCTGGACGATCTGCTAGGCAAGGTCTCCCGGCAGGGACTGGGCTCGCTGGAACCCCGGGAGCGGGCCTATTTGGACGAAGCGTCGCGCTGGCTCAAAGTGCGCAAGGCGGCGCGCCCATGAACCGGGTTCCGCGCCTGCTGTTGGATTCCCTGCCCGCGGCCGGAGGCGAGGTGCGGCTGGAGGCCTCCGCCAGCCACCATCTGCTGCGCGTGCTGCGCGCCGCCGTCGGCCAGGAGCTGGAGCTGCTGGACGGCCGCGGAGGCCGGGCCGCGGCCCGGCTGGAGTCGGCGGATCGCCAGGTGCGCCTGAGCTGCCAGGCGCCGCGCCAGGCAGCCGAGCCGGACCTGAAGCTCGAGGCCTGGCTGCCGCTGATCCGCCCGGAGCGGCTGGAATGGGCGGTGGAGAAGCTGACGGAGCTGGGGATCTGGCGCATCGTGCCCTACAGCAGCGCGCGGAGCGGCAACCAGAAGCGGCCGCCGGACCTGGCCCGGCTGGGCCGGATCATCGACGCCGCGCTGGAACAGAGCGGCAATCCCTGGCGTCCCGGGCTGGCCCCGCCGGCAAGCCTGGCCGCCCTGTTGGACGGCGAACTGCCGCTGCTGGCGGCCCTGCCCGTGGCGGATTCCCGCCTGGGTGCGGCCCTGGACCGCCCGCACGGGACGCTGGCGCTGCTGGCCGGCCCCGAGGGCGGCTTCTCCGCCGAAGAGATTGAACTCGTGATGAAACGCAGTCTGGCCCTGGTGAGTCTGGGCCCGCACGTGGTGCGGGCCGAAACGGCCCTCGTCACCCTGACGGGAGTCGTTCAGGCCTTGACAAACAACTGATGGTCGTGCGCCGCCCCCCTGGCGACAGGTGGGCGGCGGTTCGTGTATAACCGGAGGGATCCCCTGTGCCACAAATTCCCCGCACGGGACTGCGCCTGCTGCTGACACTGCTCGCCCTGGGAGCTGCGCAGGCCGCGTTACCCGTCAAGGAGGTCATGCTGGACAACGGCATGCGCTTCCTGTTCATCGAGGACCACACCTCGCCCAGCTTCATGGGAGCCTGGGTCGCCCACGTGGGATCCTCCAACGAGATTCCGGGCCAGACCGGCCTGACCCACTTGCTGGAACACATGATGTTCAAGGGTTCCAAGGTCATCGGCACCAAGGACCTGCAGAAGGACCTGGATCTGATCGCCCGCCAGGAGGAGCTGAAGGAGCGGATCCGCCAGCGCTCCCGCACGCTGCGCGAAGAGGTCCGGCAGGGCCGGGTGGCCAGCCTGAAGGAGGCCCAGGAGGCGGACACCCTCTGTCGGCGCCTGGAAGCCGAGTTCCAGCAGCTGGTGGTCGAGCAGCGGGACAACATGATCCCCAATGAGTTCGACCAGATTATGCAGAAAAACGGCGAGCTGTTTGGCAACGCCTTCACCAGCGACGACATGACCGCCTATTTCAACGTGCTGCCGGCCAACAAGCTGGAGCTCTGGTTCTGGCTGGAGTCCGACCGCCTGACCAATCCGGTCTTCCGCGAACTCTACGCCGAACGCGACGTGGTCTACGAGGAGCGCCGCATGCGCACCGAGTCCACGCCCACGGGCATGCACGAGGAAGCCGTCAACTCCATCTTCTGGCAGGCCTCGCCCTACCACTGGCCGATCATCGGCTGGGCCAGCGACGTCAGCGAGCTCAGCATGGCCCAGGCCCAGGACTATTACCACCGCTGGTACGGGCCGGGCAACGTCACGGGCATCGTGGTGGGTGACTTCAAGACCGACGAGGCCGTCCAACTGGCCCGCCGCTACTTCGGCCGGATGGAAGCCCGCCAGGATCCGCCCCCCGTGGTCACCCTGGAGCCCCGCCAGATCGGCGAGAGCCGCTACGTGGGCGCCGCGGACGTCAACCCCACCGTGAACTTCCGCTACCACTGCGGCGGCTTCAAGCACGTGGATTCCGGCGTGCTGGAGGTGATCGCCTCCCTGCTCAACGGGGACACCGGCCGCCTGCAGCGCAAGCTGGTCCAGGATGGCAAGACCGCCGTCCAGGCCTACGCCTACTACGAGCGCAAGAAGCTCGAGGGCGCCTTCCAGGTGGAGGCCGAAGCCGCCGGCGACATCTCCAACCAGGAGCTGGAAGCCGCGCTGGACGCCGAGGTGCTGCGCCTGGCCACGGAGGACGTGCCGGAGCGCGAGCTGCAGAAGGTCAAGAACGGCTGGCTGACCAACGCCTACCGCGAGCAGCAGAACCCCATCCGCGCCGCCTTCACGCTGATCGAAAACGCCGGGATGGGCGACTGGCGCGAGCAGGAGGCCTACGCCAAGCGGATTCAGGCCGTGACGGCCGCGGACATCAAGCGCGTGGCCGGCGGCCTGCTGAAACCCGAGAATCGGCTGGTGACCTGGTGGGTGCGCAAGGACGGTGCGGCTCCCAGCCCGGAGGCGGCCGCGCTGGCCACCCTGCCCGCGGAGTTGCAGGGCCCGGCTCGGATGGCCCTGGCCCAGATCAAGCAGGTGGGCGATCCGGCCCAGTTGGCGGCCATGCGCGCCCAACTGGCCTCCCAGACGCCCGAGGACGAGCAGGAAAAGGCCTTCGTGGGCTTCCTCCTGCAGTCCGTGGACGCGCGGCTGGAAGCCCTGAAGGCGGAAGGAGCCCCGAAATGATCACCCAAACCTTGTTGCTGGGCGCGCTGCTCGGAGCCCGTCTGGGCGTCGCGGCCCCCGCCGCCGACCTGCCCGCCCATCCGGACCAGATCCAGTTCCCGCCCTTGACCTATGAGCCGCCCCAGGCCGCCGCGCATCGCCACGTCCTGAAGAACGGCGTCACGGTCTTCGTGGTGGAGGATCACCGCGTGCCCCTGGTGGACGTCTCCATCACCATCAAGGCCGACGACCGCCAGGAGCCCACCGGGCTGGAGGGCCTGCACAGCGCGACCTACGACCTGCTGTCCGACGGCGGCAGCCAGGCCCACGACGCCGCCTGGATCGAGGAGGAGACGGCCTTCCTGGGGGCCTATCTGGAGAGCGGCACCGAGGATCCCTACGGCGGCAACCTGCGTCTGCAGACTCTCACCAAGGACCTCGAGCACGGCCTCGACCTGGCCTTCGAAGTGCTGCGCACGCCGCGCTTCCAGGCGGACCGCCTGCGCGAGTGGCAGGACAAGCGGCTGGCCTCCTTCAAGGAGCGCAACGACGATCCCGAGCGGCTGGAGCGGATGGAGTGGCGCCGCCTGATGTACGACGACCAGACCTTCCGGCCGGCCACCGCCGCCAGCGTGGGGGCGCTCACGCCCCAGACCCTGAAGGAATGGCACGAGCGCTGGACGCATCCGGGCAACCTGCTGGTGCGGGTGAGCGGCGACATCACGCCCAAGCAGATCCTGCCCCTGTTGGAAAAGCACATGAAGGGCTGGAAGAAGGGCTCCTCCAGCTTCCCCAACCCCGAGGCGGGCTACGCGGCCGTCAAGCCCGGCGTGTACCTGATCCACAAGCCGATCAACCAGACCCGCGTGCGCTGCATCCTGCCCGGCCTGGATCGGGACGATCCCCAGTGGCATGCCGCCTGGCTGATGAACGAGCTGCTGGGCGGTGCCGGCATGTCTTCCAAGCTGCTCAACCGCATCCGCACCCAGGAAGGCCTGGCCTACAGCGTGGGCAGCCAGCTGGAGGAGCGCGTCTTCGGCCCTGGCATCTTCTGGGCGGGCTTCCAGACCAAGGTGGAAAGCACCCAGTACGCCATGAGCCTGCTGGTGGACGAGTACCGCAAGATGGCGGCCGGCGAGATCGACGAGGAGGCGCTGGAGAATTCCAAGAACCAGCTGATCCAGGCCTTCCCCACCTGGTTCGCCAGCGCGTCCACCATCGCCAGCGTGCTGGCCGAGGAGGAACTCAGCGGCCGCAGCCAGGGCAACCCGCGCTTCTATCAGGAACTGCGCGAGCGGGTGGCCCGGGTGAGCAAGGCCGACGTGCAGGCCGCCGCCCGGCGCATGCTGCAAACCGACCAGCTGATCTGGGTGCTGGTGGGCGACGCCCAGGCCGTCCAGGCGCCGGATGCCGGCCACGGGCTCAGCCTGGAGCAGTTCGGCCCGCTGACCCGCCTGCCGCTCTACGATCCCCTGACCCAGGAGCCCCTGCCCCTGGACTGAGCCGACCAACCAAAAGATAAACGCGGGGGCGGCTTCCATAAGGCCGCCCCCGTTTCTTTTGTCGGAACTGGAATTCACCACAGAGACACAGAGACACAGAGATCAAGTTGGATTTCCTGGAATGGCTCTCGAATCGTCAGTGGCGAAGCGATCCACTGATGGATCGAGTCCCTGTTTTCGGCCTCAACAGCGCGTCGCCACTGACCGTCGGCGCATTCCCATGCGCCGATGGTCAGTACGCGCGCGCTGAGGCCGAAGAGTTGGACCTGATCGGAGAGGTGATAGGCGCGCCCTCGCGCCTGCTCTGCCCGAGCCTTTTCTTTGGTCCCGCTTTCTTTTCCGCGAAAAGAAAGCGGGAATCACAGCGCGCTGAGGCCGAAGACTTGGACCTGATCGGAGAGGTGATAGGCGCGCCCTCGCGCCTGCTCTGCCCGAGCCTTTTCTTTGGTCCCGCTTTCTTTTCCGCGAAAAGAAAGCGGGAAACATGGCGCGTCAGCGCGAAAACAGAAGCGCCAGCCAAGGACTATCGCGCAACGACCCTCGCGAGGAGGGCCGCTGGCAAGAGTGCTGGGTTTTCTGCAGCGATCAGAAATCCTTGCTGAAGCCCAGATGCAGACTGAGCTGGCTGTGGTCGATGGTCGTGTTCGTCATGCCGAAGTAGTCCGTCGCGTCGTCCGCCTGGACATTGGTCTGGCTGGCCTCGGGGACCAGCTCCACGCCGCCCATCAGGGCCCAGTCGCCCAGCCGGTACTTGGCGCCCAACGTGATGTGGTCCTCCACGATGGCCGGGAAGAGGGCGTTCAGGGCCTTGCTCGGCACCGGGCTGGCGCCGTGGTTGTAGCCGGCCAGCAGGGTCAAGTCCGGGGTCAGCTCGTACTTGCCGCTCACGCTGACCGCCGTCCGGTTCTGCCAGTGCATGGTGAAGGGCGGCAGCATGGAGTTGATCATCGCCACGTCGGTCTTCAGGGCGGGCTCGTCCACGGCGTTGCGCCAGCTGTAGTGCACCAGATCGCTGAGCACGGTCAGGCGCTCGCTGACCTTGTACGCGAAGCCCGCGCCGATCTCCGCCGGCCAGGAGAAGTCCGTGAAACGGGCGTCGAAGCCGTTGGAGCCGTCGGGCATGCCCTGGGCGAAGGTCAGCGTGCCGCCGTCGAAATCCACGGCGGCCTGGGTGCCGAACCACGCGCCCCAGTTGAGGCGGTTGTCCAGCGCGCGGCTGCTGAAGCCCAGCCGGGCGTTGTACCCGAAGCTGGTGAGATCCGTGACGCTCATGCCGTTGAAGTCCGGCTGCAGGTCGCCGTTCATGTCGATCACCGTGTGCGGGAAGTAGTCGAAGTCCAGCATGGCGTAGCCCAGGCTGACCGAGAGCCCCACGGCGCTGCGCTCGCTGGCCCTGTAGGCGAAACCGCCCGTCACGCGCATGTAGGCCACGTTGGAGTAGATGTCGTCCTGGGTGCCAAAGGCGGTGTTCAAGTCCTGGAAATCCACGCCCATGCCGCCCTGGGCATAGCCGCAGACCCCCACCACCATCCGCTCGTTCAGCGGCCGCGCGTAGCCCAGATAGGGCAGCGGGAAGGTGGACGCCTCGCCCTCCACCGCGTCGTTCATCACGGCGCCTTCGCCCGGCATGCCCATGCCCATGGGCACGTGGTCCGTGTAGGTCAGGCTGGGCATCAGGAGGGTCAGCGAGCCGCACAACATGGGTTTGTCGATGTCCGCCAGCAGGGCCGGATTGCCCACCATGGCGGTGGGATTCACGTTGCCCATCCGGCCGCCCGCCAGCAGGGCCGAGCAGGCGCCGTAGCCGATGAGGTTCATGCCGTTGGTGGCCATGGCGCTGGTGGCCAGGCCGAGCGTCAGCAGAGTCAGTGTGCGCTTCATCCAATCCTCCCGATGTGGACGCGGAGGCTGCCCGCGTCCATGGTTCGTTTGACGAACAGTCCCATTGATGAACGGCGAAAGGTAGGGAGGAGGGCGAATTCTGCCAACTTTTTAACATGAAAAATCACGAAAGCGCAGGATCCTCATCGTTCATACATATGGTCTGAAAGCGAACCGGTACTCGAACGACCCCGGCCAGGGCGGGTCAGCGCTGCAGGGTCAGTTTGCGGATCAGGGCAGGGCGATCGTCCAGACTGAGGCGCAGCAGGTAGGTGCCGCTGGCCGCGCCGGCCGCCTGCCAGCGGAAGAAGTGCCGGCCCGCGGGGAGCGGACCGTCCTGGAGCAGGGCCACCCGCTGGCCCAGCAGGTTGTGCAGTTCCAGCCGGGCCCCGGCCGGGGCGCCCAGTGCGCAGCGGATGGTCAGCGACGGGTTGAAGGGGTTGGGCCAGCCCTCCAGCAGATCCAGCTGCGGAGCGCGGCCGGGGGGGCCGGGTCCGCGCAGTTCTTCGGCCACCTGCTCCTGCAGCCAGCGGGCGCGCTCGACGGGAATCTCCACGGGATGCGGCAGGCCCACGGGGCTTTCATCGTAGAGCTGGACGTAGAACGCGCAGGCCGCCAGATAGCTGCCCTCCAGCGAAGGGTGGTAGCCATCGGCGTTCCAGAGATCAGCGAAGGGGTCGCCCGCCAGCACGCGGCTGAAGACCTCGCCGGCGGGCACCACGGGACAATCCAACTGGATGGCCAGGCGCCGGTAGCTGCTGGACATGCTGTCCTGCATGTGCTGGAAGTCGCGGTACTCGGCGCAGGAGTCCAGGATGCACTGGGGGCCGCCGTCGCGCCAGCCCCAGGTCATGAAGAGCAGCGTGCGCTCGTCGTTCAGGCGGATCAGGCTGTCTAGGCTGACGGCGGCGGGCAGCATCCAGGTCGCGCGCCAGTAGGGGATCACCGGCACCTGGGACTGCTCCTGCAGGGCCACCCAGTCCCAATCCCCCTGCTGGATGGCGCTCACGGTGGCGGCGTGGCTGACGTGCTGGCGCAGCGTGTAGCCGCCCGGCGCGCTCATGCCGGTCTCGAGCACGTGCCCGCCGCCCGTGGCCAACTGGCGCAGCAGGCTGGGCAGCGAATTGGTGTAGGTGTGGCTGTTGCCCACGAAGAGGACGCGCAGGGTGTCCTGGGCCGCGGCCAGGGACACCAGGAGCAACAGGCTCCAGCAGGCGAACAGGCGGCGCATCAGGCCTCCAGCAGTTCCCGGGCGGCGGCCAGCACGGCCGCCGTGCTCATCCCCAGGGTGGTCATCACCTGATCGGCCGGCGCGCTCAGCCCGAAGCGCTCGATGGAGAGCACGCGGCCGTCCAGTCCCGTCCAGCGATGCCAGCCGGCGCCGGACCCCGCCTCCACGGCCAGGCGCCGGCGGCAGGCGGTTGGCAGCACCTGATCGCGCCACCCGGCGTCCTGGGCGGCGAAGCGCTCGAGGCAGGGCAGGGAGAGCACGCGCACGCCCCGGCCCTCGGCGGCCAGGGTCCGCGCCGCGGCCAGCGCCCACTGCACCTCGCTGCCCGTGGCCAGCAGGACCAGCTCCAGGGCGGACTCCTCGCGCAGCGCCACGTAGCCGCCGCGGCGCGTGCCCGCTCGGCGCTCCGCCGCGGAGCCGGGCAGCATGGGCAGGGCCTGGCGGCTCAGGGCCAGGGCCGTCGGACCGTCCCGGCGGGCCAGGGCCTCTTCCAGCGCGGCGGCCGTCTCCTCCGGGTCCGCCGGGCGGTAGAGCTCCAGCCCCGGGATCAGGCGCAAGGAGGCGATCTGCTCCACGGGCTGATGGGTGGGGCCGTCCTCCCCCACGCCGACCGAGTCGTGGGTGAACCACCAGATCACCGGCAGGCCGGCCAGGGCGGAGAGCCGCAGGCTGGGCCGCAGATAGTCCGAGAACACCAGGAAGGTGGCGCCCAGCGGCCGGAACAGGCCGTCGTAGGCCAGGCCGTTGAGCAGCGCGCCCATGGCGTGCTCGCGGATCCCGGCCCGCAGGTTGCGCCCCGCGAACTCGCCGGGCCGGATCTCGCCGCCGCCGGCGATGTAGTTGAGATTGGAGCCGAACAGGTCCGCGCTGAGCGAAACCAGCCGCGGCTCGGCCGCCGCCAGGTGTTGCAGGCAGAGCTCGCCGGCCTTGCGCGTGGCCAGGCTGGCCGCGGGATCGAAGTCCGGGCAGGCCGGCAGAGCGGGGGCGGTCCCGTCCACCACGCGGGCCAGTTCTGCGGCGCGCGCCGGCTCGGCGGCGGCCCAGGCCTGTCGGCGCTGTTCCCAGGCAGCGGCCGCCAACTGCTGGTCGCGGCGACGGGCCTGGAAAGCGGCGCGCAATTCCGCCGGCACCTGGAAGCCCTCGGCCGGGAGGCCCAGCCCCTGACGGGCCTGGTCGCGGAAGGCGGCGCCGGATTCGCCGTGGCCCTTGGGCGTGCCGGCCACTTCGGGCACGCCGCGGGCGATCTCGGTGCGGGCGATCACCAGCACGGGCCGCTCCGACTGGCGGCTGGCCTCCAGCACGCGCACCAGCTCCGCCGGGTCGTGGCCGTCCACGTCCACCACGCTCCAGCCGCAGGCCTCGTAGCGGGCCCGCACATCCTGGCTCTGGGTGACGGCGGCGGGCGCGTCCAGGGTCACCGAGTTGGCGTCCCAGATCAGCGTGAGGTGGTTGAGACCCAGGTGGCCGGCCAGTTCGGTGGCCTCCAGGGCCACGCCCTCCTGCAGACAACCGTCCCCGGCCAGGCAGAAGACGTGCCAGTCGAGCAGGGGATGCTGGGCCGTGTTCCAGCGCCCCGCGGCCTTGTGGCGCGAGAGGGCCAGCCCGACGGCATTGGCCACGCCCTGCCCCAGCGGGCCGCTGGTGATCTCCACCCCCGGCGTGTGGCCGAACTCCGGGTGGCCGGGCGTGCGGCTGCCCAGCTTGCGGAAGTCCCGCAGGTCGTCCAGGGTGAGCTCGAAACCGGCCAGGTGCAGCCAGGCGTAGAGGAACATGCTGCCGTGGCCGGCGGAGAGCACGAAGCGGTCGCGGTTCAGCCAGCGCGGCTGTCCCGGATCCACGCGCAGCACAGAGCCGAACAGCGCCGCGCCGATCTCGGCGGCGCCCAGCGGCAGGCCCAGGTGGCCGGACTTGCAGGTGGCGATGGAATCCAGCGCCAGGCCGCGCGCGACGGCGGCGGCCAGCCGCATCTGGTCAAGGGAGAGGGACATGGTTCTTCCAGGCTGGTGGTCGTGACGCCTGAAAGTAGTGAAGGGCCGGCAGGGTCTGGGTTCCGCGGCCGCGCCCTGGGCGTTCCGGCCGCGGGAGAAACCTCGATCGGAGCCTATTCCTCGCGTTTCTTCAGTCCGCGATGCTCGCGGAATTCCGCCTCCACCAGCCCGGCGTCGGGCGCGTTGTAGAGCACGAGCCGGCGCAGGTGGTCCAGGGACTCCACGCCGCGGATCCCCAGGAACTCCAGCCCCATGGACTCCGCCGAGATGCGCACCACGCGGCCGATGATCTCCACGCGGACGGCCTCGCCGCCGGTGCCCAGCACGAGACTCAGCTCGCACTCCTCGCCGGGGGTGAGCTGTTCCACGTGGGCGATCCGCACGCCCCGCAGACTGAGATCCTGGGTGCTGGTGGTCAGCACCAGCTCTCCGCTGCCCTTGAGTTGCACGTCCACGTGCAGGGGCACGCGCACGAACTCTCTGCGTTCAGTGCTCATCATGCATCCCGTCGAATTCGGTAGTACACGGTCTTGCCCGACTGGACGCGCTCCCAGCTCTCGTCGATGTTGAGCGTGGTCTCCGCGCCGCCCAGGAACAGCACCCCGTCCGGCTTCAGCACGCCGCGCACCTTGCGCAGGATCTGCCGCTTCATCTCGATGTCAAAGTAGATGAGCACGTTGCGCAGGAAGACGAAGTCCATGGACGGCAGGCTGGGCCAGGCACCGGCCAGATTCAGCTCATGGAACTGGATCATGGCGCGGATCTCCTCCTTCACCTGCCAGGAGGCCCCGTCCTTCTGGAAGTACTTCACCAGAAGCGGCGCGGGCAGTCCGCGGTTGACTTCCAGCTGGCTGAACAAGCCCTGCCGGGCCCGCCTGAGCATCTCCTGGGAGAGATCGCCGCCCAGCAGGTTGACGCGCCAGCCGCCGCGCAGCTGCGGAAACCCGTCGTGGAGCAGCATGGCCAGCGTGTAGGGTTCCTGCCCGCTGGAACAGGCCGCGCACCAGATGTTGATCGTGCGGGTGGCCTCGTTGCGTTTGAGGATCTCGGGCACCAGCTCGCGCTTGAAGGTGTCGAAGGGGTGCAGGTCGCGGAAGAAGGAAGTCTCGTTGGTGGTCATGGCGTCCACCACCTGGGCGTGCAGCGCGCCGTAGGGCTTGCCGCGCAGGTTGCGCGAGAGCTCGTCCACGGAGTCGTAGCCCTCCAGGCGCGCCAGGCTCATCAGGCGCATCTCCACGAGGTACTCCTTGGAGTCGTCCAGCACGATGGCCGAGCGCTCGCGCACCAGGTTGCGCAGGTAGTCGAACTCGATCCGGTTCAGCGGCATGCGCTGCTCCTTCCGCCGAGGGGGCGTATGCTGGTCAGCAGCTGCAGAGCGTGCGGCACCAGCCCGTCCAGGGGCAGCACGGCGTCGGCCAGGCCGGCCATGGCCACGGCCCCGGGCATTCCCCAGACCACGGAACTCTCCTCGTCCTGGGCCAGCACCAGCCCGCCGGCCTCGCGGATGGCGCGCGCGCCCTTCATCCCGTCCTGACCCATCCCCGTCAGCACCATGGCCAGCACGGCCCCGCCGCAGCAGCGCACGGCGGAATCGAACAGCACGTCCACGGCCGGCCGGCAGGAGTTCACCTGCGGACCCTGATGCTCGCGCAGCACCAGGCGGCCGCCCTCCCGCGCCACTTCCATGTGCCAGTCCCCCTGGGCCAGCCAGGCCTCGCCCGGCAGGAGCACGGAGCCGTTGCGGGCTTCACGCACCGTCAGGGGGCTGAGCTGGTCCAGGCGATCCGCCAGCATGCGGGTGAACAGCGGGGGCATGTGCTGCACGATGAGCACGGGAACGGAAAGGGTGGCGGGAAACAGGGGCATCACGCGGGCCAGGGCGTTGGGGCCGCCGGTGGAGACGCCCACCACCAGCAGTTCCGCCGGACGCGCCAAGTGGCGGGCCGGTCCCGCCGCCGGAATCACATTGGGCATGGGCGGGCGCGGGATCGGCCGGCCCGGTGCCGGGGTCCGGAGGGCGCTCCGCTCGAGGCCGGGTCGCGCCTCCCGCGGGAAGGCCGGGGCCGTGCGCGGGAAGGGGTCCGTCGTCGGGCGCGGCTGGGGGGAGGTGGACATCGCGGGTTCCTTGACGGTGTGGACGGGCTGGGCGGGCCGGATCCGGGCCAGGGCCCGGACGCGCGGCACCAGATCGGCGCGCAGGCGTTCCAGGCTCTCCTGCAGGTTGGCCGCGCCCTCGGGCTTGGTCAGATAGTCGCTGGCGCCGGCGCTGAGGGCCTCGATGGTGGTGGCCGCGCCCCGGCTGGTGAGCGTGGAGAACATGATCACGGGCAGGCGGGGCCGGCGCCGGCGCAGCTCGGCCAGCGTGGCCAGGCCGTCCATCACGGGCATCTCCACGTCCAGGGTCACCAGATCCGGCTCGACCTGATCCAGCATGTCCAGGGCCAGTCTGCCGTTGGACGCCTGGCCGGCCACTTCCAGACCCGGCTCCTCCTCGATGATCCGCGTCAACAGACGGCGCACCACCGCGGAATCGTCCACGACCAGGATGCGGATTCCTCTCATGGCCCCAGCTCGATGCCCAGGAGGGCCAGTTTCTCCTGCAGGGCATCCTTGGTGAAGGGCTTCATGATGTACTCATCCGCCCCGGCCCCCAGGGCCTCCACGATGGATTCGATCTGGTTGACCGAGGTGACCATCACCAGCTGGATGGCCTCGCGGGGCAGGAGTTCCCGCACGGCGCGCACGAACTCGATGCCGTCCATCACGGGCATCTGCCAGTCCACCAGGGCGAAATCGAAGGGTCCGTCGTGTTCCAGGACCTGGAGGGCCTCGCGTCCGTCGGCGGCCTGGGCGTGTTGCACGCCCAGATCGTCGAGGATGCGTCCCAACAGCATGCGCATCGAGGAGGAATCATCGATGATGAGGGCTTTCATGCGACGGGTTCCCGCAGCGTGGCGCCGGCGTGGTCCAGCTGGACGGCCTGCTTCACGTCCAGGACCAGCAGCAGCCGGTCCTGCAGCTTGTGGGCGCCCGTGATCAGTCCGCGCAGGGCGGGATCCAGGGTGTCCGGCGGCTTCTCGAAGGTGCTGTCCTCCACCGTCACCACGTCGCCCACCAGGTCCACCAGCAAGCTGTGGATGCTGTCCTCGTTGCGCACGACGACGTTCATCGGGGCCTGCCCCGCCGGCCGGTCCGGCAGGTTCAGGCGCCGCCGCAGGTCGATGGCGGTGACGATCTGGCCGCGCAGGTTGATCAGCCCGCTGATCTCCCGCGTGGCCAGGGGAACGTGGGTGAGGTGCTGGGAGCGGATCACCTCCTGGACCAGGCGAACGTCGACTCCCAGGAAGAGGTTGTTCAGGAAGAACGTGCAATACTGTTGCTGCTCGGCCATGGTGTTACTCCAGCTTCATGGTGACTTCCAACACGAAGCGGTGCTTGCCGATCTCGAAGGGGATGACCATCACGGGGACGTCGTTCCGGTGCGAGATCGTGTGCCCGGGACCCACCACCACGGTGGGAATGGAGATGTTGAACGTGATGCCTTCCTTGGACAACTCGGCCTTGGCCCCGCCGGCGATGATGTTGGCCAGCTCGCCCACCGTGTCCTGGACATCGTTGGTGATGCGGTAGACTTTCTCGCCCATCATCAGGCTGTAGAACTTGAGCGCCACCGGGGTGGGCAGGCTGAGGGCCACGGAACCCGTCACGCTGGCCCCGGCGAACCCGATGATCGCGGAGATGTCGCCCTGGGTCTGGCCCTCGCGCTTGAGGTAGGGCGTGCCCCGTTCGGGAGTGATGTTGAGCATCGTCTCCAGCGAGTTCACCATGGCGACCACGAAGGGATTGATGTATTTGGCGTCCATGCTCGGTCCCTTTACTTCAGCATTCCCCTGACCTTCTCGGCCAGGACATCCTTGGTGAACGGCTTCACGATGTAATCATTGACCCCGGCGGCCAGGGCCTCCATGACTTCGTCCCGGGCCCCTTCCGACGTCACCATGATGATGGGCATGCCGGCCAGGGCGGGGTTGGCGCGTACGGTCTTGACCAGGGTCAGCCCGTCCATGTTGGGCATGTTCCAGTCCGTGAGCATCATGGACACGCCTTCCAGCGTCTCCAGGGCCTGCTGGCCGTCCCCCGCCTCCACGATGTCCTCGTAGCCCACCGCGCGCAGACTGTTGCTGATGATGCGCCGCATGGTGGTCGAGTCATCCACAACGAGAATTCTCATATCCTTGCAACCTCCCTTGCTTCCACCGTCCGGTCAGCCCTTCATCCGACCAGGCGGGCCAAACGCTGCAAATCCAGCATTTCCGTGATCCGGTCGTTGACCACGATCACGCCCAACACGCCCTCGCGCGTCGCCTCCCGGCGCACGGCGACCGCCTCGTGGGCGATGTCCTCGATTCCGTCCACCACCAGGCCGTAGCTGGCCCCCTCGTGGCTGTAGACCACCACTTGGAGCTGGGCCGGCTGGCCGGCGGCTCCGCGCCGCTCGCTGCGCCGCTCCGGCAGGTGCGACTCCGGCCGCACCAGGGGCAGGATCCGCCCGCGGTACTGCACCACCTCCTGGTCGCCCGTCCGCTCCACGCGGTCCCAGGGCAGCTCCTCCAGGCGGTCCACCTGATCCAGCGGCACGGCCATGTGGTTGTCGCCCACCCGGAACAGCAGCAGGGTTTCGCGGTCGCCCTGGCTCTCGTCCTGAGTGTTGGCATACTCCGTCAGGCGGTCCTGGCGGTTCTCCTCGATCACACGACTCTGCTGGGCCAGTCCCAGGACGTCGAGGATCAAGGCCACGGAACCGTCGCCCATGATGGTGGCGCCGGCGAAGATGCGGATCTGCTTGAGCTGGCTCCAGAGCGGCTTGACCACGATCTCCTCGGTGTCCGTGATCTCGTCGACGATCAGGCCGAAGGGCCGGCCGTCCGCCTGCAGCACCACGATGTTGACCTTGCCCGTGTCGTCGGCGGCCGGGTACCCCAGCTGGTCGCGCAGGTTCACCAGCGGAAGCAATCGGCCGCGCAGGCGGTAGACCGGCGCGCCGTGGATCATCTCGATGCCCTGGCGGGCCTGCTCGCCCTCCAGCCGCACCAGCTCCAGCAGGCTGACCTGCGGCACGGCGAAGCGCTCGCCCTGGACCTTCACCACCAGAGCCGGAATGATCGCCAGGGTCAGCGGGATCTTGATCTTGAGCACCGAGCCCCGGCCCGGCTCGCTCTGCATGTCCACGATGCCGCCGATGCGGCGGATGTTGGTCTTGACCACGTCCATGCCCACGCCGCGCCCGGAGACGTTGGTCACCTGACGGGCCGTGCTGAAGCCGGGCAGGAAGATCAGGTTGATCAGTTCGCGGTCGCTCATCTCCTCGGCGGCCTCGGCGGTCACCAGCCGTCGCTCCACGGCCTTGCGGCGGATGGCCTCGGCGTCGATGCCCGCGCCGTCGTCGCGGATCTCGATGTTCACCTGGCCGCCCTCGTGGAAGGCCCGCAGATGGATCACGCCTTCCTCCGGCTTGCCGGCGGCCAGGCGGGTGGCCGGATCCTCGACGCCGTGGTCCACCGAGTTGCGCACGATGTGGGTCAGCGGATCCTTGATGGCTTCGAGCAGGGTCTTGTCCAGCTCCGTGTCCCTGCCTTCCATCTCCAGCCGCACCTGCTTGTTGCAGGCCATGGCCAGGTCGCGCACGATGCGCGGGAACTTGTTCCAAAGGTTGCCGATGGGCTGCATGCGGGTCTTCATCACCCCTTCCTGCAGCTCGGTGGTGATGATGTTCAGGCGCTGCAGGATGGGATTGAAGGTCGCGTCGTCGATGCGGGTGGCGAACTGCAGCAGCTGGTTGCGCACCAGCACCAGCTCGCCGGCCAGGTTCATCAGGCGGTCCAGGTTGGCCACCTCCACTCGCAGCGTGCTGTCGGCGATCCCGCCCTCGCGGGCCTGGCCTTCCTCGGCCTGCTTGTTCAGCGCCTTCTTCACGGCCCCGGGCTGCAGCGAGCCCTTTTCCACCAGGATCTCCCCTAAGTGCCGCGGGTCGCCGTCCACCTGCTGCTGCAGGGCCTGCTCCACCTGCTCCTCGTGCACCAGCCCCTCGCTGACCAGCAACTGGCCCATGCTGGGAATCGGCTTGAGCTCTTCGGGGGCCGGCGCCTCCTGCGGCTCCGGCTCCGGCGCCGGCGGAGCGGCGACGACGGCGGGCGCGGCCGGCACGGGGGCGTCGGCGGCTTCGGTCAGGCGCGCCAGCTCGGCGATCAGATCGCCGTGGTCGGCATCGCCCTCGGCCTGGGTGTCCTCGATGTTGCGCAACAAGCGGCGAACCGCGTCCACCAGGCTGAGCAGGGCCGTCGTGACCTCGGGAGTCAGGGGGCGCTTGCCGTCCCGCAGCAGGCTCAGCAGGTTCTCGCCCGCGTGGGCCAGCTTCTCCAGCCGCCCCATGCCGAAGAACCCGCTGGTTCCCTTGATGGTGTGGATGGTCCGGAAGATGCTGGCGAGGGTCTCCCGATTGCCCGGATCCTCCTCCAGGATCACGAACTCCTGATCCAGTCGGTCCAGGTTCTCGTAGCTCTCAACGAGGAATTCCTTCAGGATGTCTTCCATTCCCTCGAACTGGCTCATGGTTCCTCCCGGTTGCCTTCACCCATCATCGGTTCACCTGTTGCTGATCTTGAGGTGAAGGGGCGGACCCGTACCGGCCCCATAGCCGGGCCGGAGCCGTGAAACGATCGCCGCCCCCGTGGTCGAAGGAACTCATTTTTTCCGGGGGAAGGCGATGTGGAAGCAGTTGGCCGATTGTCTTCCGTTTCAAATGGCTCTGGGCGTGTCCGCCCAGGCCGGTCTGCGTGGCAACGGACTGGCCGCGACGCGCCCGCTGGAGCTGCTTCCCTTTCACAGCGTGAGCGTCGCCGCCGGCCTGTCCGTCATCGTCCAGTTGGGGTCCGTCTGGCGCGGCGAGATTTCCGGGGATCGCAACCTGCTGGATCTGGTGGAGCTGCGGGAGGAGCAGGGCCACCTGGGCCTGAACCTCCTGCACGAGATCGAGCCTTGCGTTCCCCTGCACGTGACCTTGTGGTCGCCAAAGCTGGAACGGATCGAGGTGGGGGACGCCGCCCGGCTGGTGGTGCACGGCAGCCTGGAGACACTTCGTCTGGCGCTGGACGGCGCTGGCCAGATCCGGCTGGCCGGCCAAGCTCGGGAACTGGAGATCCATTGCGGCGGGGCGTCGCGGCTGGATGGCTTCGATTGCCCGGCCGAGCGGGTGCGGGCCACCTGCACGGAGGCGGCGCGCGCCCAGCTGACGGTGCGCCGGGAGCTGCTGGCCACCTGTTCCGGCGCGTCCCAGCTGGAACTGTGCGGCACCCCCGCCCGGCACCAGATCGACTGTTCCGGCGTGGCGCTGGTGCGCTGGCGGAAGCCTCGGGCGGAAGCGGCCTCGGCCCGCGAACCGGAGCCGGAATGGTCCGGCGCGGAGACCTGACAGACAACTTGACACCCGTGGGATGCGGCGGCGCGGCCGGCCCGCCACGGAACCAACCGAAAGGATCGCCCCATGCTTCATCGTGACTCGGTTTCCCTGCTGCTGGGCGTGGCCCTGGGCTGCGCCTCCTGCACGTGCACGTCCTCGGCCGACTCCGGCCGGCGCAGTCCCTTCCGGGGGGACGGGGTGACGGGGAACGGCCAGGCCGCCGAACAGGTCCTGGAGTTGGCCAGCTTCCACTCCGTCGAAGCCGGTTCGGCCCTGGAGGTGGTGATTCATCCCGGCCAGGCCCAGCGCGTGGTGCTCTCCGGCGATTCGAACCTGCTCAAGTACGTCCAGGCCCGGGTCCAGGGCGGCCAGCTGGAGCTCAGCATGGACGGCCCGTCCATGTCGCCCAAGTTGCCCCTCAAGGCGGAGATCTGGATTCCGGAGCTGAAGGCAGTGGAAATGAGCGGCGCGGCCGAGCTGCTGTTGGAGAACGCCGAGCTGGCCAGCCTGGTGCTGGACTTGAGCGGCGCGTCCGAAGCCCTGCTCAGCGGGCGGATCGGCCGCTTGACGGCCCAGTTGTCGGGGGCCTCGGAACTGAAGGGCCGGGCCTGCCAGGTGAAGCAGGCGGAGCTGGACTTGTCGGGGGCGTCCGAAGGGGAACTCGAGGTGCTGGAGCAACTGGACGCCGACTGCTCCGGGGCCAGCGAACTGGAGTTGTGGGGAGATCCGCCCCGGCGCAAGGTGGAGTGTTCCGGCGCCTCGGAAGTGCGGGAACGCGGTCCCCTGGCCGACTAGGTTTCACCGTACCGAACACGAAAAAGGCCCGCGCAAGCGGGCCTTTTGAATGGTCTGGCGGTCGGGGGCGGCTCAGTCGACGAGAATGCGCACCAGCTTGCGGCCGTCCCGGCTGTAGAAGTTCACCACGCCGTCCGAGGTGGCGTACAGGGTGTCGTCGGAGCCGATGCCCACGTTCTTGCCTGGATGGAACTTGGTGCCGCGCTGCCGCACGATGATGTTGCCGTTGCGCACGACTTCGCCACCGTACTTCTTCACGCCCAGATACTGCGGATTGGAGTCACGCCCGTTGCGGGTTGAACTCTGTCCCTTTTTGTGTGCCATGACGTGTTCCTCTCCCGCTGGTTCAGGCCTGGATGCCGTTGACGGCAATCAGCGTGTACTGCTGACGATGTCCATGCTTGCGACGAAAGCCCTTGCGGCGCTTCATCTTGAAGTTGATGACCTTGCGCGCCTTGCCGTGCTCCAACACCGTGGCGTCGATGCTGACACCCTCAAGAGCCGGGGAGCCAAAACGGCTCTGCGCGCCATCCACCAGGGCCAAGACCCGGTCCACGGCGACTTTGTCGCCCGCCTCGGCCTGCAGCAAAGGCACCCGCACCTTGAGACCCTGGCTCAGGTGGAACTGCCGGCCGGCGATTTCCGCGATGGCGTACATGTCAGCTTCCTCCGTCCGTTGCAAAGGCGGAAAGTATAGCGCCTTGGGCGTGAAGAGTCAAGGTTCCTCGTCCACATCCACGTCCAGGCGCGAACGCAACCCCGGCAGACCGGGCAGATCGTCCAGCTCCTCGCCGGCCGCCTCGTCCCACTCCGCGGCGTCGAAGGCCGGTCCGTGGTCCGCCGTGGCCCCCGTCATGCGCTGGGCGCCCACGCCGCGCGCGTGCTCGGCCGTGACGTCCCGGCCCTGGCGCGGCGACAGGCAGCGGAACTCGGTCTCCTCCAGGCGCTCGTCGGCCTTGACGCGAATCAACATGAAGTGCCGCCACATCAGGCGCCAAAGCAGGTTGCGCTTGCCCGCCGTCAAGTGGGCGTGCAGGGGCGGCGCCACCTGGATCAGCAGCCGGCGCTCCCGCGTGGCCGCCTTGAAGCGACGGATCCAGCGGTCCAGCTCCGTCAGCAGGGTTTCCCGGCTGGGCACCAGGCCCGAGCCGCCGCAGTGCCGGCAGGGCTGGTGCAGGGTGTGGATCAGCGCCGGCCGCACGCGTTCGCGGGTCATCTCCATCAGGCCGAAGCGCGAGAGCGGGGCCACGTCCGTCTGGGCGCGGTCCTGCTTGAGGATCTGGCGCATCTCCTGCATCAGGCGCAGGCGGTGCTCCTCCTGCTGCATGTCGATGAAGTCGATCACGATCAGCCCGCCCAGGTCGCGCAGCCGCAGTTGGCGGCCGATCTCCCGCGCGGCCTCCAGGTTCACGCGGAGGGCGTTGTCCTCCAGGTTGCGCCGGCGCGCGAAACGGCCCGAGTTCACGTCGATGGTGTTCATGGCCTCGGTGGACTCGATGATCAGATAGCAGCCGCCCTTGACCCAGACCCGGCGCTCGATGCTGCGCTCGATCTCCTCCTCGATGCCCAGGCTGTCGAAGAGCGGCTCCCGGCCGGTGTAGAGGTGCACGCGGTCCCGCAGCTCGGGCAGCACCTCCTGCATGTAGGCGCCCAGCTCCTTGTGCAGGCCGCGGTTGTCGCAGATGACCTCGTCCAGGTCCGCCGTGAACAGGTCGCGCATGACGTGGGAGACCATGCCGGGCTCCCGGTGCACGACCTCGCCCACGGGGGCCTGCTCCAGCTTGACACGGACCTCCTCCCAGTGGGCCAGGAGGTCGCGCAGGTCGGAGCCGATCTGCTCGCGGGAGTGGCCCTCGGCCACGGTGCGCACGATCAGGCCGTGGCCCTCCGGGCGCAGCTCCTTGAGCAGGTCCTTGAGCCGGCGCCGTTCCGCCGTGGACTTGATGCGCCGGCTGACGCCCGTGATCTCGTCGCCCGGGATCAGCACCAGGTAGCGTCCCGCCAGGCTGATCTCCATCGAGAGGCGCGCACCCTTGGTGCCGATGGGTTCCTTCACCACCTGCACGGGCACCAGCTGCCCCACCTGCAGGGCCTGGCCGGCGGGCAGCCCGCACTTGGAGCGGCCGGGCAAGTTCCAGCGCCGGGGCGTGCAGCAGTCCGGGAAGGGCAGGAAGCCGTCCGCCTCCAGGCCCGCGTCCACGAAGGCCGCCTGCATGCTGGGCGCCAGTTTCACCACCCGGCCGTTGACCACGTGGCCCAGCAGACGGTCACGCTCCGCCCGCTCCACGTAGAAATCCGTCAGGCGGCCGTCCTCGAGAATGGCCACCCGGCTCTCCGCCGGCGAGCTGTTGATGACGATCTGGCGCTTCATGGCCGGGTTCCGGGGCGGGGCGGTGGAGCGGCCGGGGTCGAACAGGGGAGCATGGATGCCTCAGATGCCCGGGTTGTAATACATGGTCCCGCTGACGGGACGGCAGAGGCGCTCCAGCAGTGCCTGCCGATGCGCGGCGTTGTTGACGAAGTCGATCTCGTTGGCGTTGACGATGAGCAGGGGCGTGCGCGTGTAGCTCAGGAAAAAGGCGTTGTAGGCGTCGTTGAGCTGGCGGATGTACTCGGTGCTCATCTCCCGCTCGTAGCTGCGGTTGCGCACCTGGATGTTGCGCATCAGGCGGTCCACGTTGGACTGGAGGTAGACCACCAGGTCCGGCCGGTGCGCGTCGCGCTCCATGAACTCGATGATCTTCTCGTAGAGCACCAGCTCGCGCTCGTCCAGGTTGAGGTAGGCGAAGATCTTGTCCTTGTCGAACAGGTAGTCGCAGACCGAGACCTCGGCGAACAGGCTCATCTGCCGGTGGCGCAGCAGCTGGTTGTAGCGCGCGAACAGGAAGTTGAGCTGCACCTGGAAGGCGTAGTGCCGGGGCTCGCGGTAGAAATCCTCCAGAAAGGGATTCTTGTGCGGCTCCTCCAGGATCAGCTGCGCGCCCCACTCCTGCGCCAGGATGTTGCACAGGCTGGTCTTCCCCACCCCGATCACGCCTTCCACGGCGACCGATTTCAGCTCCGGCACCATCCAGGGTCCTCCATGCGCCGGACCGCGTCCGGCTCCTGCGCCCGCAGGCGCCGCACATCCAGACTCAACTCGTGGCCGTCCCGCGGGTCCCGCAGGTCCGGATCCAGTTCCAGCAAGGGTTCCAGCACGAAGGCCCGCTGGCAAAGGCCCGGGTGGGGCAGCGCCAGCCGCGCTCCCGCCACCAACAGGGGGCCGTCCTCGAGGGCCAGCAGCAGGTCCAGGTCCAGCTCCCGTTCCCGCCAGTGGGGCCGGGACTGCCGTCCCAGGCGGCGCTCCAGTTCCTTCAGCCGCTCCAGCAGCGCGCCCGGCCCCAGGGCCACGGCCAGCCGGGCCGCGGCGTTGAGAAAATCCGGCTGGTCGGCCGGCCCGACAGGCCGGGTCAACCAGAGACTGGAGACGGCCTGCACGCGGCAGGGGCCCTGGTCCAATTCGCGCAGCGCCCGGGCCAGCGTGGCGCGCACGGGGCCCAGGTTGCCGCCCAGGCCGAGCCAGGCGATCATCGCCCCGCGCTCTCCGCCCCGGCGTCAGGTTCGGGCGCTCCATCGTCCCGCTGCAGCCAGCGCGGATTCACCCGGGTGATCTCCACTTCCACGTGCCCGAAGAAGTTGGGAATGGGCGGACTCAGCTTGCGCACGCAGAGCTGCAGGGCGTCCACGCGCGGGAACTGCCGGAAGATCTCCTCCGCCAGGCCCTCCACCAGCCGTTCCAGCAAATGAAAGCGCCGGCTGGTGACCCACTGGGTCACGCCGGCATGGAGGGTCTGATAATTGAGGGCGTCGTCCAGCGCATCGCTGCGCCCGGCCGGAGCGCAATCCAGGAAGGCCTGCACGCTCAGCTCGAAGCGCTGGCCGAGCGTGGATTCCTCGGTGCGGTGGCCATGGTAGGCGTAGAACTGGATACCCTCGATTCCCACCCGGTCGGAATTGCGGCGGATGCGGAGAAACACGTCACGATGCATGGCCCAAGGTAGAAACTCGCGCCCGTCCCGGCACCTCTCCCGCCGGCCCGTCTGCCACCCGGTGGCGAGAATCAGCTGCGGAAGATCACCTCTTCGCGCTGGAACATGCGCACCGCCGCCCAGAGGGCCAGTCCGGCGTAGCCCAGGTTGATGGCGAAGACCGCGGCCATCAGGCCCAGCTGGCTGTAATCCTGCAGCAGCGCGTCGCGGATCAGCAGCGTGACATTGAAGACCGGCACGAAGGCCAGCGCCAGGTTGAGCTTGAGGCCCGGGATCATGCTGGCCATGGAGGGGAAGATCACCAGCATCAGCAGCGGACCCATGTAGCTCTGGGCCTCCTTCATGGAGCGTGCGTGCAGGCAGACCGCCAGCATCACGGCGGCGAAGGTCAGGGCCACGGGCAGCAGCAGCAGCAGGCCCAGCCCCAGCGCCGAGGGCTCGATGTGCAGGGGCAGGCCGCCGCGTAGCAGCCGGTCGGCGGCGAAACGGAAGTAGGCGTACTGGCCGCCCAGGGTGAAAATCGCGCTGCCCAGGGCCATCACTGAGGTGGCGATGTACTTGCCCAGCACCACGTCCAGCCTCGACACAGGGTTGACCAGCAGGGTCTCGATGGTGCTGCGCTCCTTCTCGCCGGCCGTCAGGTCCATGGCCGGATACATGGCGCCCTGGATGCAGAGGATCAGGATCAGGTAGGGCAGGAAGCGGGCGATCAGTTCCGCGGCCTGGCGCTTGGGCGGGGCGGTCTCGACGTGCTGGATGCTCCAGGGTGTGCCCAGGTCGGGACGCAGCTGCTGCCGGCGCAACCAGCCCTGCAGATGCGCCTCGCGCAGGGTGGTCAGGCCCGCCAGCAGCTCCTCGCCGGCCAGTTTCGCCTCGTCGTCGGTGGAATCGAAGTAGAGACGCAACGCGGGCGTCGCGCTGCTGTCCGCGGGCCGGGACAGGCGCTCCAGGGCCTGGGCCAGCCCGGGGCCGAACTCGAGCACCATGTCCACGCCCTCGCGGGCCAGCAGGCTGTCCACGGGCAGGGCGGGATCGGCGTCCTCGAGATAGACGAAGCGCCCGTCCTGGGCCTTGAGCGAGTCCAGCAGCCCAAGGGCCGGGCTCTCTCCGCGCACCATCACGCCGGTCTCGGCACTCTTGAGTTTCTCCATCGACTTGCTGGTCATCCAGACCACGCCGGACATGAGCAGGGGAAAGGAAAGGATGGGGATCAGGATCATGGAAACGATGGTCCGCCGGTCGCGGAACAGGTCGCGCAATTCCTTGGCCGCCACCACCCAGATGATGCGCGCGTTCATGCCTCGTCCTCCCCTTCCGCCTGGGCCATGGCCCGGTCCTCGCGGGTCAGCGCCCGCAGCATGTCCTTGTGCCGGCTGGACAGGCGGCCCAGCAGGTCCTTCAGGTATTCGGGCCGGTCCTGGCGGGTGAACTCCGCCGGATCGCGCAGAAAGAGCCCGGCCACGGCGCCGGCGTCCAGGTGCTCCCGGGGCCGCGCGGGCAGCACCAGCACCTTCTCGCCCTCCCGGGCCCGGCGCAGCAGGCCGCCCTCCATCATGGTCTCCACCACGGCGTTGATTTCCGCTTCCGGCAGCCAGAACAGCCGGCCCAGCGTCTCCACCGTCAGTTCGCTGCCCACCTCGAAGCGGTCGAGCACGGCGTCGCGCACGGCCAGGGCGATGATGTACTCGGGCAGCGGCCCGTCGCGCCGGCTCTTGCGCTTGAGCAGGAGCGCCCGGCGGTTCTGGGTGATGAAGGAGATCTCCGCACCGGTGAGCACGATCACCCAGGTCAGGTAGACCCAGATCATGAAGAGCGGCAGCGCGGCCAGCGAGCCGTAGACCATGCTGTAGCTGCTGGCGCGCACGGTGTAGAAGGCGAAGCCGATCTTGGCCAGTTCCCAGCCGGTCGCCGCGAAAGCCGCGCCGACAGCGGCGGCGGAGGCCCGCACGCGCGTGTTGGGCACGGCCCAGTAGAGGAACAGGAAGCCGCCGAACTGGACCGCGATGGGCAAGAGGTGCCCGCGGGCCTGGTTGACCCAGCCGGGCAGCACGTCGAAGACGCGCACCACCGCGGCCTCGCCCGAGAGGAACATGGAGACGCCGGCCACCACGGGCAGCAGGGTCATGAAGAGCCAGTAGCTGCTCAGGCGCTGGCGGATGCTGCGCGAGCGCCGCACGCGCCAGATGTTGTTGAGGTCGGTCTCGATGGTGGAGATGAGCGAGAAGACGCCCAGCCCCAGCGAAACCACTCCGAAAAGCCCCAGTGTGCCCAGGTCCAGCTCGGCCACCCGGGTGAGCAGAAACTGGGTGACCAGCTGCGAGCCGTCAGGGCTGAGGTATTCGGACAGCAGCGGCTGCAGCTGGGTCATCAGCCACTCGAAGCCGCCCACCTGCTTGAAGACCACCACCACCAGCCCCAGCAGCGGGATCATCGAGAGCAGCGTGGTGTAGGTGAGGGCCGCAGCCCGGGCGGCGGCGCCGCGCTGGAAGAACTCGCGCATGGTCTCCGCGAACAGCAGGACCAGGTCGCGGAAGAAGAAGGCGGGGTTCTGCTCCGGCCAGTTGATGCGGCCCAACTGGGTGCGGGCGGCGGCCACGAAACCGGTGTGGGGTTCGCGCGGGGTCTTAGGCCGTTTCGGCATGGCCCGTCACCTTCAGGAAGATCGAGTTCAGGTCGTGGGTGCCGTGGCGCCGGCCGATCTCGTCCAGGGTGCCCGCCTCGACGATTCGGCCCTTGTGGATGAAGGCCAGGTCGTGGCAGAGGCGTTCGGCCTCGGGCAGGATGTGGGTGGAGAAGAGCACGGTGCGCCCTTCCTGCGCGCAGCGGCGGATGAATTCCACCACGCTGGCGGAGGCGATCACGTCCAAGCCGCTGGTGGGCTCGTCCAGCACGATCACCTGGGGCTCGTGCAGGGCCGCGCGGGCGATGCTGCACTTCTGCTTCTGGCCCGTGGAGCACTTGCCCACCCGCTGGTGCAGGAAGTCCCGCATCTCCAGCAGGTCGGCCAGCTGCTCCGTGCGGCGGGCGATGCGCTCGGCGCTCATGCCCTGGAGCCGGCCGAAGTACTGCAGCGTCTCCGCCGGGGTCAGGCGGTCGTAGAGCCCCGTGGCCCCCGTCAGGAAACCCAGCCGCGCGCGCACCACGTCGGGCTCGGTCACCACGTCGTGGCCGTCCACGAGGATGCGCCCGGCGTCCGGCTTGAGCAGCGTGGCGATGGCCCGCAGGGTGGTGGTCTTGCCGGCGCCGTTGGGACCCAGCAGGCCGAACACGCGCCCGGGCAGGGCCCGCAGGTCGATGCCGTCCACGGCCATCACGCGCTTGGCGCCCTTGCCGAAGCTCTTGCGGAAGCCTTCGATCTCGATCATGCCCGATCTCCTCGCGAACAACCACAGAGTCACAGAGACACCGTCACTCTTCCATACCTGACTGGCCGTGTCTCTGTGCCTCCGTGGTGAAGACCCGTTGAGACAAGCAGCGGTCAGGGGAAGAGCTTGCGCGACCAGCTGGGATCGTAGTACTCGCCGCTCTTCGTGGAATGGACCAGTTCAAACGTACCGAACCCGCGCTGATCGATGAAGATGAACTCCACCCCGCCGTCCAGGCGGTTGTAGAGCCAGAGCTCGAAGTCCCGGTGGTCGGCGCCCGTGGCGTTCTGGGCGTCGGAGAGGTCGAAATTGAAACGCGAGTTGAGTTGGGCGAAGTCCGTCTCCACGGCGTCCGGCGGACCGTAGCGCATGAAGATCCGCGCCCGGTCGCTGAGACCGCCGTCGGGGCCGGGCTCGACGTAGCGCAGGCGGGCCTCCTCCAGCCGCGAGAGCAGCGAGACCTGTTCCTCGTTCACCAGCGTGGCGGGGTCGGGATCCCGGCGCAGCCAGAACTCGCGCAGGAAAGTCCGGCGCGCCTCCAGGTCCAGCCGGTCCCAGGCCTCCAGCTCGTAGTGGCTGGCCAGCACCTGGGCGGCCTCCCACTGCCGGGCCAGCTCCTCCGGCGCGGCGGTGGCGAACTCGGCGTCGTCCAGGGTGGGAGCCGGCGCGGCCACGTCCGGGTTGTGCACCCAGAAGGCCCGGCGGGTCACCGCAGGCAGGGCGCCATCCCTCGTCAGCGTGGCCTCCACCTGGTAGCTGCCGCTGGGCAGATGGGTCACGGGCAGCGAGAACACCACGCGCTGCGGATCGCCCGGCAAGTGGGGGAAGGAACTCAGGGCGCGGGGCAGGCGGCTCTCCAGCCGGTTGCGGCGCTCGCCCAGCAGGGCCAGACTGAGCTGCAGGGAGTCGGCGGGGCGCGCACTGCGGATCTCAAGCAGTCCGCGCAGGGTGTCCAGGCCCGCGCCGTAGAGGCCGTCGGCGTAGGGCAGAAAGCGCCAGCCGCCCCGGCGGAAGGGTCCGCTGGCGGCCGTGTCGGGCAGGCTGACCCCCAGCAGGATCTCCGAGAGGCGGCCGTCGGCGGCGGGCGCGGCGAGGCGCAGGCTCTTCTCCACGGCCAGGCCGCTGTGCAGGTCGCGCAACTGGACGCGCAGGCGGCCACTGCCCGTGGGCAAGGCGAGACGGATCTGGTCGGGCACCTTCTCCGCGCTGCCCGGCTCGCGGTCCGCCAGCCGCCAGTCGCGCCGGGTCCAGACCGTGTCCGCCACGGGGGCGCCGGCGCGCTCCAGCACCAGCTGCGCCTCCCAGCCGGCCCCCAGCCCGCCGTCCGCCTCCACCCAGGCCAGGCTGCTGCGCTGGACCATCAGGTTGATCTCCAGCACGCGCTCCGTGCCGGCAGGCCCCAGGCACCAGACGGGATCCAGCGAGAAAACGGGCTGGGCCGCGGCCCGCAGGGCGCCGAGCGCAAGCAGCAGCAGCAGCCAGATCGGCGACAGCCGCCGCGGGATGGGAACGGACTCAGGCCTGTTCATGGAATTGCACGCTCACGATGCTGCTCACGCCTTCCTCGGCCATGGTGACGCCGTAGAGCTGGTCGGCGTAGCCCATGGTCTTTTTGTTGTGCGTGATGATGATGAACTGGGTCATGCCGCTGAACTCCTGGATCAGCGTGTTGAAGCGCGCGATGTTGGAATCGTCCAGCGGCGCGTCCACCTCGTCCAGGATGCAGAAGGGACTGGGCTTGACCATGTAGATGCCGAAGAGCAGGGCGATGGCCGTCAGGGTCTTCTCGCCGCCGCTCATGAGCATCAGGTTCTGGATCCGCTTGCCGCTGGGCGTGGCGCTGATCTGGATGTCCGCCTCGAGCGGGTCCTCGCCCCCCAGCTGCAGGTCGGCGCGGCCGTCGCTGAACAGCTTGCGGAAGAGGTACTCGAAGTTGGAGCGGATCTGGCGGAAGGTTTCCTCGAAGAGTTCGCGGGCCACCCGGTTGATGCGTCCGATGGTTTCCTGGAGCATGGCCTCGGCCTCGAGCAGGTCGTTGAGCTGGGCGCGCAGGAAGCCCGCCCGGCTGCTCTCCGTCTCGTATTCCTCGATGGCCAGCAGGTTGACCGGACCCAGCCGGCGCAGGGCGTCCTTGAGTTCGGCGGTCCGCCGCCTGCGCTCCTCGCGCGACTCCTCGCGCAGGGCGGCCTGGTCGGAATCCTCGTCCTCCTCCTCCACCGGCTCCGGCAGTTCCAGTTGCACCTCGTACTCGGACTGGATGCGCTCCAGCAGCGCGGCCAGTCGCGCCTCCAAGCCCCGGCTCTCCAGCTCGGCCTGGTGGGCGCGCTCGCGCAGCCCGTCGCGCTCGCCGCGCAACTCGTCCTCCGCGCCGCGCAACTCGCGCTGGCGGCCGCGCAGCTCGGCCAACAGGGCCTTGCGCTCGTCCTGCCGCCGCTCCTCCTCCTCCCGGGCCAGGGCCGCGGCGATCTGCAGGCGCTCCAACTCCTCGCGGCGCGCGGCCAGACCCACGCGGCGGGCCTCGCCCTCGGCGAGTTCGGCGCTGGCGTGCTCCAGGCGCTCGCCGCCCTCCAGCAGGAAGCGCCGCACCTGCTCCAACTCCCGGCGCAGGGCGTCCAGCTTGAGCCGGCCCTCGGAGGCCGCCATCTGCGCCGTGCCGCGCGCCTCCAGCAGGCCGCGGGTGGCCCGGGCCTGCTCCTCGGACTGGGCGGCCAGCCGGGAGTTGGCGTCCTCGGCCTCGTCCCGTTCCGCCTGCAACTCGTCGTGCTGCTGCCGCAGGGCGCGCTCCCGGTGCTCCACCTCGCCCACGCGCTGGGCCAGCTCGGCCAGGCTGCGGCGGAAGCCCTCCTCGTCGCGTCCGGCGCGCTCCTCCTCCAGGGTCAGGCGCTCGCGGCGGCGCTCCTGCTCGCGCAGGGCCTCGCCCGCGGCCTGGTGGGCCAGCTCGGCCGCGGCCAGTTCCTCCTCGGCGGCGCGCAGCCCGGTCTGGCGCTCGGCCGTCAGCCGGTCGCGCTCCCCGGCCTGCCGGGCCAGGTTCTCGCCCTCGCCCTTCAGGCCCTCCGCCTGAAAGCGCAGACCCAGGTGCCCGCCCCCGGCGCCCCGGCCGTGCCGGCGCAAGAGCGGCGGCCGGCGGCTCTCGCCGTCGGGCGTGATGAAGAGCTGGCCCGCGCGGGCCGGATCCTCCCAGGGCTGGCGAGCGGCGTCCTCCACCAGCCAGCAGTCGCGCAGCAGGTGTTCCAGCAGCGGGCGCACCCGCTCGTCGCAGCGCAGGATCGCCGCCAGCGGCCGGCAGCCGGCGGGAGCCGCGGCCGCGCCGTCCTGTCGGGGCACGCGGTCCAGCACGGCGAAGGTGCAGCCACCCTTGCCCGCCTCGCGCAGCAGCCCGGCCGCCGCGTCCACGGCGGCAGAGTCCTCCGCCAGCACCCAGCCCGCGGCCTCGCCCAGGGCGCTCTCCAGCGCGGGCAGCAGGCCGGCGTCCGCGTGCACCAAGTTGCCCAGCACGTCCAGCACGCCGGGCAGGCGCTTCTCCAGCACGACGCGCGCCCCGCCGGGCACGCCCTCGAAGCGGCTGAGCAATTGCTCCAGCAATTGGCGCCGACCCTCCAGGGCGCGCAGCTCGGATTGCAGCTCCTGCTGGGCGCGGCGGGCCTCCTGCAGCGCCTCCCGCGCCGCCTCGACGGACTCCCGCGCCGCGCCGCGCGTCTCGCCGGCCAGGCGCACGCGCTCGCGCCCCTGGCCCAGCAGCAGATCCAGCGCCTCGCGCTCCAGCCCACGCTCGCCGCGGTCGGCCTGCAGCAGCTGCAGCTCCTCCTCCAGATCGGCGCGCCGCCGGCGGTGGCCGTCCAGGGCGGCGGTCACGCCCGCCTGCTCGCCGCCCAGCCGCGCCTGCCGGCCCAGCAGATCCAGCACCCGGGCCCGGGCCTGCTCCAGCTGGGCGCGCAGGGCGTCCAGGCGCTGCTCGGCCTGTAGGGCGCGCGAGGCGGCCTGCTCCAGTCCGGTGTCCAACTCCAGTTGGGCGGCGGCGGCCTCGTGCTCCGTGGCCTCCAGCCCGCCGCAGCGCGCGCGGTTCTCCGCCAACCGCGGAGCCAGCTCGGCCTGCTCGCGCTCCAGCCGCGCCTGCTCGCGCTCCAGCGCCTTGAGCCGTTCGCGGGTCACCAGGGCCTCGTCTTCGAGCTTGCGGCAATCCTCCCAGCGCGCCCGCAGGCTCAGATCGCCCTCGGCGGCGGCCTCCTCGGCGCGCAGGAGGTCGTTGCCCAGGCTGCTGAGCAGGCTGCCCTGGCGGGCCAGCTCGGCCTCCAGGCGCGCGGCCTGCAGCCCGCCCTGTTCCACCAGGCGGCGCAGGGGCGCCAGCCGGTTGTTCCAGCGCGCCAGATCCTCGCGGGCCAGGCCGAGCTCGGTCTCGCGCAGCTCCAGGGTCAGTTCGCGGTGGCGCTCCGTCCGCCCCACCTGGCGCTTGAGGGCCGCCACCTGGCGCTCGGCCTCGGCCACCACGTCCTCCAGCCGCAGGATGTGCTGGCGCGTCTCATCCAGCTTGCGCAGGGCGGCGCGGCGCCGGTGCTTGTACTTGGTGATCCCGGCGGCCTCCTCGAAGAGCTGGCGCCGCTCCTCGGGTTTATCCGAGAGCAGGTCCTCCACCATCTTGAGTTCGATCACCGAGTAGGAGCCCGCCCCCATGCCCGTGTCCATGAAGAGGTCGTTGATGTCCTTCAGCCGGCAGGGCTGGCGGTTCATCAGGTACTCGGATTCGCCGGAGCGATAGAGGCGCCGGGTGAGCACGATCTCGCCGTACTCCATCGGCAGGATGCCGCGGCTGTTCTCGATGGTCAGGCTGACCTCGGCCATGCCCAGGGGACGGCGCTGGGCGGACCCGTTGAAAATCACGCTCTCCATCCGCTCGGAGCGCAGCGTGGCGCTGCGCTGCTCGCCCAGCACCCAGCGCACGGCGTCGAGGATGTTGGTCTTGCCGCAGCCGTTGGGGCCCACCACGCTGGTCACGCCGGAGGAGAACTCCACCACGGTGCGCTGGGCGAAGGATTTGAAGCCGTACAGCTCCAGTCGGGACAAATACATCTGGCATCCTCAAGGCCGGCTCGCGGCCGGCGGTCAATCGGGATAGTCCCCGCGGCTTCGGGGTCCTTCACGGTCCTCGCGGGCAGGCCGTCCCACCACGCGCGGCCCGGCCGCAGCCGGACCCGCCGGGGTCGCGTCCGGCGCCGCCGCCGGTGTCCGCCGGGGTCTGGCCAGCAGCCGGCCGGCCACGATGGAGGCCTCGTAGAGCAGGTAGAGCGGCGCGGACATCAGCACCAGCGAGAGCGGGTCCTGCATGGGCAGAAGGGCCACGGCCACCAGGATCGCCACGACCGCGTGGCGCCGCCAGCCCGCCAACTGCGCGGGCGTCACCAGACCCAGGCGCATCAGGAAGAGCAGCACCAGCGGGAGCTGGAAGACCAGGCCCAGGCCCAGCATGATCTGGGTCAGGAAGGTCAGGTAGCTGGAGAGCGACCACTGGTTGCCGATGTCGGGCGTGGAGAAGCGCAGCAGGAATTCCGTGGCGACGCCCATGACGAAGTAGCCGAAGGCCGCGCCCGCCAGGAAGAGCACGGAGGCCACACTGACCACCGGCAGCACCAGCCGCTTCTCCCGGGCGTGCAGGCCAGGTGAGACGAAGCCCCAGACCTGCAGGAAGAGGTAGGGGCTGCCCAGCAGCAGGCCCGTGAACAGGGCCAGCTTCATGCGCACCAGGAAGCCCTCGGTGGGGCTGAGCAGGGCCAGCTGGCCGGCGCCCGGACCCACCCGGGCGGCCGCCTGGGCGAAGGGCCGGATCAGCAGCTCCTGCAGCGTGGAGGCGAACACAAAGCAAAGGGCCATCAGCGTCAGCACCACCACGGCGCTGCGGACCAGCACGCCGCGCAGTTCGTCCAGGTGCTCCCAGAAGGTCAGGTCACGGGAGCCCGGATTGGGCCGCGCAGCCGGGCGGCTCATAGGGAGTGCAGGGTCTCCACGGCCCCCACCAGGGAGTGGAAGACGGCCAGTCCGTCGTCGCTGCCCTGGGCCAGTTCGGCGGCCCGCTCGGGATGGGGCATCATGCCCAGCACGCGGCCGTTCTCCGAGAGCACGCCGGCGATGCCGTGCAGGCTGCCGTTGGGATTGGCCTCCGCCGACGCCCGGCCCTCCTCGTCGCAATAGCGGAACAGGATGCGGCGCTCGTCCTCCAGCGCCTCCAGCTCCGCGGGGTCGCAGACGTAGCGTCCGCCGTGGTGGGCGATGGGCAGGCGCAGCACGGCGGGCCGGTCCAGCGCCGCCGTGAAGGGCGTATCCAACCGCTCCACTTTCAGGTGCACGTCCTTGCAGAGAAAGCGCAGCCCGGCGTTGATCATCAGCGCGCCGGGCAGCAGGCCGGCCTCGCAGAGGATCTGGAAGCCGTTGCAGATGCCCAGCACCAGGCCGCCGCGCTGCGCGTGGGCGCGCACGTCGCGCATCACGGGGCTGACGGCGGCGATGGCCCCGGTGCGCAGGTAGTCGCCGTAGGAGAAGCCGCCGGGCAGGATGATCAGGTCCAACTCGCCCTGGATGGGCTCCTTGTGCCAGAGCATGACGGGCTTGAGGCCCAGTTTCTCCTCGAGCACCCAGCGCGTGTCGGCGTCGCAGTTGGAACCGGGAAAGACGACGATGCCCGTTCTCATGCCTCGGCCCCGGCGGGGGCGGGATCCGGCAGCGTCAGGTAGCTGGCGCTCCAGGACTCGGTGTTGGGATTCACCAGCAGGCGCTTGCAGATCTGCGCCACTTCGAGTTCCACCTCCGCCTGGCCCACGCCCTGGAAATCCAGGGTGACGAAGCGGCCCACCCGGCAGGCGTGGGCGGCCTCGAAGCCGAGGCTGGCCAGGGCGCGCAGAACGGTCTGCCCCTGGGGGTCCAGGATGCCCGCCTTGGGCATGATGCGGATCTGGGCCTGGATCATCAATCCTCCTGCGGGTGCTCTGCGCTGGGCGCGCGGCCCTGGTTATCTGTCATCCTGTGTCCATGTGCGAGGCGAAGCCAATTCCCTTCCCTCGCGCCCCGCGGGGGAAGGCGCGACCCGGCAACGCCGGGGCGCGATGGGATGGGGGCGCGCCCACGCCAATTGATCGCCCTCCCGGAGACTGCCGGGAGCCTTTGTTTTCCACCTTTCTGCTTGCGCCAGAAAGGTGGAGCCAAAGAGGCGCTTTTTCTCAACGGCCAGAGTCAGGCCACCTCCCGGTGGCCTTCCGCTGGCCGGCGATTGCGCTTCCTGCCGCCGTGTAGTTGGTTCCGGCTGACGCCGTCACCACCTGGTTCTGGTTCAGCCCCAGCGGGCTTCACCTCACGCACCCAGACACGTCCGCCTGTGCGACCCCTTCCCCCGCGAAGTGGGGGAAGGCCGGGATGGGGGGAGGGTCTGACGGTCGGGCCGCTTACCCATCCACCGGCAGGGGCCGGGTGCCGTGTTTTCCACCTTTCTGCTGGCGCCAGAAAGGTGGCGCCAAAGAGGCGCTTTTTCTCACCCGCCAGAGTCAGCCCGCCTCCCGGCGGGCTTCCGCTGGCGGCAGTTACGCCTTCCTGCCACCGTGTTGTTGGTTCCGCTTGAAAGCGTCACCACCTGGTTCTGGTTCAGGCCTTCAGGCCTTCACCTCACGTAACACAAATCGTCTTTGAGTCTCTGTGTCTTCGTGTTCACCCAGACTCCCGGTCGCGCTACGCACTACCCTAGCGCAACACACAATCCAATTCTCGTCTCTGTGTCTCTGTGCCTCTGTGGTGAAAGAACCTGGCGCGGCTAGAAGCGCGTGTGATCCGTCCACTCCTCGCCTTCCTCCTCGTCCTCCAGCACCACGGCCGGCTCGCGGCGCAGGTGCTGCACGATGGAGTAGCCGATGTAGCCCAGCGCGGCGGGGAAGAGCGCCATGGCCTGCAGGAACAGGATGCTGCCCACCGTCAGCACGAACAGGGTCAGGCGCGTCAGGTTGCGGTTGCCCTGGCGCAGGCTGAAGTAGGGCATGCCCTCGAAGCGCACACGGCTGATCATCAGGAAGGAGGCCACCAGCGCCAGCGGCAGGATGCCCGGCCGCCAGACCTCGCCGAAGAGGTCCAGGCAGAACAGCACGTAGGAGACGATCAGACCCGCCGCGGCGGGGATGGGCAGGCCGGCGAAGTGCGAGTTCTTCTTGCCCTCCACCGAGGTCTCCACGTTGAAGCGGGCCAGCCGGTAGCAGCCGAAGGTCAGCGGCAGGGCGGCCAGCAAGAAGCCCGCCAGGCCGAAGAGGTCGCCGCGCTCGGACCAATTGGAGAACTCCATCGTGTAGAGCAGCACGCTGGGGGCCAGGCCGAACGAAACGGCGTCGGAGAGGCTGTCCAGCTCCTTGCCGAATTCGCTCTGGCGGCCGATGGCGCGCGCCAGCTTGCCGTCCATGGCGTCCAGCAGCGCGGCGATCAAGATGAACCAGGCCGCGCGGCCCACGCCGGCGGGCTCGGCCCCGTAGCGGATCAGGCTGGCCACGGCGGCGAAGCCGAAGATCACGTTGAGGAAGGTGATCAGATTGGGCAGTCGTCCCAGTCGGTTCATGTCCATTCTCCCAGGATGCTCTCCCCCGCGCGCACGCGTTCGCCCAGCTGGACGCACAGCGTGCTCTCAAGTGGCAGGAAGTGGTCCATGCGCGAGCCCAGCTTGATGATGCCGTAGCGCTCGCCGCGCTGCAGGTCGCGGCCCTCCGCCACCTCGCAGACCACGCGCCGCGCCAGGAAGCCGGCGATCTGCCGCTGGGCCACGCGCCGGCCGCGCTCGTCCTCCAGCACCAGCAGGTTGGCCTCGTTCAACTCCGAGGACTTCTCGTGGAAGGCCATCAGGTACTCGCCCGGCCGGTAGACCACCGAGGCCACGCGGCCGGCCACGGAGGCCCGGTTGACGTGGACGTTGAGCGGGCTCATGAAAACGCTCACCTGGCGGGCCGGGCCGCCGATCTCCGGACAGTGCGCCAGCTCGCGGATCTGGATCACCTTGCCGTCGGCGCCCGCGAGGATGGCCCCCGGCCCGGCGGCGGAGGCGCGCTCGGGGTCGCGGTAGAACCAGGCCAGGAAGGCCCCCGCCGCCACGGTCAGCGCGCCCACGGGGCGCAGCCAGAGGGCCGCGTCCAACAGGCCGGGGCCCAGCAGCAGCAGGATGCCCGCCCCCAGGAAGCGGCTCACGACGGACCGGCCGGCGGGATGCAGTCTCATCAGCCCAGCACCTTTTCAAGCACGTCGCGGTAGGCCGACTCGGCGGCGGCCAGCCCGGAACGCAGGCAGTCGGAATCGTACTTGCGGCGCGTGCGGCGGTCCCAGAGCCGGCAGGTGTCCGGGCTGATCTCGTCGCCCAGCAGCAGCTGGCCCTGGTGGCGGCCGAACTCCAGCTCCACGTCCACCAGCTGGATGTCCCGCCGGTCGAAGAAGCTGCGCAGGACGGCGTTGATCTTGGAGGCCATCCGGTCCACGGCTCGCAGCTCGTCCTCCGTGGCCAGGTGGAAGGCCAGGCAATGGGAGCTGTTGACCGGCACCAGCCCGGCGCCGGGCCGCTTGTAGAACAGCTCCACCACCGGCACGTCCAGCAGCTGGCCCTCCTGGACCGGGAAGATCTCGGCCAGCTCCCCGGCGGCCAAGTTGCGGACGCGCACGGAGAGCGGCAGCATGTCCAGCCGGCGCACCTTCATGCGGGCTTCGCCGCTCATGGCCAGGAAGTGGTGGCCGATGTTGTAGCTCTCCAGATAGCGGAAGACCGCCTCCGAGAACCGCGCGCACACCTCGCCCTTGCCCTTGAACGGCGCCTTGAGCCGTCCGTCGGGCAGCTCGGCCAGATCCAGGAACTCCAGCTCCAGGGTGCTGGGGCCGTCCTCGTACACCCGCTTGGTCCGATGGGTCACGCCATTCTTGGCCACCGTTCCTCCAGTCTTCCCTTGCTCAGCGTTCGCGACGGGTCTCGGGCATGGTGCCGGCGCGCATGCCGATGGTCAGCACGCGGCCTTCGCGGAAGACCTCCATCACGAGGCGGTCCCCGACCTTGACGTCCGTGTCCGCGATGATGGTCTTGATGTCCCGCGAGGTGTTCACGGCCCGCCCGTTGAGCTTGAGCACGATGTCGTGGACCTTGAGCCCGGCCTGTTCCGCCGGGCTGCCCGAACTCAACTCCACCACCAGCACGCCGCCCTTGCCGCGATAGCCCAGCACCTGGGCCGTCTTGCGGTTCAGGTCGCGGATCCAGACCCCGGTCCAGATGTTGCGATCCACGTAGCCCTGGCCCTTGAGGTCCCGGACGATCTCCTGCACGCGGTTGGCGGGGATGGCGAAGCCCAGGCCCACGCTGCCGCCGTTCTGGCTGTAGATCATCGTGTTCATGCCGATGGCCTGGCCCTCGGCGTTCACCAGCGGCCCGCCCGAGTTGCCGGGGTTGATGGCCGCGTCGGTCTGCAGCATGCCGATGTAGACGCGCGCGTCGTCCTGGGCGCCGAAATCGCGGTCCACGGCGCTGATCACGCCCACCGTGACGCTGGGGCTGGAGCTGGAGAACAACCCGTAGGGATTGCCCACCGCGATGGCCCACTCGCCGATGAGGATCTTGTCCGAGTCTCCCATCTCCAGCACGGGAAAGCCGTCGCCGTCCAGGTCCAGCAGGGCGATGTCGGAGTTGTAGTCCGCGCCCACCAGCTTGGCGTTGACCTCGCGCCCGTCGGGCAGCGTCACGACGATCTTCTCTGCGCGGTGCACCACGTGCTCGTTGGTCACCGTCAGGCCGTCGGCGCTGATGATGAAGCCCGAGCCCAGGTTCTGCACCGGGTGCTCGATCACCCGGTCGGGGAAGAACTGGCCCCAGTAGGGGTCGCGGGCGAAGGGGCTGCGCTCGATGTAGCGCTCCACCTGCACCACGTTGATGCCCACCACGGCGGGCTCGGCCAGGGCCACGGCGCGCGTGATGGCGTTGTGCCGGCTCTCGGCCACCTGGCCCTGCAGGGCGGCGGGGCTTAAGTCCGCGCCGGCGCCAGCGCCGGGAGTCTGGGCGCGCATGGGCGTCAGGGTGCGCAGCAACAGCAGGCCCAGCACCATGCCAAGGGCCAGCCAGACGCCTTCCACCATTCGCTGCACGGCACGTCTCACTGGGCGCTCCTCCCCTTCCCCCTGCAAGGGGGAAGGCTGGGATGGGGGTTCACCGCATTCCTGTCATTTGCCGAGTGCCCTTGATTACCACCTTTCTGCCTGCGCCAGAAAGGTGGTGCCAAAGAGGCGCTTTTTCTCATCGGCCAGAGTCAGGCCACCTCGCGGTGGCCTTCCGCTGGCCGGCGTTTGGGCTTCCTGCCGCCATGTAGCTGGTTCCGCTTGAAAGCGTCACCACCTGGTTCTGGTTCAGGCCTACGGCCTTCACCTCACGTGACACAACTCGTCTTTGAGTCTCCGTGTCTTCGCGCTCACCAAGATTCCCGGTCGCGCGACTCTCTGCCCACGCCCAACATTCAATCCAATTCTCGTCTCTGTGCCTCTGTGTCTCTGTGTTGAGAGACCAAGCGCGAGAGAGAGATCAGGCCTGGGGGACCTTCTTCCAGTCATCCAGGAACTGCGCGATGCCCTTCTCCGTCAGGGGGTGGTGCGACAGCTGCTGGATCACCTTGAAGGGGATCGTCGAGATGTCCGCGCCGATGCGCGCCGCCTCCAGCACGTGGATGGGATGCCGCACGCTGGCCACGATGATCTCCGTCTCCAGCGCGTAGGCGTCGTAGATGCGGCGGATGTCCGCCACCAGGTCCATCCCCACCTCGCCGATGTCGTCCAGCCGGCCCACGAAGGGGCTGACGAAACTGGCCCCCGCCCGGGCGGCCATCAGGGCCTGCAGGGGCTGGAAGATCAGCGTCACGTTGGTCATGATCCCTTCGCCGCTGAAGACCTTGACGGCCTTCAGGCCCTCCACGGTCATGGGGATCTTCACGCAGACGTTGGCGTGCAGCTTGGCCAGCTCGCGGCCCTCGCGGATCATGCCCTCGGCGTCCAGGCTGATCACCTCGGCGTTCACCGGGCCGTCCACGATCTGGCAGATCTCGAGGATCAGCTCCTGGAAGGGCCGCTTCTCCCGGGCGATCAGCGTGGGATTGGTGGTCACGCCGTCCAGGATGCCGATGGCCGCCGCCTCGCGGATCTCCGCCAGGTTGGCGGTGTCGATGAAAAACTTCATGCCCTTCGTCCTTCCTCGTTGGGCGTCCCGGGGGGCCGGGAGGCCACAGATTGCGCCATTGTCGCAGCGGGCCGCGCGCGGACGGACCAGGACCGCCCCGCTTAGTCCGCCAGCCGCTGCGGATTCACCCCATCCTCAAGCCGGCTCCAGCCCTCGGGGCCGCCGGTGCTGAACTCTTCGTACACCACGCGCTCCAGGTACAGGCCCTGGGGTGGAGCCACCACGCCACAGCGGGCGCGTTCGCCCGTGCGCAGGACGTGCTCCAGCGCGCCGGGCTCCAGCCGTCCGCGGCCCACGTCGTGCAGGGTGCCCGCCAGGCTGCGCACCATGCTGTGCAGGAAGCGGTCGCAGCGCACGCGGAACAGCAGCTCGTCATCCCGCTCCTCCAGCTCCGCCAGCTGGAAATCGCACCAGGCCTGGGGAGGCAGCGAACCCGTGACACAAAAGCCCCGGCAATCCCGGCGCCCGCTCAGCGCGGCCAGTTCCGCGCGCATGGCGTCCACGTCCAGCCGGTAGCTGCTGCACCAGGCCAGCCGCCGCCGGAAAGGGTCCAGCCCGCGCACGAGCCGGTAGCCGTACTCGCGGGCCCGGGCGCTGAAGCGCGCGTTGAAGCCCGCGGCACGCTCGTCCACCCGCCGCACGTGGATGTCCGGCGGCAGGATGCGCCGCAACCCGCGCCACAATTCGTCCGCCCGCCGCGCGGTGAGCGCTGGAAAGCTGCACAGGCTGGCGCGCGCGTGCACGCCCGTGTCCGTGCGGCCCGCGCCGCTCACGTTCAGCGGTTGGGCCAGAATGCGCTCGCAGGCCGCGCGCAGCTCGCCCTGCACGGTGCGGCCCGTGGCCTGGATCTGCCAGCCCAGGAAACCCGAGCCCTCGTAAGCCAGCTCGATGGAAAAGGTTCTCGAACCGGGCTGTGGGGCCTGCAGCAGCACGCGGAAGCGCTCCTTTCACCTGCCGGCGGAATGCCCGGGAAAAGTACCACCGGAGGCGGGGAAAGCCAAGCCGGGGCCGCCTCCGGCAGGGCGTCCAGGGTCCGGCCGACGCGCCGGCCGGCGGGGCGGAGCGGGGTCCGGCGGCCGGGCTGGCAAAGGGGGGTGGAATTGTTGGGAATTTCTTCCCAAAAAAGAATGAATCCACCTCAAGACGCCGCGGCTGCCTGCCCGATAATCGAACGAAGCACCGGCATAGTTCTGCACAGAACGGGAGGATCCATGTTGTACACACTGATCGGCGCCTTGCTCGTCAGTCTGGGCGCGCTGGCCTGGAGCCTGCTGCGCCGCCCCCGGACCGACTCGAAGCCCGGGGCCGAAGACGAGCGCGGCGAGCGCATGCTGAACTCGATGAGTTTGCCTGTCATGATGATTGACAAGGACTTCACCATCGTCTCCCTCAACGCGGCCGGCGCCGCGCTGGGAGGCAAGCGAGCCCAGGACTACATCGGCACCAAGTGCTACGACCTCTTCCGCACGGGCCACTGCCGAACGGACAAGTGCGCCCTGGCCCAGGCCATGGCCCAGGGCGCGCCGGTCACCGAACGCACGGTGGCCAACCCGCGGCCCGGCCTCAGCGTGCCCATCCTCTATGCCGGCTCGCCTTTCCGAGACGCCCAAGGCCGGATCATCGGGGCCATCGAGCACGTGCTGGACATCTCGCACATCGTGGAGGCGCAAGGCGCGGTGCAGAGCGGCGCGGGTCAGCTTTCCAGCGCCGTGAGCCAGCTGGCCCAGATGTCGCACTCGGTGGACCAGGGTTTCGCCGACATGTCCCTCCAGGTGCAGGGAGTGGCCGCCGGGGCCCAGCAGATGAGCGGCAACTTCCAGACCGCCTCCGCCGCGGTGGAAGAGACCCACGGCATCTTCCGCAACCTGGCCGCGGCCACCGAGGAGATGAGCGCCACCATCGACGAGATCTCGCGCACCACGGCCGAGGCCAACGCGCGCACGCAGCACGCCGTCCAGCAGTCCCAGGGCATGCAGGGCCGCGTGCAGGCGCTCAACCAGGCCTCCAGCGAGATCGGCTCCATCGTCAACACCATCATCAGCATCTCCGAGCAGACCAAACTGCTGGCCCTCAACGCCACCATCGAGGCGGCCCGGGCGGGCAGCGCGGGCAAGGGCTTTGCCGTGGTGGCCAACGAGGTCAAGGACCTGGCGCGCCAGACCAGCGACGCCATCGTGGACATCCAGACCAAGGTTTCGGGCATCGAGACCACGGCCCGCTCCACGGCGGACGACATCCAGAGCATCACGGGCTACATCACGGAGATCAGCCACACCATGACCACCGTGGCGGGCTCCCTGGAAGAGCAGAACGCCACCACGCGCGAGATCTCGCGCAACATCGGCCAGGCCGTGCAAGGGATGAACGACGCCACGCGCAGCGTGTCCGACGCCTCCGCCGCTGCCCACGAGATCAGCCAGCGCATCCAGTCGGTGCGGGGCGGGATGGAGGACGTGGGCCGCCAGGTCCGCCAGGCCGGCGAGCACACCGGACAACTGCGCAGCCTGGGCGACAGCCTGGAGCAGGCGGCCCGGCGGCTGGAGAACTAGCGCGGAGCAGATGGTTGTGACACATGAGAAAGCCCCCCGATCCGTGGACCGGGGGGCTTTTGTGTGACAGGAGAAGGCGCGGTCTACTTGACCAGCAGCATGCGGCGGCTCTCCTCGTGCCCGCCGGCCTGCAACTGGTAGATGTAGACGCCGGAGGCCAGCGGACGACCGGCCGCGTCGCGGCCGTCGAAGATCCGCTGGTAGGTGCCCGTGGCCAGCCGGCCGTCCTCAAGCGTGCGCACTAGCCGGCCCTGCAAGTCGAAGATCCGCAGGCTGACCTCGCCGGCGCGCAGGATCTGGAAGTCGATCCGCGTGTCGGGATTGAAGGGGTTGGGCGTGTTCTGCGCCAGCTGGAACCCGCGGGCCACGGCGGGCGGGGACTCCACGTCCACGTCGCCGAAGGCCAGCCGCTGGGTGTAGATGTCCTTCAGGTCTTCCTTGCCCGAGGCGCGCATGTCCACCCAGGACAGGTAGGTGCCGTCGGCCAGGTCGTGGCTCAGCACGGGCTCGCGCTGGGTGTGGAAGAAGTTGAAGATCGTGCCCTCGTAGAAAGTATCCGTCACGTCGCCGCCGATGGGGTTCACGTGGGAGTCCCGGGCCCAGAGGTCCTTGTAGCCGGTGGTGTCGCCGATCTCCTCGGCGGCCAGCGCCAGCACCAGGCCGTTCCAGCCGCCGCGCGGCACCAGGGCCAGCGCCACGTCCTCCTGGGTGCCCGCGCCCACGGCCACGTTGGTCTCCGTCCCGGTCCAGGCCAGGCTGCCGTCGGACAGGATGTGCGTGGCGTAGACGTCGTCGTTGGCCGCGTTGGAGAAGTCCGTGTAGGCCACGTAGGCGCCGCCCTGCCCGTCGGAGATGATGACCGGCGTCTTCTGGGAGAGCGCGCGCATGTCGATCTGGGCCGTCCACTCCACCCCGCCGGCGGGGGACAGGCTGCGGGCGATCAGGTCGCTGTCGAAGACTTCCGCCGCGTAATCCAGCCAGACGCCCAGCAGGTTGCCGTGGTCCCCGGGGGCGCCCACGGCGCGCTCCTGCTTGCCCGTGCCGCCGGCGTAGCTCACGCCGCCCGCCGCCAGGACCGGCTGGCCCTGGGCGTTCACCAGCTGGGTGAGCACGTTGGTGTCCTGCCAGTTGCCCGAATCCCAGAGCAGCCAGGCGCCGCCGTCGGGGCCGGCCACCAGGTCGGTGAGCTTCTCGTGGATGGCGCTGGTGGAGGTGATGCGCAGGCCGTCGTCGCCCCAGAGCACGTTGCCGGCGGTGTCGAAGGCCTGGATGCCCACCTCGGCGATGAAGTTGCTGTAGTCCGTGTCCACGCCCGACCAGGCCACCAGGATCTGGTCGCCGTGCACGAGCAGGCGCGAGCGCTCCTGGTATTCGAGCCCGGATCCGGAGTCGAAGCCCGGCGTGACGGGACGCGGGGCGTCCCAGATGGGCTGGCCGCTGGCGTTCACGCGGGTCAGCCAGGCGCGCTGGGCGGACTCGGAGCCCACCTCGATCAAGACGTAGGCGCCGCCCGCGCCGTCGGCCGCGACCTGGAAGTTCTTCTGCCCCCCGTCGAGCTCCAGGGCCACGGGCACGCCGTTCTCCGGCAGCTGGAGGGCGCCGGTCAAGCGCGCCAGGTTCTGCATGTAGACGTGGGGGCCGCCCGCGTTGCGCGGGTCGATCCAGAAGACCAGGGCGCCGTCCGGCGTGGCCACGTTGCGCACCAGGCTGCAGGAGCCGGAGATGCCCCAGACGGAGTCATGGCCGGTCACAGCCAGGCTGCGCTGGCCGGCGGCGTTCAGGTGCTGGGAGAAAATGCCCAGGCTGCCGCGGCTCAGGTCGCCCCAGACCACGAACAGCCCGCCCTGCTGGTCCAGGCGCAGGGCCGGGGCGATGGCGTCGGACTCGAGATCCGCGCGGTCCACCACCACGGCGCCGTCCGCCGCCCACTGGCGCACGCCGCTGGAGTTCAGCCGCTGGGCGTAGATGGCGGAGTAGTCCTCGTCCCGGCTGTCCTGCCAGGTGAAGAAGGCGCCGCCGGCGCCGTCACCCAGCGCGCGGGCCTGCTGCTGGTGTCCGGCGGCCAGGCAGACGGGCACGCCGCCCGCGCCCCAGATCGCCGTGTTTGCCGTGCTGACCTTCTGGCAGTAGATGTCCGCCTGGATGTTGTTCGGGTCGTTGCGGTTGTCCTCCCACATGAGCAGCGTGGTGCCGTCGCCGGCGTAGCTCAGGCGGGGATTGTTCTCGCGGTTGCCCACCTGCGCCGCCACGGCCAGGCCGCCCTCGGCGAAGGTCTCCGTCAGGGAGGTGTTGAAGTGCTGCAGGTAGATGTCGCCCGCGTTGTCGTTCCGCAGGTCCACCCAGCTGACGAAGCAGCCCGTGCCGCCGTCCCAGGTGACCTTCACCGACTGCTGGCTGCCCGGCAGGCTGACCACGGGCCGCCCGCCGTTGCCGGCCACCAGCGTGCCGTTGGCCAGGACGTGCTCGATGTAGATGTCGTCGTCCGCCGCGTCGCGCTTGTCCACCCAGGCCAGGAAGGCGCCGCCGGCGCCGTCGTGCTCCATGGACATGGCTTCCTGGTCGCCCACCTCGCCCACCACCAGCAAGCCGTCGCTGCCGAAGGCGGCGGGCACGTCGCCGTCGGCCGTCACCCGGCTGACGTAGAGGTCCCAGGTGGAGTTGCGGTGGTCGGCCCAGGCCACCCACGAGCCGCCCGCGCCGTCGATGCACTGGCTCTTGGGCATGTTCTCGGAGCCGTTGGCGCAGTCCGTGCAGAGCGGAACGCCGGAGGCGCCCCAGGCCAGGGCGCCCGAGCCCGTGCCGTCCACCAGCCGGTTCACGTAGATGTCGCCGCGCGGATCGTCGCGGAAATCGATCCAGCTGACGATGGCGCCGCCGGCGCCGTCGCCGATCAGCACCGGGTCCTCCTGGCGGATCACGTCGTCGTTGACGATCAGCGCGTCCACCAGCCCGTGCTCGTCCGTGGTGCTCCAGACGGCCGGCTGGCCGGGGTTGGAGACATCGATCTTCTGGGCGAAGAGGTCGCGCATGCCGAAGCGCGTGTCCGACCAGCTGATGATCAACTCGCCGGGGCCGCCCTCCTCCGCCGTGCGCTGCCACTCGATGTGGTAGCCCTGGCGCACGGCCATGCCACTTTCACTGGACCAGTAGCGGGGGGGATCCACCGCGCGGGCGGTCGAGGCCAGCAACAGCAGCCCGGCCACCGCCGGCAGGCTTCGCAACCAGGTCCGGCACAGGGTCTTGCTCATGAGGCGTCCTTTCGGTTCAGTTCGTTGTTGTCTCAGTTGGCGCCCAGCGGATCCGCCAGGATCAGCAGACCCTCGTCCTCGTCGGCCACGTAGATGCGGCCGTGGGCGAGTTGCAGGCGGCGCGCGTAACCGCCCTCGTGCTGCCAGCGCGGCACGGGCCGGGAGGGATCGCGCAGGTCGGCGACGATCACGCCCTTGGAGCTGCTGGCCAGATAGGCGTGGTCGTCCTTGAGCTCCACGTCCAGCGTGGTGCCGCCCGGCCGCAGCACGCTGCGCAGGTAGGGCCGGCTGGGATCGCTGACATCCACCACGGCCAGGCCGCCGGAACCAAGCGCCACGGCCGCCAGCCCGTCCCGGACGGAGAGGCGCAGGGCGTCGCCGGGCAGGCGCAGGGTGGCCAGCTCGCTCAGGCGCATGGGCATGCGCGCGCCCTGGTGCTGGAAGATCTTCAACCCGTAGCGGCCGTCGGCCAGGAAGATCAGGTCGTCCACCACGTCCAGGTCGTTGCCGTCGTTCTCGTAGTCGAGGAAGGTGTCCACGTAGTCCGTGGTGGGGTTGGCGCCGTTGTGGAACCAGCGCGCCGGGCTGTCCGCCGGCAGGCCCGCGGGATCCAGCGGGAAAGCGTGCAGGCTCAAGCCGTCGGAGCGGTCGCTGTAGTAGAGGTAGGCCGTCCCGTCCTCCACCACCGTCTCCACCTCGTTGACGCCGCTGGCGAAAAAGGTGCGCATGTAGTGCGGCTGGTAGGGGTCCTGCACGTCGAAGACCAGCAGGTTGGTGGAGAGCTTCAGGAAGAGGTAGCGCTCGGCCAGCAGGTGGGCGGACAGATAGTCCACGTCGCCCGGGGCGTAGAGGCTGTCGATGCCGGGCGCGCCGCCCGCCGGGAAGGGCGCGGCCTCCGCGGCCAGGGGAAAAGTCAACACGCCGGCGCGCTGGTTGGCGGCCAGGTAGAGCACGTCCTGGCCCACCGCCACGTCGGCCACTTCGCCCCAGGCGTCGCCCCAGCTGCCCACCAGGCTGATTTCGCTCTGGATGGCGTCCTCGCGCTCGGCGCACGACTGCAACAGCCCCGCGCCCGCCAGGCAGGCGAACAGAATTTTAGACAATTTCATGTTGGCCCATTGTGTTTGCGTATATCGTTCCGCTGCGACCGGATGAGCGGGCCCATCCAGCTCAACCTTCCAAGCAAAAATCGTTCCAGTGAATTTCGCCCCCGGCGGCCCGGTTTTGCCCCGCCCTCGGGCCCAGCTGTAAACCGGACTTGACAGCCGGGTGCCCGCGCATCCCGCCCGGGGCCATTCCGGGGCCGGGATCCGCGCAGCCGCTGCGCTGGATCCGTCCTGCATTCAGAATGAAGCGGAGTCGCGGCCAGCGCCCTCAGATCCGGATCACGCGCTCCGCGCTGAACAGCACCTGAACGATCTGGCTCATGGTGCCCACTTCGCCGATGAGCAGCTGGTCGCGCCGCTGCAGGTCGTCCAGGCAGGTGCCGCAGCTGGCGATGCGCGCACCGCGGGCGGCCAGGATCCCCAGCTCCTCCAGAACGGGGCTGCCCGTGGTGGTCAGCAGGACGCCGTCGTTCACGCAGCCCACCATGTCCGGGGTGTGGGCGCTGGCCGCGAGTTCCTTGAGGAAGCTCTTGAGCAGTTTGCGGCCGAGGGCGTCGTCGCCCTGGCCCATGCGGTCGGAACTGAGGTAGAGCAGGGTCATGTGCCGGATCCTGGTTGGTGGTGGCTGTCTGAACCCCGGCTGGAGGCTGCCGATTCGTCAGCCACTGCGCTGACGGCCACCGTCCACCGGGAGCTGGACGCCGCTAAGGTAGGATGAGACCGGCGCCAGCAGGAAGACAGCCGCATGGGCGAACTCCTCCACGCGCCCGTAGCGCCCCAGCGGCACCTCCGCGCAGAGCCGCGCCTCCTGCTCGACGCGCGTGCGGCCCGCCTCCGCCGCCATGGCCGCCTCCAGGCTGCGCAGGCGCTCGGTGTCGATGAAGCCCGGCGCCAGGCTGTTGCAGCGGATGCCCTCCGGCGCCAGCTCGCGGGACAGGCTCTTCATCAGCGCGCCGACGCCGGGCCGCAGCACGTTGGAGAGCAAGAGCCCGTCGATGGGTTCGCGGGCGGAGCCCGAGGTCACGGCCACGATGGAGCCGCCCCCCGCCGCCCGCAGGTGGGGCCGGACGGCCCGGACCAAGCGCACGGCGGAGAGCAGGTTCAGCTCCCAGGCCGCCTGCCAGGCCGCGTCGTCCAAGCTCTCCAGCCCGCCCCGGGGCGGTCCGCCGGCGTTCACCAGCACGCCGTCCAGCCGGCCGAAGAGCCGGGCGGCCTCGTCCACCCAGGCCGCCAGGGCGGCCCCGTCGCGTAGGTCGAGGGCCCGGCCGTGGGCGCGGGGATCGAGGACGTGCAGGTCGTCCAGGGCCGTCTGCAGCCGGACGGGATCCCGGCCGCAGATGGAGACGCGGGCCCCCTCGCGGGCCAGCAGGGTGGCGGTTCCCAGTCCCAGTCCGGCGCTGCCGCCGGCCACCAGGAAGGCGCGGTCCTTCACCTGCAGGTCCATGCTCCGCCCCGTGATTATTGGATCGGCACGAACAGGTCCACCTCGGCCTCCGCGTCGGCCTCCGCCCGGTGGTCGTACCACTCCAGGCAGGCGCCGGGCGCCACGCGCAGGCCGCTGCCGGGCAGCCACTCCCGGAAGAGCCAGTGGAAGCCGGCAGGAATGGCCTCGGCCTTGGGGCCGCGCACCGTGCAGCGCAGATAGCGCGCCGCGGGCAGCTCCAGCCGGACCTGATCCGCGCCCGCCTGCGCCTCCGTGCGGACCGGCACGCCGATCAGGTAGTCGAATCTGCCGTCCGGCTGTTCGTTCCAGCAAGCGCCCAGCAGCAGGCCAGGGATCACCGAATCCGGCAGCCGCGCGGCCAGGCCGCCCGCCAGGAACTCGTCCCAGAACTCGCCGATCGCCTGGACCGGGCCCGGACCCGGCGCGGGCACGCGGCGCGCGTAGCCCAGCAGGGTCAGCTCGGGCAACTGGGTGGCTTCCACCCGGGGTTCCATCTCCATCAGATGTCCTTTCCATCCATTCGCACTGGCAGGCTCAGTCGGGCATCTCCAGGCCGCCGCTGGCCGCCAGCCAGTCCGCCGCGCGCTCCACGGCGGCCGCGATGTCGTTGTCGCTGACGTCCAGTTCCAGCCAGGGCAGGCGGCTGGCCTGCACGCGGGCGCGCATCCGCTCCTGCTCCTCCACGAAGCGCTCCAGCTCGTCGTACTGGGAGGGTTTGCCGCTGACCAGCAGCCGGCGCTCCCGGGCCGCCGCGAAAGTCTCCGCCCGGCGCGTGCAGAAGATCAGGCGGAAGTTCAGCTCCGTCAGCCCCTCCTCCAGCCAGCCGAAGTCCAGCTTCCGGCCGTGGGCCTGCTCCTGGTAGACCTGGGTGCTGATGTGGAAGCGGTCGACGATCCAGCTGTAGTAGCGCTGCAGCTGGAAGAGGCGCAGCCAGGTGCGGTAGGTCTCCAGGGCCTGGGGCTCCTCCTCGGGCAGGAAGTTGATCAGCCCGCGACCCCAGGGATAGTTGGTGAACGCGCACCACTCGGCGGAGATCACGGGGCTGTGGTAGCGGTAGCGGCGCGGCCCGACCACGCGGGCGTGCTCGTTCAGCGCGAAGGCCAGCTCGGTCTTGAAGGTCAGGCGCGTGCCTTCCAGGATGAGCTTGGGCGTGAGCTTGCCGGCCACCGGGCCTACTCCAGCCAACTCGTCGTGTAGTCGGGATCCTCGATGGCCAGCGCCGCCCGGGCCACCTTGAGCGGCCGGAAGGTGTCGATCATCACGGCCAGCTCCTCCGTGGCGGGCTGGCCCACGCTGGCCTCGGCGCGGCCCGGGTGCGGACCGTGCACCAGGCCGTCCGGGTGCAGGGTCAGGGAGCCGCTCTCGATGCCCTTGCGACTCATGAACTCGTTCGACGCGTAATACAAGACCTCGTCGGTCATCACGTTGGCGTGGTGATACGGCGCGGGCACGGCCTGGGGGTGGAAGTCGTAGAGGCGCGGCACGAAACTGCAGACCACGAAACCGTCGCTGGCGAAGGTCTGGTGCACGGGCGGCGGCTGGTGGACGCGGCCCACGATGGGCTCGAAATCGCGGATGTTGAAGGCCCAGGGGTAGTAGTAGCCGTCCCAGCCCACCACGTCGAAGGGATGGTATTGGAGGATCACCTCGGTCAGCGCGTTGCCCTGCTTGACCCAGAGCGGGAATTCGCCCTTCTCGTCGCGGGTCTCCAGCCCCTGGGGCAGGCGCAGGTCGCGTTCGCAGAAGGGGCTGTGTTCCAGCAGCTGGCCGTGCTCGCCGCGGTAACGCTCCGGCGTGCGCAGGTAGCCCGCGCTCTCCACCACCAGCAGGTGCGCCTGGCCGGCGGCGGGATCGAGCTTCCAGCGGTGCAGCAGGCCGCGCGGGATCACCACGTAGTCGCCCTCGCCGACGACGAGGTGGCCGAACTGGCTCTCCAGCACGCCGCCGCCGGCGGCCACGTAGATCAGCTCGTCGCCCTGGCCGTTGCGGTAGAACACATCCTCGGCGTGGTCCGGCCGGCAGACAGAGACGGCCACGTCGTGGTTGAAGAAGAGGGGCGTGCGGCCGCCCAGCACGCCGCCGCCCACGGGCAGGCGCTTGGAGCGCAGGTGGCGCATGCGCAGGCCGCCCGGCTCCTCGGCCTCCCAGCGCAGCGGGGCCAGCAGGCGCTGGGAGAGCACGGCCGCGGGCCGGTTCACGTGGTAGAGCAGGCTGGAGGGTCCGACAAAGCCCTTGTTGCCCACCAGCTCCTCGTGGCGGAACTGGCCCTGGGGTCCGGGGAAGACCACGTGGCGCTTGCGCGGGATCTCGCCCAGGTGATGATAGATCGGCATGGGGTCTCCTTTACAGCGTGCCGCTTTACAGCGTGCCGCGCAGTTCCTGCTCGCGCTCGATGGATTCGAACAGCGCCTTGAAGTTGCCCTTGCCGAAGCTCTGGCTGCCCTTGCGCTGGATGATCTCGAAGAACAGCGTGGGGCGGTCCTCTACAGGCTTGGTGAAGAGCTGCAGCAAGTAGCCGCGCTCGTCGCGGTCCACCAGGATGCGCTGCTCGCGGATCTCGGCCAGGTCCTCCTCGATGGGGCCCACGCGCTCGGTCACGCTGTCGTAATAGGTGTCCGGCACTTCCAGGAACTGCACGCCGTTGGCGCGCAAGGCCCGCACGGTGCTCAGGATGTCGTCGGTGAGCAGGGCCACGTGCTGCACGCCCGCGCCGCCGTGGAACTCCACGTACTCCTCGATCTGGCTCTTCTTCTTGCCCGGCGCCGGCTCGTTGATCGGGAACTTGATGATGTTGTTGGGCGCGGCCATCACCACGGAGCGCAGGGCCGTGTACTCGGTGGAGATGTCCTTGTCGTCGAAGGACAGGAAGCGCGAGAACCCCAGCACGCGCTCGTACCAGGCCACCACGGCCTCCATCCGGCCGTCCTCCTGGTTGCCCACCACGTGGTCGATGATCCGCAGCCCCACGCCCTCGCCCGGCACGGAGCGGGCCGCGAACCCGGGCAGGAAGGGCCCGGCGTAGTCCTGCTTCTGGATGAAGGAGTGCACCGTGTCCCCGTAGGCGGCCACGGCGGACTTGAGGATGGAGCCGTGCCCGTCGCGCAGTTCCACGGGCTCCAGCACGGAGACAGCGCCGTTGGCCACGGCCAGCCGGTGGCACTCGCGTGCGTCGTCCACCTCGAAGGCCAGGTCCACCACGCCGTCGCCGTGGCGGGCCAGGAAGCGCGTGATCTCGTTCTCCCGCGGGTCCAGGCTGCCGGTCAGCACCAGCTGCACGCGGCCCTGGGTCATGACGTAGGACACGCGGTCGCGTGCGCCGGTCTCCAGGCCCAGGAAGGCGCTGCGGGAGAAGCCGAAGGCCTTGCGGTAGTAGTACTCGGCCTGTAGGGCGTTGCCCACGTAGAACTCGGCGTGATGCAGACGCCGCAGCTTGGGATAGTCGGCCATGGGATCCTCTCTGTGGTTTGTGTCACAAAACTCAGCCGCGGCGCAGGCCCAGCGCGGCCAGGCAGGCCCAGCCGGCCAGCAGCAGCAGGCCGCCCACGGGCGTCACGGCGCCCAGCCCACGGATGCCCGACAGGGCCAGGGCGTAGAGGCTGCCGCTGAACAGCAGCGTGCCCGCCAGGAAGCAGATCCCCGCGGCCAGCGCCAGACGGCCGCCCCCGGGCAGCAGGCTTAGAGCCAGCAGGGGCGCCAGGTGCAGGCCCTGGTAGAGCACGGCCGTGCGCCACCACTCCGTGCCCTGCGGGCCCAGCGTCTCCTTCAGGGCGTGGGCGCCGAAGGCCCCCAGCGCCACCATCAGCAGGCCGTCCAGGCCCGCCAGCACCCAGAGCCAGTTCAGTTGCACAGGGCCAGCCCCCTCTCCACCAACTCCCGCCACTCGCCACCCCGGGCGGCCAGGCTCTCCAGCTGCCCACGCAGCGCGGTGATCCGCTCCGGCCGCAGGCCGGCGCCCAGTTCCAGCAGCTCCAGCCGCAGCAGCCAGTCCTCCGGGTGCGCGGCGTCCAGCTCGGCGGCGATCTCTTCCAGCCGCAGCTGCTCGGCCGGGCCCGGTTCCCCGCGCTCGCGCAGGCGGCGCAGCTCGGCGTAGAGCTCGTTCAGGGCGCGGTTGCCCTCGTCCAGGTTGCACTTCATGCAGGGCCGCTCGCGGGGCAGGTCCTCGGGATCGATCATCCCGTCCACCCAGCCGCCGCTGACTGCCGGCACCTCCTGCCCGCAGGCCAGGTCGTAATCGCCCCAGGCCGGATCGAAGAGCAGGCGGTCGCCCCAGCTCACTTGGCAGTCCGTGAAGCGCAGCAGCTGGTTGCCCGCCTTGCCCTCCCGCACCTCCGCCAGCCGTCCCTCCAGCACCACGCCGGACTCGAAGGCCAGCCGGCCCCGGCCGCCGCCGCCGAAGCCCAGCTCGCGCAGCGCGCCGCCGTCCAGCCGGGCCGTGCCGCCCTCCCGGCCCGCCAACGGCCCCAGGGCCGTACCGAAGCCGTGGGCGTGGGTGTCCCGGCCGTGGCCACGCAGCACCTGCTCATCCTCGGCCAGCAGCACGGGTCCGCTGAAACGCAGGTAGGCCGGCCGCCCGGCCGCGTCCAGCAGGCGCTCGGCCAGCACGCCGCTGACCTGCAGGCCGCTGTCCAGCGTCACGGTGACGGGCGTGCGGGCGCGCAGGGCCTTGTCCAGGGCTGGCACGCCGCCCGTGCGGCAGGCCATCCCGGCCGCGTACTCCTCCAGCACGGCCCGCAGGGTCAGGAAGTCCGGCGTGACGTAGAGCTGCGGCTGCGGCTTGGTGATGTCATAGGTCTGATGGACGCAGTCCACGCCCAGCGGGCGCTTCTCCACCTGCGGACCCAGGCAGTGCCAGCTCTCCCCGGCGGACGAGAGCAGCCCGGCGCCGTAGATCCGCGGGTTCTCCAGTGCGCCCACCAGGCCGTACTCCACGGTCCACCAGTACATGCGCGAGAGTTCGGTGGCTTCGCTCACCCAGTCCAGGGCGGCCAGGGTCTCGTCCAGGGCGCGCTGGGCCGCCTCCACCTCGGCGGCCGTGGCGGCGGGATCCTCCTTGACCACGGAGAGCCGGCGGATGGCCCGGTAGAGATCCATGTCGTGGTGCGAGTAGATGGCCCGGCGCGAGATGGCGCCGTAGGCCCGCAGGTAGTCGCTGTAGTCCGGATCCGCGATGATCGGGGCGTGGCCCGCCGCCTCGTGCACCACGTCGGGGGCCGGCGTGTAGAGCACGTGCTCGAGTTTGCGCATGTCGCAAGCGATGGGCAGGATCCCCAGCGACTGGAACTCCATGAAGGCCTGGGGCGGGATGAAGCCGCTGACGGCCACGGCGCGCCAGCCGATGCGCTTCATCTTCTCGTCCATCTCCTGGATCAGCGGGATGCGCTCGCTGGAGATGCCCGTGGCCTGCAGGCCGTCGAGGTAGGCCGGGTGGGCCGCCTTAGCGAAGAAGCGTCCCGAGATGCGCAGGATGTAGCGCCAGGCGGCGTGGTCGATGGCCGTGTAGTATTCCGGCCGCTGCTCCACGGTCCAGGCCTTGAGATGTGCCGGGATCTCCATGATGGGAGCCTGCCTCCTGCTGGGGATTCCCGGGGCCGAGGGGGACGGGACCGGGGTTCCGTGGCCTGTGTTCACCTGATACTCCGTTCTGGAAGGCCGTTGGCCACCACCTGGAAGGCCTGGGCCGCCGCCACTGCGCGGCTGCGGCGGCCGGGTGCGGCTCGCGGGCTCGGGGTGCCCACCGACCAAGATAGAGTGAGCCCCAACGCCCGGCAATGCGAAAAGTCAAGGCGGGCGGTTAACTCCCAAACAGCCGGCCGGCTCAGACCGGCGGCCGGCGGTGGAGGCCGTCGGCGTCCACCAGCCGCCAGTGCAGCAGGCGCGCGGCCCCCCAGGCCGAGAGGCTGACGGAGGCCAGGATGGCCAGCATGATCAGGATCTGATAGAGGATGGCCGTGGCGGGCGGGCTGCCGCCCAGGAGTTGGCCGGTCATCATTCCCGGGATGGAGACCAGGCCGATGGTGGCCGTGGTGTTGAGGGTGGGCAGCAGGGCCACGCGCAGGTCGCGGCCCAGCAGGCGGCTGCGGGCGACGCAGGGTTCGGCGCCCAGGCCCAGCAGGGTCTCCCACTCCCGCCGCCCGGCGGGTTCGGTCAACTGCGCCAGATGGCGCTCGAGGGCCAGGGTGATCCCGTTCATGGAATTGCCCAGGATCATCCCCGCCAGCGGGATCAGCAGGCGCGCGCCCAGCAGGGGCTCGGGCCGGACCACCATCAAGAGGCACCAGGCCAGCACGGCGGAACTGGCCAGAGCCAGCGCTCCGCCCACCAGCGGCGCCAGACCGGGCACCCGCACGGGCAGACGGCTGAGCACCGTGTGGGCGGCGGCGGCCTGCATCACCAGCAGCCAGAGCAGGGTCAGGCTCCAGTGGTCCTGTCGGAAGAGAACCTCGAGCACGAGGCCCAGGCTGCCCAGCTGCAGGACCATCCGGGCCAGCGCCACCAGCAGCTGGCGGCTGAGCCCCAGGCGCAGCACGCGGAAGAGAATCAACGGGACCAGGGCCAGCAGAAAAGCCAGGCCCATTCCCAGCCAGCTGAGGGTCGGCGCGCCGCTCTCAGGACTCATGCAGCCTCCCGGCGCGGAACTCCAGGCGCGTGGGACAGGCCGCCCACCAGCGCGGATCGTGGCTGGCACTGAGGACGGGGGGCAGCTCCGGGTCGCTCAACCGGCAGATCAGCCGGGCCGCGGCCTCGTCGTCCAGGCCCGTGGTGGGCTCGTCCAGCAGCAGGTGTTCCACGGGCAGCAGCAGCCCGCGCAACGCGGCCGCGCGCATGGCCTCGCCGCCGGAGAGCCCGCCGGGGGGCTGGTCCAGGCTCAGGTTGGAGAGCCCCAGCGCCGCCAACTCCCCGCGCAGGCGGTCGGCGTCCGGCGGCGGCAGGCCGCGCAGCCGGTGTCCGAGGACCAGCGCCTCGCCCAGGCTCTCGCCCGGCAGCAGCGGCTGCTGGGAGACCAGGTGGACGCGCAGGCGGTGGGCGGGCAGGCGGCCCGGGAGCAGCGGCTCCCCGTGGAACCGGACGTGTCCGGCGGCGGGACGCTCCAGACCGGCCAGCACGCGCAGCAGCGTGCTCTTGCCGCAACCCGAAGGTCCGGCCAGCACGACGCGCGCCGCCGTCGGCAAGCTCAGATCCAGCGGACCCAGCAGGCTGCGCCCGCCTTGACTCAGTTCCAGGCCGTCCAGTTCAAACATGATTCCAACATAATCCAAACACGGGAATGCGAAACTGCCTCCGGCAAGGCAGGAGGAAAAATGAGCCGACCCGAGATCCTGGTGGTAGAGGACGAGGCGGACATCCGCGAACTGGTGCGCCACGTGCTGGAAAAGGACGGGTTCCCCGTGCGCGTGGCCGCGGACGGCGAGACGGCCCTGCGCGAAGTGCGCAGCGCGCCGCCCGGATTGGTGCTGCTGGACCTGATGCTGCCCGGACTGGACGGGCTGGAGGTCTGCCGCCGCCTGCGCGCCCAGCCGGACACGGCCGAGCTGCCAATCATTATGCTGACCGCCCGGGGCGAGGAAAGCGACGTGGTGGCCGGGCTCAACCTGGGCGCCGACGACTACGTCACCAAGCCCTTCAGCCCGCGCGTGCTGCTGGCCCGCCTGCAGGCCGCGATCCGCCGCCGCCAGGAGCTGGAGCCCGCCAAGGGCGACGATCCCGTCCTGCGCCGCGGTCCGCTGACCCTGCACCGCGGACGCCGGGAGGCCGTGCTGGAAGGCGCGGCTCTCAATCTCACCTGGACCGAGTTCCAGATCCTGGCCCTGTTGGCCTCGCGGCCGGGCTGGGTGTTCACGCGCTACCAGATCGTGGACGCCGTGCGGGGCGAGGACTACGCCGTCACCGAGCGCGCCGTGGATGTCCACATGGTGGGGCTGCGTCGCAAGCTGGGCGAACAGGGCGCCCTGCTGGAGACGGTGCGCGGCGTGGGCTACCGCTTCCGCGACGACGCCTGAGGCACGCTCTGTTCAGTTGAGCCGATTCCCCGTGACGGCTGGTTCAGATGCCCCGCCCAGCCATGGCCCGTGTACGCCCGCCCAATCATCATCTTTATGATTATCAACATCTTTACTTGTGCCTGAACTCTCGGCACGGGGCTTGCTTTGTCCCCGTTGCCGCCGGGCGTCCGGTGGCGCCGACTCCCGGTCGCCCCGGGCGCGGCCGGCAACAGGCAATCGAAAGGACTCTCCATGAAGCTCCGCACCCGCTTGGTCCTGCTCTCGCTGTTCACCGTCTCCCCGCTGGCCCTGGCCAGCGTCCAACTGGTGGGCAACGCTACGCCCGGCTATTACAACGCAGGCTTGGGCACGCTGCTCAACGGGTCCAGCCTGGCCTTCCCCGTGTCCAACGACACGGCGCGGGACTTCGTGGTCGCCCCGGACTTGAGTCTGGCCGAACCGGTGTTGGGCGGCTGGCTGCAGACGCCCCCCAGCCTGGCCGCGCCCTACTGGTCGGCGGCGCCCCAGGCCATTCCCGCCACCTGGGTGGTGGGGACGGAGACGGCCATCGTCTATCCCCTGCAGGTGCCGGCGCCGGGCTACGCCGAGATCCGCCTGGCCTTCGGCATCGACAACGGCTTGTTCGTCTGGCTGGACGGCCAGTTCCTGGGCGGCTTCCTGCGTTCCGGGGGCGCCTACCCCGGCGAGCACGTGTTCACGGCCGCGGAGTTGAGCCCGGGCCTGCACCACCTGCAGGTGCTGCGCGAGGACCACGGCGGCTCCACGGGCTACCACGTGAACGTCACGGCCGAGCGCGAACTGGAGACGGTGGAGGCGCAGGAGACGCCCCGGACCACCCAGTTGCAGGGCAATTGGCCCAATCCCTTCAACCCGGTCACCACCATCCCGTTCAGCCTGAGCGAGACCGGCCCGGTGCAGCTGGAAGTCTTCAACCTCGCGGGCGACCGGGTGGCCAGCTTGGCCTCCGGCGTGCACGCGGCCGGCGCGCACCAGGTGGTGTTCGACGGGGCCGGGCTGCCCAGCGGCGTCTACATCGCCCGACTCCAGACCGCTGCGGGACTGGAGAGCCGGCGCATGACGCTGGTCAAGTAGGAGCGCAGCGGCGCTTGGGGGGGCGCGGCGAGCACCGACTCTCGTGGGTCCGGCAGCGGGCCGGACGTGGTCCAATCCAATCTGAAAGGTCTGCACATGCTGAAGCGTTCCCTGTTGCTCCTGAGCTCGGCCCTGCTGATCGCGCCCCTGGCCTGGTCGACGTGCCTGGAATCCAGCCCCCACGAGTGGCTGCAGGGCCGGCAGTTCAACCACGCCGCCATTCCGGCCAGCCGCAGCAATCCGGCGTCCGCCCTGGACGAGGTGCCCGACAACCAGTTCTTCAGCCTGGGATTCTATCCGCAAGGCCATCTGACGCTGGCGCTGGAGCAACCGGCGGCGACGGGATTGATCACCATCTGGGAGACCACCTGGCGCAACGGGAGCTATTGCCTGGAGACCGCGGCCGTCGAAGTGGCGGCCCACGAGGGAGGGCCTTGGGTATTGGTGGGCGTGGCGGACAACGATCGCGGCGCCGGGGCGGATTTCCACCTGAACGAGTTCAGCTTCGACGCGGCCGCGCTGGGGTTCTGCGTCCAGTACGTCCGGCTGTCGGAGACCTCGGACCTGACTGAGATCGCCCAGCGCTGCAACACGGGGGACGGCTTCGACGTGGATGCAGTCTGCGTGAGCGGCACGGCCTGCCCGGATCCGGGAGAGGTGGAAGCGCACGAGACACCCGCCGCCGTGCAGCTGCGGGGCAACTGGCCCAATCCCTTCAACCCCGTGACCCGCGTGCACTTCAGCCTGTCCGAGACCGGGCCGGCCCGGTTGGAGGTCTTCGATTTGACGGGACGGCGCGTGGCCACACTGGTGGACGGCCTGCGGGCGGCCGGCGAGCACCAGGCCACCTTCGACGCCTCCCGCCTGCCCTCGGGCATCTACCTGGCCCGGCTGCAGGCCGGCAACCAGCAGGAGTGCCGCAAGATGACCCTGCTGAAGTAACCGCGGCCTTAGGTCAAGCCACCCGCCCCCGGTCCGTCCACCGGGGGCTTTTTGCTGGGGCCGGGGTCGGAACCGGTACGGGTGGGAAGCGGCGCGCGGGGGGGATCGCTCCCACTTCGACTTTACTAAGTTTGTTCAGACCCGACCGTAGCCATGGAGATCCGCATGAGTCCCGAACCCGCCCTGAATCTCAGTTCCAGCCAGGAGATGTACCTGAAGACCATCTTCCTGCTTTGCGAGGAACAAAAAGTGGCGCGCGTCAAGGACATCGCCGCCAACCTCAACGTCACCATGTCCAGCGTCAACGGCGCCATCAAGGGGTTGACGGACCGCGGCTATTGCCGGCACAGCCGCTACGGCTACGTGGATTTGACCGAGGAAGGGCGCGAGGCGGCCCTGGCCGTGCTGGACAAGTACCAGGTGCTGACCCGCTTCCTGCACGAGATCCTGGGCGTGGACCGCAAGACGGCCGACGCCGACGCTTGCGAAATGGAGCACATCGTCTCGCCCCAGACCCTGGACCGCATCGGCACCTTCCTGGAGTTCATCGACCACTGCGGCAAGGACGCCAGCAGCTGGATCCAGCACTACCAGACCTTCCTGGGCGGCCGGTTGAACGGCGAAGGTTGCCCGGACTGCGAGCTGTAGCCGTCGCTCCACAGCCATCGACACAGGGGGCCGCGGCCCCCTGTTGCTTTGGTGGATTCTCCCCGCGGTCAAGCCGACAAGGTGGCGCGCGTCACGATCTCCGGCGGATTGTGCAGGTGCTGCTTGACCGCACAGAGCTCGGCGGAGCGGATCACGGCGTCCTTGAAGCGGGCCGGGAAGCTGGCCGGCAGCACGATGTTCAGCTCCAGCTTGCCGATGCGGTGGCCCACCGGATCCGGCACGATCTCCATCTCCACGCTCAGCCCCTGGGTGTCGATGTTGCGCGAATCGCAGAAGCCCTTGACGTAGATGCCCGCGCAGGTGGCGATGGAGGCCAGGAAGAGGTCGAAGGGCTGCGGCGCGCTGCCCTCGCCCCCGCCGCGCGGGGACTGGTCCGTCCGGATGGTGAAGCCGTTGTACTCCGCGTCCACGCGCTTGCCGCCGGGGAAGCTCACGCTCATCTGTGCCATGTCACTCTCCTTCGCTGGCTGGAATGTTCGTTACTCAACCGACCCAAGATGTCATTTTGTTTCCATCATGAAAATATTGCTGCTAATAATTGTTGTGTGAGAATCCCTGCTTGCTATGTTGGCCCGTCGATCTCCGAGTCCGCCGGCCTGCCTTCCGAGGGAAAAGGGGCGGCGGACCGTGGCGACCCCGGGCCCTGTGTCCCGGTGGTCTCCCTTCGCATTCGCGAAGCCGGTGGCGCGGGAAACGGCGCCGCCGCCCGGCATTGGAAAGGAGATCCGCGCCTGCCGCCCGGCCGCACTCCGGCCGGACTCCGCGCGGTCCCTCCACAACAGGCGCAAACCACAAGATGATCCACCCCCTGCTTTCCGTTGCCAAGGCCAGCCAGACCCTGTGGCGGGCCTGTCCGGATTGGGGCGTGGAAACCCTGCCGCTCCAGGCCGCCGCCGGGCGCGTGTTGGCCGAGGCCGTCCACGCCGAGCGCGACGCGCCGCCCTTTCCGCGGGTGGCCATGGACGGCGTGGCCGTGGCCTGGGCCGCCTGGGAGGCGGGCCGACGGCGCTTCCAGGTGGAAGGCGTGCAGGCTGCGGGGGATCCGCCCACCCGGCTGGCGGATCCGCTGGCGGCCTGGGAAGTGATGACCGGCGCCGTGCTGCCGGCGGGCTGCGATTTGGTGATTCCGGTGGAGGAGCTGCAGCGGCTGGGCAACGGGGTCGAAGTCCGGACAGCGGATGACACGCGGCCGGCGCGTGGGCCGCGCCGTGGACAGCACGTGCACGCCCGGGGCTCCGACGCCCGTGCGGGGGACGAGCTGCTGCCCGTCGGCTTGCGGCTGGACAGCCCCGCCCTGGCCGTGGCCGCCAGTGTGGGCGCCGTGAGCCTGACGGTGCGCCGCCGGCCTCGGGTGGTTCTGCTGGCCACGGGCAGCGAATTGGTGCCCGCGGACCAGGAACCGGCTGCCTGGCAGATCCGCGCCTCCAACCTGGAGGCGCTGGGGGCCGCCCTGCGGGCCGCCGGCCACGAAGCCCGGCTGGCGCAGTTGGTGGATGACGATCCCGCCCGGCTGGCCCGGGCGCTGGAACAGGCCTTGGCGGAGCACGAGCTGCTGATTCTGTCCGGCGGTGTCTCCATGGGTCGCTTCGATCACGTGCCCGAACAGCTGCTGGCCGCCGGGGGACGGATCCTGCTCCACGGGGTGGCGCAGCGGCCGGGCAAGCCCCTGCTGGCGCTGGAGTTTCCCGGGCGACCGGGCCGGCTGGCGCTGGGCCTGCCGGGCAATCCGGTCTCCGCGCTGATCTGCCTGCACCGCTACGTGCTGCCCCTGCTGGCCGCGGCGGAGGGCCGGCTGGACGAAGTGCGGCGGGTGCGGCTGGCGGACTCCTGCCCGCTGCCCGGGGCCCTCAGCCTCTTTTTGCCCGTGTCCCTGGCGGCGGATGCCGAGGGTCTGCCCGTGGCCCGGCCCCGGCCCACGGCGGGCTCCGGGGATTTCATCCGTCTGGCGAGGAGCAGCGGGTTCGTGGAGCTGGATCCGGCGCTGGCTCGGGACGGCGCGCTGCCCGCCGGGTGGCCCGTGCCCTTCTATTCGTGGAGGTGAGATGAAGCTGCTGATCGATCCGGCGGGACGACGCATCCGCAAACTGCGGGTGTCCCTGACGGACGCCTGCCAGTTCCGCTGCTTCTATTGCATGCCAAGCGCGCCGCGTTTTCTGCCCCACCGCGACCTGTTGACCCCCGCGGAACTGCTGGAGATCGTCGGCCACCTGGTGGAGCTGGGCATCGATCAGGTGCGGCTGACGGGCGGCGAACCCACCGTGCGCCCGGAACTGCTGGAGGTGGTGCGCGGCCTGGCGCGCCTGCCCCTGGAGCGGCTGGGCATGACCAGCAACGGCGCGCGGCTGGAACCGCTGCTGCCGGACCTGAAGGCGGCGGGCCTGGGCAGCCTCAACATCAGCCTGGACAGCCTGCGGCCGGAGATCTTCGCCCGGGTCACCGGCGGCCGGACCCACGAGGGCGTGCTGCGGGCGGTGCGCGCCGCCCGCGATCAGGGCTTCGAGGTCAAACTCAACAGCGTGCTCTTCCGTGGTCTCAACGACCACGAGTGCCGGGACTTCCTGCGCTTCGCCGAGGCCGAGCAGATCCCCGTGCGCTTCCTGGAGCTGATGCGCATCGGCCCGGCCCACGCCGAGCAGCGCGGGTTGTTCATCGCCGCCGCCGAGGTGATCGCCGGGCTGCGACTGGCGGGCGAAACGTTGGAACCGCTGCCCGGGCCGCCGGACTCCACCTCCTTCGAGTACCGCACCGCCGGCGGCGGGCGGGTGGGCTTCATCGCCAGCGAGTCGCAGCCTTTCTGCGCCGGCTGCTCGCGCCTGCGCCTGACGGCCACGGGCCAGCTGCGCTCCTGCCTGATGCGCGCGGAGGGCCCGAGTCTGCGCGGACTGCCCCGGGAGGCCTATCCCGAGCTGCTGGCCCGCGTGCTGGCCGACAAGCCGCTGAACCGGCTCTCCCACACCGAGCAGATCATGGCGCAGATCGGAGGCTGAGATGACCCGCCTGACCCATCTGGATCCCCAGGGCCGTCCGGCCATGGTGGACGTGGGCGACAAGCCGCTGACGGCCCGGCGCGCGCTGGCCGAGGCCCTGGTGAGCCTGCCCGCGGTGGTGGCGGCCTGCCTGCAGGACGGCGAACTGGACAGCGCCAAGGGTCCCGTGCTGCACACGGCCATCCTGGCGGGCATCCAGGCCGCCAAGAAAACCGGCGAGCTGATTCCCCTCTGCCATCCCCTGCCGCTGGAGCGCGTGCGCGTCACCATCGACGTGGAGCCGGTTTCGGCCGGCGGCGCCACGGCGCGAATCCGCTGCGAGGCCGCCCTGCACGGCCGGACGGGCGTGGAGATGGAGGCCCTCACCGGGGCCGCGGTGGCCGCGCTGACGGTGGTGGACATGTGCAAGGCCCTCAGCCACGAACTGGTGATCCACGGCCTGCGCTTGCTGGAGAAGGAAGGCGGCCGGCGCACGGTGCGCGACGGCGTCCTGCTGCAGCCGTGAGCCACGCGCGGGACAAACGGCCGCGAGTCCTCTTCCACGAGCTGGAGCTGGCCTTCTGCGGCCGCTCGGGCAGCGGCAAGACCACCCTGCTGGAGCGCCTGCTGGCCTCGCTGACCCCCGGGCTGCGCGTGGGCTACGCCAAACACGACGCCCACGGCTTCGAGATGGACCGCGCCGGCAAGGACACCTGGCGGGCCGCCCAGTCGGGCGCCAGCGTGGTGCGGATCCAATCGCCGGCGGGCTGGGCCGGCCTGGGCAGTCTGCCGGACTCGCCGGCCCTGGGGCGCCAGCTCTTCGCCGGCTGCGACCTGGTGCTGGTGGAAGGCTACCGGCGCGAGCTGGACCTGGACAAGGTGCTCTTCATCGACGGACTCGCCGAGGCCCACAGCCGCGTGGCGGCCTTCGTGACCGCGGACGCCGGCCTGGCGGGACGTCCGCTGCCGGAGGCCCTGCGCGAGACCCTGGCGCCGGACAGCGACCGCACAACCCCGGTCTTTCAGCGCGATGACTGGCCGGGCCTGCGCGCTTGGCTGCTGGAGCGCTTCCGGCGGCGTCTGGCGGCGCGGCCCCTGCTGGGATTGGTGCTCACCGGCGGGCAGAGCCGGCGCATGGGCCGGGACAAGGCGCTGCTGGAGTTCGACGGCCTGCCCCAAGCCGAGCGGGCGGCCCGGCTGCTGGAGACCTGCTGCAGCGAGGTCCTGCTCTCGGCCCGCCCCGGCCAGGACCGGCAGGCGCTGGGTCGTCCCGTGCTGGAGGACCGCTTCCTGGACTTCGGTCCGGCGGGGGGGATCCTCTCCGCGCTGGAGGAGCGCCTCGAGGCGGCCTGGCTGGTGCTGGGCTGCGACCTGCCCTTTGTCACACCGGAACTGCTGGCCGCCCTGCTCGCCGGGCGCGACCTCTGGCGACCGGCCACGGCCTTCCGGGATCCGGCCAGCGGGCTGCCCGAACCGCTCTGCGCCGTCTGGGAGCCCCGCTCGCGCGTGGATCTGCTGGGTGCCCTGGCGGCCGGGACCTCCTGTCCGCGGCGCGTGCTGGGAACATGCGGGGCGCGGCTGCTGGAGCTGCCGGATCCCCGCGCCCTGGAGAATGTGAACCGCCCGGAGGAGCTGGCGGCGGCGCGGGCGCGCTGGGTGGACGGGCGCCACGTCTAGTCGCAGTCAAGGGGCCTGGGAAGGAGTCCACGGCAATTTTTGCGCGGGGTCTGGCACATGGGACGCTCGGCCCTGGCCAGATTCAATGACTGGGACCAATGTTTGCTCCATGGAACAGCGGTTCCGCGTATGGCCCGTTTGCCCGGGGATACAGTGAACTTTGGGCGCGAGGTCGAGTACCCCGGGCGGGTGGGGGGCGGTGGGAGGGTGAAGCGTCCATTTTCGTGGAACAGTACAAAGCACGGATTTCCTTTGCCGCCCTGCAGCCGACCAAGTCCGCCAGATTCCCCCGCCACGCGGGGCACAAGTCGGAAGACCAGGATCACATGCAGTTGCTGATTCGCTATGTGGCCGTGCTGCGCGACGAGCGCGGCCAGGCCGAGGAATCCCTGGAGACAGGCGCTGCCACGCCACGAGCCTTGTATCACGAACTAAGCGCCCGCCATGGCTTCAGCCTGCCCGACACCCGGCTGCAGGTGGCCGTCAACGACGAGTTCGCCGCGTGGGACCAGCCCCTGCGGGACGGGGACCAGCTCGTCTTCCTGCCGCCGGTGGCCGGCGGATGAGCGCGTTTTCCCTCTCCGACACGCCTCTCGCGCCGGAGGCCCTCGCCCGGGATTTGTGTCACGACGGCGCCGGCGCCCTGGTGGTGTTCGAAGGCCGCGTGCGCGACGAGAACGAGGGCCGCGCCGTGCTGCGCCTGGACTACGAAGCCTACGAGGTCCTCTGCCTGAAGGAGGGCGGGCGCATCCTGGACGAGGCCCGGACCCGCTTCGGCCTGCTGGGGGCCTGCGGCGTGCACCGCACCGGCAGCCTGGAGCTGGGTGAGTGCGCGATTTGGGTGGGAGCGTTGGCCGCCCACCGCGGCGCGGCCTTCGACGCCTGCCGCTGGATCATCGACGAACTCAAACAGCGACTGCCCATCTGGAAGCGCGAACACTACCGGGACGGCACGACCGGCTGGGTGCGCTGCGAAGCCTGCGCGGCCCCGGGCGCCCACGGGCACGCCCATCCAACAGATGGAGAGCGCCATGCCTGAGCCCGGACTGAGTGGCGCCGAGCGCGATTTCTATCAGCGTCAGCTGGTGTTGCCCGAAGTGGGCGAGACCGGCCAGTTCCAACTGAAGCAGGCCCACGTCCTGGTGGTCGGGGCCGGCGGCCTGGGTTGCCCGGCCCTGCTGCACCTGGCGGCGGCCGGCGTGGGCCGCCTGCGGATCTGCGAGCCCGACGGGCTGGAGATCCACAACCTGCACCGCCAGCCGCTCTACGGTCACGCCCAGATTGGCCAGCCCAAGGGCCGGTTGGCCCGCCAGCGCCTGACGGAACTGAATCCCCACCTCCGGGCCGAGTGGACGCCGCGCCCCTTCACCCCCGGGCACGCCGCCGAGCTGCTGGCGGAGGTGGATCTGGTGCTGGACTGCGCCGACAACCACGCCACCAGTTTTGCCTTGAACGCCGCCTGCCAGGCCGCCCGCCTGCCGCTGGTGGCGGCTGCCGTCCACGGCTGGGACGGCCAGTTGCTGACCGTTGACCCCGCCGCCGAGGCCGGCTGTCTGCGCTGTTTGTGGCCCACCCAGCCAGCGGAGACAGAGGGCTGCGCCCGGCGCGGCATCCTGGGCACGGTGCCGGGACTGCTGGGCACGCTGCAGGCTCAAGAGGCCTTGAAACTCCTGCTCGGGCTGCCCGGCGACCTGCGCCGGGAGCTGCTGCTGGTGGACTTGCTGTCTTTCAGCACCCGCCGCCTGCGTCGCCACCAACATCCGGACTGCCCCATCTGCGGCCACGTGGCGCACCCTGAGCCCTTGCTCCCCAACGCCAACCCGGAGCTGCTTGAGGTCGATGCACGGGATGCCGAGCTGACGGAATGGCGCGGCCGGCTGCTGGTGGATCTGCGGGAGGAGGGCGAGCCCGGCCGACCCCTGCCAGCGGGCCACGAGATCCTACGCGCGCCGCTCAGTGGGCTGCGCTTTCCCGCCCACGGCCTGCCCACGGAGCGCGAGCTGCTGGTGGTCTGCGCCCACGGAGTGCGCAGCCTGTGGACGGTCCAGCGCTTGCGCGCCCTGGGCCACGCCCGCTGCTGGAGCCTGCGCGGCGGGATGGAGGGTCTGGGAACCGGGCATACACCTCCCCGCCCTTGACCCCCCGCACCCTGACGGTCCGCTCTTTCGCCCCACTCTCGCCACCACCAGGTTTACGACAAAGCCGGCCCCCGAACTCTTGTTAACCGCTTGACTCTTCTTTGTCAAGATCCTAACATGCCACCGCTTATCCGATTATCCGGAAACGTTCATGAGGTATCCATGAAGCGAGGCCCCCAGGAAATCAAGCGCGCCAGCCAGGTGTTCAAGGCGCTCTCCCATCCGCACCGGCTGCGCATCGCCTGCCTGCTCATCGACGGCGGACCCATGAGCCAGAAGCAACTGGTGGAAGAGCTGGGACTGCCCCAGTCCAGCGTGGCACGGCTGCTGGAGCCTCTGCGCCAGACCGGGCTGGTGGTGGGTCTGCGCCAGGGGCCGGAGCTGAGCCTGAGCGTGCAGGGCGAGGTGCTCAGCCGCATGCTGGATTCCATGTGCGCGTGGTTTGAGGAGAAGGCCGCCCGAGAGGCGGCGGAAGACGGCCAGTCGCTGGGAGGGCAGGCATGAACCGGCGGGATTTCATCCGGATCAGCGGGGCAGGCGTGGCCGGAGCGGCCGCCCTGGGCGCGCTGACCACCAACTGGTACGGCCTCTACCGGGACCCGGTGGAGGACCCGCACACGGACGGGGACCGGGTCGTCCCCACTTTCTGCGAGCTCTGCTTCTGGAAGTGCGGCGTGCTGGCCCACGTCAAGGACGGCCGGGTCACCAAGCTCAAGGGCAATCCCAAACACCCGCTCAGCCGCGGCCGACTCTGCCCGCGCGGCGCTGGAGGCACGGGCCTGCTCTATGATCCGGACCGTCTGAAAACTCCCCTGCGCCGCGTGAAGGCCCGGGGCGGCGACACCTTCGAGCCCATCAGCTGGGACGAGGCCCTGGACGAGACGGCCCACCACTTCAACAAGATCAAGGCCGAGCACGGGCCTGGCGCGCTGGGGCTGTTCTACCACGGCTATGGCGCCAACTGGCTCAAGCACCTGTTCAAGGCCTACGGCTGCCCCAACATCGCCGCGCCCAGCTACGCCCAGTGTCGCGGGCCGCGCGACGTGGGCTTCAGCCTGACCTACGGCAGCGGCGTGGAGTCACCAGAGGTCACCGACATCGAGAACACACGCTGCCTGGTGCTGATCGGCAGCCACCTGGGCGAGAACATGCACAACACCCAGGTGCAGGATTTCGCCACCGCCATCCGCAACCGCGCGGACATCATCGTGGTGGATCCGCGCTTCTCCGTGGCCGCCTCCAAGGCCCGCCACTGGCTGCCCATCCGCCCGGGCAGCGACCTGGCCCTGCTGCTGGCCTGGATGAACGTGATCATTGGCGAGAAGCTCTACGACGCGGACTACCTGGCCCGCTACGCGCTGGGACTGGAGCAGCTGACCGCCCACGTGGCGCCCTTCAGTCCCGAGTGGGCCTTTCCGCGCACGGGCATCGAGCCCCAGGTGATCCGCGCCACCGCCCGCCTGATGGCCGGTGCGGCCCCCGCCACGCTGGTGCACCCGGGCCGCCACGTGACCTGGTACGGCGACGACACCCAGCGCAGCCGGGCCATCGCCCTGTTGAACGCGCTGCTGGGCAGCTGGGGCCGCAAGGGCGGTTTCTTCATCCCATCCAAGATCGACCTGCCCGCCTATCCCTACGAACCCTATCAGCACGCGGACGGCGAGCCCGGGCCGCTGGACCGCCCGGCGCCCAGCCTTTATCCGCTGGCCGACGAGGTGCTGGCCCAGGGATTGTGCGACGCCACGGTCCCCGGCCTGCAGGGCCGCAATCTCAAGGCCTGGATGGTTTATGGCAGCAACCTGCCCACCACCCTGCCCGACCCCAAGCGCGTCTACGAGGCGATCCAGAAGCTCGACTTCCTGGTCACCGTGGACGTGCTGCCCGCCGAGATCTGCGGCTGGTCAGACATCGTGCTGCCGGAGTCCACCTACCTCGAGCGCTGCGACGACCTGCATAACCCGCCCTACCGCGAACCCTACGTGGCCGTGCGCCAGGAAGTGGTGCCGCCCATGTACGAGAGCAAGCCGGGCTGGTGGATCGCCAAAGAGCTGGCCCCGCGGCTGGGCGTGGAGCGCTTCTTCCCCTGGAAGGACTCGCTGGAGTACGCCAAGCAGCGCGTCCAGGCCGCCGGGCTCTCGTGTGACACGCTGGAGCGGGACGGCGTGGCCCTGGCGCCCCGGCCGGCCCTCTACTTCGAGGAGGGCGCGCCGGCGGACTTCCCGACGGAGTCCGGCAAGATCGAGCTCTACTCCGCCACCCTGGCCGGGATGGGCTTCGATCCCATGCCCCTCTACACGGATCACGGCGACCCGCCCGCCGGCTACTTCCGCCTGCTCTTCGGCCGGGCGCCCACGCACACCTTCGGGCGCACCACCAACAACCGCCTGCTCTCCGCGACCTTCAAGGAGAACGAGGTCTGGGTGAACGCCGAAGCCGCGGCGCGCTGGGGCCTGAAGCCCGGCGACCGCGTCAAACTGCAGAACCAGGACGGCGTCCTGTCCACCTTCAGCGCGCCCGTCAAGCTCACCCAGCGCATCCGGCCCGACACGGTCTACATCGTGCACGGCTATGGGCGCAAGGCCAAGGGCCTGCGCTTCGTCCATGGCAAGGGAATCGACAGCGCCGAACTGGTGAGCCAGTACAAGACCGATCCCATCATGGGCGGCACGGGCATGAACGTGAACTTCGTCACGCTGGTGCCGGTGGACGCGACCGTGGGCGCGACGGGAGGTGACGCATGAGGCTGACCCGGATGGCCATGGCCGTGGACACGCGCACCTGCGTGGGCTGCGCGGCCTGCGTGATCGGCTGCAAGACCGAGAACGACGTGGCGGAAGGCTACGTGCGCGACTGGATCGTCACGGATTGCACGGGAACCTTTCCCGAGCTGGCGATGAGCGTGCGCAGCGAGCGCTGCAACCACTGCGACAACGCGCCCTGCGTGCGGGCCTGCCCCACGGGCTCGTCCCACTTCGCGGACGACGGCAGCGTGCAGATCAACTCCGACAAGTGCTCGGGCTGCAAGGCCTGTATCACGGCCTGCCCCTACGACGCGCGCTTCGTGGATCCGCGTTCGGGCACCGTGGACAAGTGCACGTTCTGCGCCCACCGGCGCGCCGCGGGGCTGGAGACCACCAGCTGCCAGGAGATCTGCCCCACTTCCTCCATCATCTTCGGCGACCTGGCGGATCCGGGCAGCGCGATTTCCCGCCTGCTGGCCACGCGCGAGTGGTACGTCCTGAGCCCGGACGCCGGCACGCGTCCCCAGCACTTCTTCTTGAAATAGGAGGCCCGGATGCTGGAGCACACCACCACCCGCGTCAACGAAATGATCGACCCCGTGCTGACCGCCTGGCACGGCGAGGTCGCGCTCTACCTCTTCCTGGGCGGCATCACGGCCGGGATCATGATCCTGACCGGCGCGCTGCGCCTCTGGAAGCCCGACGACCAGCCCAGCCTGGCGCTGCGCCTGCTGCCCTGGGCCAGCCTGGCGCTGATCAGCGTGGGCATGCTCTGCCTGTTCATCGACCTGGCCAACCACTGGAACGCCTGGCGCTTCTACCTGATCCTGCGCCCGCAGACCCCCATGAGCTGGGGCGCCTGGATCCTGCTGCTGGTCTATCCGGTGGCCGCGCACTACGCCTGGGCCGAGACCCCGGAGGCCTGGCGCGAGGAAGTGCTGCGCCGCGTGCCGCTCAAGCTCCTGCGCGACTGGGGCGACTGGAGCGTGCGCTCCCGGCGCTTCTTCGGCAAGCTCAGCATCGTGGCCGGCAGCCTGCTGGGCGTCTACACGGGCATCCTGCTGGGCGCCTTCTCCGCCCGCCCCTTCTGGAACAGCGCGTTGCTGGGTCCGCTCTTCCTGGTCTCCGGCGTCAGCACCGGGGCGGCCTTCATCCTGCTCTTCAAGCTGAAACGCGAGGAGCGGGAGTGGTTCGGTCTCATCGACATGCTGCTGATCGTCAGCGAACTGGGCATCCTGGCGCTCTGGATGATCGGCCTGGCGGTGGGCGGCGAGGCCGGCCTGCAGGCCCTGCAGCTGATTCTGGGCGGACCCTGGACGGCGGTCTTCTGGACCCTGGTGGTGGCGCTGGGCCTGCTGGTGCCGCTGGCCGCCGAGTACATCGAGCACCGCCACGGGCTGGCGCCGGGCCGCGCCGCGGCCGTCCTGGTGCTCATCGGCGGCTTCACGCTGCGCTATGTGATGGTGCACGCGGGGCAGGAATCCCACTGGGTCTCCCAGCTGACGGCCCTGCTGCATTAGGCCCAGGCGGCGCTCCCGAAAACTCCCGGACGGAATGACAACGAGGCGAGGAAGATGAATCCAAAACCCTACTGGAACCCCTACCTGGCCGGAGCGCTGCTCGGGCTGGCTCTGCTGGCGGCCTTCGTGGTGGCCGGTCAGGGCCTGGGCGCCAGCGCCTTTCCCAAGCGCGTGCTGGCGGGGGCTTGCGACGTGGTGGCCCCCGACTGGACCTCGGGCAGCGAGGCCTTCGGCAAGTACGTCAAGGCCGGCAGTCCCTATCGCGACTGGCTGATGGTGGAAGTGGTCGGCGTGATCCTGGGCGGCTTCATCGGCGCCGTGAGCGCCGGCCGCTTCAAGTCCGAGACGGTGCGCAGTCCGCGCATCAGCGTGCGCACGCGCTGGTTCTTCGCCGTGGCGGGCGGCATCCTGATGGGCTTCGCCGCCGGACTGGGACGCGGCTGCACCAGCGGGCAGGCCCTCTCCGGCGGAGCCAGTCTGGCGGCGGGCAGTTGGGTCTACATGCTGATGGTCTTCGCGGGCGGCTACGCGCTAGCCCGCCTGATGCGGAGGCAGTGGACATGATGCTCCCGCTGGTTCCCCAGAACGCCTTCGGGCTGGAGGGCGGCCTGCTCACCGCCCTGGTTATCGGCTTCGTGTTCGGGTTCGCCCTGGAGCGGGCGGGCTTCGGCAACGCGCGCAAACTGGCCGCCCAGTTCTACCTCTACGACATGACGGTCTTCAAGGTCATGTTCACGGCCATTATCACGGCCATGAGCGGACTGTTCGCCCTGGCAGCCTGGGGCGTGGTGGACCTCTCGCTGGTCTGGATCAACCCCACCTTCCTGGGACCCCAGCTGGTGGGCGGCTTTCTGCTGGGCGCGGGCTTCCTGGTCAGCGGACTCTGCCCAGGCACGGGCTTCGTCTCGCTGGCCTCCGGCAAGACCGACGCCCTCTTCGCCATCCTGGGAGTGTTCCTGGGCACCCTGCTCTTCGCGCTGGCGCTGGAGACCGTGCCGGCCTTCAACGCCTTTTACACGGCCCCCGGTTCGGGCACGGTGCTGCTCCACGATCTGCTGCACGTGCCCGCTCCCTGGCTGGCGCTGGGCGTGGTGCTGATGGCCCTGGGCTGTTTCGTGGGCGCGGAAAAACTGGAACGGATCTTCGAGCGCAAACTGGACGCCGACCCGGCGAGCGGGCGCGAGCGCAGCCGGGTGGACGACCGACGCGGCAAGTACATCCTGGCGGGCAGCCTGGCCGTGCTCTGCATCGCGGCGGGGTTGACAGGCGGAGCGCCGGCGCCGGCGCCGGCACTGGCCGCCGTGCCACCGTCCTTGGAAGCCGGCGCCCTGGCGGAGGCCTTGATCCGCCGCGAGGCGGGCTGGCTGCTGCTGGACCTGCGCACTGCGGCGGAGCGGGAGTTGATCAAGCTGCCCGGCGCGCAGCCGGTGGAGAAGGTCGGCGAGACGCCGACGGCGCTGCAGGACGCGCCGGAGGGGACGCGCGTGCTGTTGATCGGGTCCGCCGGGCTGGAGCCCGGCGTTCCGGCGGGCTGGCCCGCCGGGCGCGACTACCTCTGGCTGAGCGGCGGAGCCGAGGCCTGGCAGGCCCAGGTGCTGACCCCGGCTCCGGCCGGCGGGGCGACGCTGGAAGACCGCGAGCTCGTGGCGCGCCAGAACCAGATTGCGGCGTACTTCAGCGGGGCGGAGGTGGCCGTCAGCGCCGCCGCGCCGCCGCCCCCGCCCGCCGGCGGTGGCGGGGCCAAGAAAAAGAAGGCCGGGGGCGGTTGCTGAGTCGCCGCGTGCTCCGCGTGAGATTCATGGAAGGGCCGCCCGCCGGGCGGCCCTTTCGCGGGTCCTTCCGGCCGGGGCCTGTTGAAGTTGTGACACGGGCGTCCCCGGCTGGCGGGGCGGGCGGGGGCTCGCTAGGTTGCACCGTCACGTCCACGACCCGGCTTGCCGGCCGCCCCGTCGCCAACCCGCACCGACCGCATGGGCGCCGCCCGACGGAGCGTCTGTCACACAGCGAGAGGACTCCATGCCTGCCCAACCCGATCCCCGCCAGGCCCTGGGAAGCCGGGTCCGCGCCCGGCGCGCCGCCATCCGTGCCTGGATCCACCGGGCCGGCCCGCGGGCCAGCCGCCTCACCAACCTGAGCATCGTCGGCAGCGGACTCTCCGGGCTGCTGACCATCGGCCCGGCCGCCGGCGGTCCCTCCGCCACCGCGGCCATCACCAAGGCCCTGAGCCTGGACGCGCCGGTCTGGCAGCTGCTCTGCGGCGCGGCGGCCCTGAGTTCCTTCGCCGCCTCCACGGCCCTGTTGCTGATCAAGTCGCACGACGTCTCCGGCCGGCTGGCCCGGGCGGAAAGCGCCGACGTCAAGCTCGAAGGGCTGGAGCTGTCGCTGGAGTTGGATTCGGTGGATTTGTCGCGGGCCAGTGAACTCTACACCCAGGCCAGCGCCGAGGTGGCATTCATCCGGGAAGGCGAGTCCGCGTAACGATTCGGTCAGTCTTCGAAGGACCAGCGCACGCCCAGCAACTCCTCGTGCCCGTGCAGGGCCCGCTCTTCCACCCGGGCGTTGTCCACCCGCGAGAAGGGACTGCGTAGCGCCCACCAAAGCGTGAAGCGACGCCGAGTGGCCTCGCACTGGAACCAGAGTTCGGGTCGCTGCCAGAGAGAATTCCCGCTCGCATCCACCGCGCCGTACTCGTGGTGCAGGCCGGCGCTGGCGTTCACGCGCAACTCTCCGCCGTAGAAGGCGCGTTCGTGGCGCAGCGCCGCGTCCAGCAGATAGGATGGGAATTCGCGGGACACCAGGTCGCGGTTGTCGAAGAACCAGCCCTGGTTGAAGCGCAGGAACCAGCCCGGCCGCAGGGTGGCTTCGGCGAAGAGCTGCACGCCCCAATGCAGGTGGTCGTGCCCGCGCCAGCTCCAGCTGCTGTCGCTCACAGGCGTCTCCAGCAGATCATTCTTCAGTTCCACCCGCCAGGCCCGCAGGGAGACGGGCAGCCTGCCCTGCCAGAACGTGCGGCCCAGCCGCAGCTCCTGGCGGCGCCAGCGTGTGCCCGCCAGGCTGGAGTCGGGCAACAGGGACAGGCCGGAATCCCGCAGCCAGGGACTGGTGAACGCGTCCAGCGCGCCCGCCGGCCGTATCACGTGCAACTGCTCGGGCGTGGGTGGCGTGGCGCCCGTGCGCAGCAGCAGGTCGGCCCAGAGCTCGGGACGGGTCAAGCCCAGCCGCGCGCCCAGACTCCAGCGCCGCCGGTCATCGGCCGAGGCTCGGGCCGCCTCCGCGGAAGGCTCCAGCACCAGCCGGCCCCAGACCGTGGGACGGGTCCAGGCGGCCCGGAGTTCACCCTCGACCAGCCGGGAATCCTGGAGCCAGGAATCCACACTCAGGCGCTGACTCTCCAGTCCCAGCCGCCCCTTCAGCCCGCCGCCGGCCCAGAGCCGCTGCCCCAGCAGGGCTCCGCCCCGCAGGCGTTCGCGGTCGGCCCGGTACTGATCCAGGTTCCAGTCGCGCTTGTCCTGACGCTGCCAGAGGTCCAGGCCCAGCGAGGCCAGGTCGCCCCACTGGCGCGTGAGCCGGGTCCGCAGCAGGCTCTGCCGCAGGTGGCGGTTGTGGCCGTCGTGGTCGAGGATCTCGCTGGCGTCGCGCAGGATGCGCTGGTCCATCCGCAGCAGCCAGTCCGTCCCCAGCGGGCGGTCCCAGTTCCAAAGAAAGAGATTGCCGCGGAAGTGCGCGCCGGGCACGCGCTGGTGCGTGAAGGTCTGGCGCGAGGCGGCCAGCACGCGGCCGCCGAGCAGCGGGCGCGCGAACTCGCCCTCGGCGTGCACGTAACCCAGGAAGCCGTCCGCCCAGCTCACCCGGGTCAGCACGCTGTCGTCCCGGGCCCGCCGGGTCTCGAACTCCAGCCGTCCGCCGGCCCCGCCGCCCAGACGCTGCCAGGCCTCGCGCCGGGCCGGGTCGGTCAGCCCCGGCAGCAGCAGGTTCAGGTCGGTGACGCCGGTCAGCCGGCTGCCCAGCTCCAGCCCGTCCAGTTGGATGCCCGAATGGCGGGCCTGCAGGCCGTCCAGGGCCAGCTCCTGCCGCTGGCCCACTTCGGCCTGGTCGAACAGCGGACCCGCCACCAGCGGGAGCAACTCCTCCGCCAGATCCTCCACCGGACGGTCGGGCCGTTCGGGCAGACGGGGCAGGGGTCGTGGATCAGGGGAGGAATAGGTCGCGGGGGTGGGCCAGACGGCCGTCCGCCGCCAGAAGCGGCGCCACAGACCCAGGGTGTCGGCGGCGGCGGCCAGACTGTCGGCCGGGCGGGCCAGGCTGTCGGGCCGGCTGCGCAGACTGTCCGTCAGCTGGAGGCTGTCCGGAAGCAGTGAGAACGGGGCGTTCAGGCTGTCCGCAGCCAGACTGTCGGGACGAGCCAGCTCGGTCAAGCCGAAGGGCGCCGGGGGCTGGGCGCCGGCGGACCCCAACAGGAGCGCGGACAGGAGAACCCCCAGTCCCCATCCGGAACCGGTTGCTCTCCTGTCCGCGCTGCTCATGGGCAGGTTCCTCACTGGCTGCTCCCGGCCCGCTCCCCGGCCAGCCGGAGCGCTACCCTGCTTCGCAAGGCGCCGCGGCGGCCGCGCATCCGCCGGACTCGCGGGTTCCGTGGGGACCTTCGTCGCGCCGGATCCCGGGCCGACCCAGAGCGCCGGCTCGGGATCCAGGGGAAACTGGGTTCAGCTCACGCGCTCGCGCAGGCGGGCGGCCTTGCCGCTGCGGGCCCGCAGGAAGTAGAGGCGGCCGCGGCGCACGCGGGCGGACCGCTTCACCACCAGCTTCTCGACCTTGGGGCTGTGCAGGGGAAAGATGCGCTCCACGCCGAAACCCTTGAGGGCCTTGCGCACGGTGTAGGTCGCCGTGGCGCTGTTGCCGCCATGGCGCGCGATCACGACACCCGTGTAGACCTGGATGCGCTCCTTGCTTCCCTCGATGATGCGGACATGCACGTCCACGTTGTCGCCCACGGCGAACTCGGGCAGGTCGGTGCGCAGTTCGGGCACGTATTGGCTCTTCAGCAGGCTCATGATCGCCTCCTCTATCCTTCGTCTGGCATTTTTCGTTTCCACAGGTCCGGCCGCTTGCGGCGCGTGCGTTCTTGCCGCTGCTCCAGCCGCCAGGCCTCGATGCGGGCGTGGTGCCCCGAGAGCAGCACGTCCGGCACCTCCCGTCCCCGGACCGACGCCGGGCGCGTGTAGACCGGCGCGTCCAGCAGTCCATCCTCGAGCGAATCCGTCTCCGCCGATTCGGCGCTGCCGATGGCCCCGGGCAGCAGCCGCACCAGCGCGTCCACCAGCACCATGGCCGGCAGTTCCCCGCCGCTGAGCACGTAGTCGCCAATGCTCAGCTCCAGATCCACGCAGCCTTCCACAAAGCGCTCATCCACGCCCTTGTAGTGGCCGCAGATCACCACCAGATGCTCCAACTCGACGGAGAGCCGTCGGGCCAGGGCCTGATCCAGCAACTGCCCCTGCGGGCTGGTGAGCACCACCAGCGGCTTGGGCGCCCCGGGCCGATGGGCCCGCGCGCGGGCCAGCAGCTCGTCGTGGCAGAGAAAGAGCGGCTCGGCCTTCATCACCAAGCCGGCCCCGCCGCCGAACATCTCGTCATCGGCCTTGCGGTGCTTGTCGCGTGTCCACTCCCGCAGGTCGTGCAGGCGGATGTCCACCACTCCGGCCTGGCGAGCCCGCTTGACGATGGACTCGTCCAGGGGGCCCTCGAACATCTCCGGGAAGAGGGTGACGATGTCGATGATCATCTCGCTCATCCCGTCAGTCCTGTCATCCTGACAGGGGCTTGGGCGCCTTGTTTGCCACCTTTCTGCTGGCGCCAGAAAGGTGGCACGGCCGGTTAGGCGCCAAAGAGGCGCTCTTCTCATCGGCCGTAACTAGGCGGCCTCGCGGCCGCCGTCGGACAGACGGCCGAGCGGTGCCATTCCTGGTGCCATGTAGGTGGTTCGCGCTACGCGCTTCACCTATTCTCTGGTTCAGCGCTGCGCGCTTCACCTCGGACCGGTTCAGCCACGGCGGTCAGCCTTCGGCTTCACCTGTTGGCGGGGCCAGCATCTCTTCGGGCAGCAGGCCGTCGGGGACTTCCAGTTCCAGCCAGCCGGCCTGCACGTCCAGGCGCGGCACGAAGCGGCGCTGGAAGGGCACCAGGGCTTCGAGGCCCCGGGCGTGGATCTCCAGCATGGGTCCCGCCGGCAGCTCCAGCACTTCCTCCACGCGCCCCACCACGCGGCCGTCGGTCAGCCGGGCCTCCAGGCCGATCAAGTCGACCAGGAAGACCTCGTCCTCGGCCAGGGGCGGCAGATCCCGCCGGGGCATCTGCAGGGCGCGGGCGCAGAGCGCCTCAGCCAGGGTCCGCGAGTGGACGCCCTCAAAGAGCAGGGAAAGCCGATTGCCCAGCAGGCGGCCCTCCTCCAAGCGCAAGGTCCGCCAGCCCTCCGCGGCGCGGATGCGAAACTCCCGCAACTGCAGCAGGCGCTCCGGATCATCGCTGTAGGGCGTCACCCAGACCTGGCCACGCAGGCCGCGGGGCCGGGAAACCCAGCCGATGTCCACGTACTCCTGCATGCGGCCCCAGGCCTACTCGGCGCTCTCGTCGGCCGGCGCGGCTTCCGCGGCTTCCGCGGCGGCCGCAGCCTTCTCCTCGGCGGCCTTCTCCTCGGCCGCCTTGCGGGCCGCCTCGGCCTGGGCCTTGCGCGTGGCTTCCTCGGCGCGGCGCCGGGCGTCGATGGCCGCCTTGTCCTTGGCGCCCTTGCGCTCCAGGTGCTCGGCCACCTTGGCGGTCACCTGCTCCTCGGTGGCCCCCCGCTTGCCCAGGTCGTGGGCCAGCAGCACGCCGGCGCGGGAGAGCAGGCTGCGCACGGTCTCCGTCGGAACGGCTCCGTTGCCCAGCCACTTCAACGCCGTGGCCTGGTCCACCTCGAGGGAGGCGGGATTGGTGAGCGGATTGTAGGTGCCCACCGCCTCGATGTACTGGCCATCGCGCCGGGAGCGGGAATCCACCGCGACGATGCGGTAGAAGGGGCGCTTCTTGCGGCCCATGCGGGTCAAACGCAGCTTGACTGCCACTGCAGCCTCCTTAGGAACCTATCGTTTCTTCTTGCCTGCCTTCTTCTGGGCACGCTTGACGGAAAAGCCCGCGGACACCGGATTCAGCACCGGCTGGGGACGGTCGTTGTCCGGTCCGGATCCTCTGCGCCCACCGGGAGCGCCAAACATGCCCATGCCGCCCAGTTGCTTCATCATGCCCTTCATCTGGTCATACTGATGCAGCAAGAGGCCGACGTCGTTCTCCTTGACCCCGGAGCCGCGCGCGATGCGCGCCTTGCGGCTGCCGTTGATGAGAGCCGGCTGACGGCGTTCCGCCGGCGTCATGGACTGGATGATGGCCTCAGTGCGCGTCAGCTGCCCGGAGTCCAGATCCATGTCCTTCAGTTTCGACCCCACACCGGGGATCATCTTCAGCAGGCCTTCCAGCGGTCCCAGTCGCTTGATCATCTGCAACTGGGAGAGGAAGTCCTCCAGGTCGAACTCCGCCCGCGCCATGCGGGCCGCCATTTTCTCCGCGTCCTGGCGCTCGACCTGCTCCTGGACCTTCTCCACCAGGCCCACCACGTCGCCCATGCCCAGGATGCGCTGGGCCAGCCGGTCGGGGTGGAAGGGCTCCAGCGCCTCGAGCTTCTCCCCCGTTCCGATGAACTTGAGGGGCTTGCCCGTGACCGCGCGGATGCTCATGGCCGCGCCGCCGCGCGTGTCGCCGTCCAGCTTGGTCAGGATCACGCCGTGGAAGGCGAGGCGCTCGTTGAACTCGCGCGCGGCCTTGACGGCGTCCTGTCCGATCATGGCATCGGCCACGAAGAGGATCTCGTGCGGGTTCAGTTCCGCGCGGATCCGCTCCAGCTCCTGCATCATGCCTTCGTCGATGTGCAGGCGCCCGGCCGTGTCCAGGATGATGGTGTCAAAGTTGCCCCGGCGCGCTTCGGCCACGCCTTCCCGGGCGGTCTTCAAGGCGTCGTTGTCCACCGGCTGGAAGACCGGCACGCCCAGCTGCCGGCCCAGCACCACCAGCTGGTCCACGGCCGCCGGGCGGTAGATGTCCGCGGCGATCAGGAAGGGCCGTCGCCCCATCCTGCGCTTGAGCAGGTGCGCCAGCTTGGCCGCGGACGTGGTCTTGCCACTGCCCTGCAGGCCCACCATCATCAGCAGGGTCGGCTCGCCCCGCGCGAACTGGATGGGCTGGTTCTCCCCGCCCAGCAAGGCCGTCAATTCGTCGTGGACGATTTTGACGAACTGCTGGCCGGGCAGGACGCCCTTCAGGACTTCCGCGCCCCGGGCCTGCTCGGCCACGCGGGCCACGAAGTCCCGCGTCACCTGGACACCGACGTCCGCCTCCAGCAGGGCGCGACGGATCTCCCGCGTGGCGTCTTCGATGTTGCTCTCGGAAATCTTCGCCTGCCCTTTCAGGCTGCGCAGAATCCCGTCGAAGCGCTCCTGCAGAGCGTCCAGCATGCCCAGTTCTCCGAAAACGGAAACCCGAGAGTCTAGCATTGGAGAGCTGGAGATTCAAGGAAGGCGGGGAGAAAAGGCCGGCGCTCGTCCCTGGCCGCGGTCCCGCCCGGGTGTCCGAAGCGCCCATCCGGCTTGGAATCCCCGCCGTGCCGTTCGGACTTTCATCCAGTTCAACCATCGACTTCACGATTTCCAGATAGTTCAAGGAAATCTCTTCACGAAATCAGAAAAAGTCCCCCACCTGTTCGTTTTCTGGAGTGGGGCGAAAACTCCTCACTCCACGCTCCGCAAGGTGCCCGCCGGGTCCAGGCTGACGTGTTCTCCGCGCCGCAGGGTGCGCCCCTGGAATTGGACCGTGCGCGCCACGCGGGCCCGGGCCAGCCCGCCGTCGGGGTGGAAGCAGGTGCGTCCGCCGCCGCCGAAGACCTCGGTCCAGAAGGTGCCCCGGTCGCAGGGGATGCCCTGGATCCACTCCACCCGGGCCAGCCCGGCGCTCATCAGACGCCCGTCGGGATGGAACTCGGTCATCCAGTCGTGGCCGCCGCCCTGGCAGAGATGGCCCTCGAGCAGCCCGTCCGCCGGCAGGATGCACCAGTCGGGCGTGCCGTCCGGCCGCAGGTGCAGCAGGGTGCGCTCCGGCAGGCGGGCCCGCCCCAGTTCCACCGGCTCCGCCAGGGTGCCGGCCTCCAGCGCGCCGTCCGGATAGAATTCGGCCCGGCCCAGCAGGTGGAGACCCTGCACGCGGGTGGGTTCCACGAAGACGCGCTCCACGCCTCCGCCCGCCGGGCCGGCGAGCGCCGTCAACACCGTCAACCCCAGTCCCAGCCCCATTCCCAGCAGTCCGCTCGATCTGCGCATGTCTCCTCCAGAATCAGGGATGAAACGCGTCCCGCGACCCGCCTTCCGCCTCATCCGGCTGGAAGTGCCGGTCCGTGCCCTGCTTGTAGCCTGGGAAGCCGCGCCGCGCCAGGATGTCCAGCAGGGGATTGCTCCAGCCGTTCAAGAAGGCGTAGGAGACATTGTCCTCCCGGTGATGACGGGCGTGTTCGCGCCGCGGGAGCAGCAGTCCGGCGGCGGCCAGAGAGCGCGCCCAGCGGGCGCCGGAGTTGTGACACAAATAGTGGCTGACCTCGGCCACTGAGGACAACAGGCCCACCCAGGCCCAGAGGCGCAGGCCCGCCGGGCCCAGCGGGTCGGCGAGGGCCAGGCCCAGCGCCAGGAAGGGCGGCAGCCAGAGCTTGAACCCGCTCTCGTGGACGTAGACGCGCCAGAGGGGCTGGTCCTGGTAGCGCGGCGTGCGGTGGTGCAGGTGGAAGGCCGCCGTCAACGGGCCGAAGAAGCCCGTGTAGCGCTGGTGGTGATCCATGATCAGGTGTACGAGGCCGCCCAGCAGGTCCGCCAGCAGCCAGGCCGCCGCCAGCAGCAAGAGGCCTGCCGGCCAGCCCACGGGCCGCTGGAGGCTAAGCCCCATGAGCGCCGCCTGCCCGGCCAGCACGGCCCCGGAGACGGCCCAGCCCAGCAGCCGGTAGACCGGCCGGCTCTCCAGCCGCGCCAGGGCGGCGCGGAACTCGCGCTGTTTTTGCTGCAGGTCCTCCGGCACCATCCTTCCGCCTTTCCGCCGCGGCGCGCGGCGGCACAATGTCCGCTTTCCCGGCGGAATTCGCCCGCCGCCGCGAACCTCGCCCCGGCCGGTTTGGGCCGCCTGTCCGAAACAAACACTTTGGCTGACACGGCCTGCAGAGGCCCACCAAGGCAAGGAGCACGGGCATGAGCGCCGATCGAACATCCCTGACCCGCTTCGCCTGGCTCTCCATCGCGGCGGCGCTGGCCACCATCGCCATCAAGACCCTGGCCTGGCAGTTGACCGGTTCCGTGGGTCTGCTCTCGGATGCGCTGGAATCGCTGGTCAACCTGGCCGGGGGCATCTTCGCCCTGCTGATGCTCAAACTGGCCGCGCTCCCGCCGGACGAGCACCACGACTTCGGGCACAGCAAGGCCGAGTACTTCGCCAGCGGCGCCGAGGGGGCGCTGATCGTCGGAGCCGCGCTGGCCATCGCCTGGGCCGCCGTCAGGCGCCTGCTGCACCCGGCGGACCTGGAGAGCGTGGGCGCCGGTCTGCTGGTTTCGGCGGGCGCCAGCATCATCAACCTGCTGGTGGCGCGCGTGCTGCTCAAAGCGGGCCGCGAGCACGCCTCCATCACGCTGGAGGCGGACGGCAAGCACCTGATGACCGACGTCTGGACCTCCGCCGGCGTGATCGTCGGCGTGGGGGCCGTGGCCCTGACGGGCTGGCGCGTGCTGGACCCGCTGCTGGCGCTGGCCGTGGCGGCCAACATCGTCTGGACGGGCTACAAGCTGCTCCACACCTCGGCCTTGGGACTGATGGACACGGTGATTCCCGCCGAGGAGCGCCAGCGGATCCTGGACGTGCTGGCTGTCTACGAGGCCCAGGACATCCAGTTCCACGCGCTGCTGACACGCCAGGCCGCCGGGCGGCGCTTCATCAGCGTGCACGTGCTGGTGCCGGGGGAGTGGTCCGTGGCCCGGGGCCACGTGCTGGTGGAGGAGATCGAGGCCGCCATCCGCGCCGTGCTGCGCGGCTCGACGGTTTTCACGCACCTGGAGCCGCTGGAGGACCCGGTGTCCTTCCACGATCAGCAGCTGGATCGCTGAGGCACGTTCGCGCCGGGATGGGGGTGAGGCCATGTTGAGCTCACCAACCAGCGCCGAGTCTGGCACGTAGTCATGTATCGTTGACTTCGACCTGCAGGTCCCCTGCCCGACCCTCAATCGTCAGCCGCCCGGGTGCCAGAGCCGCTCGCCAGCGGGAGCCGCGGCGCGGGCCATCACGAAGAGCAGGTCGGAGAGCCGGTTGAGGTAGACGCCCACCAGCGGGTTCAGGTCCCCGTCGGCGAGGGTGCCCCCGGCCAACTGGTAGAAGGCGCGCTCCGCCCGGCGGCAGACCGTGCGGGCGTGATGCAGCTGGCAGGTGGCCGGCGAGCCGGCGGGCAGCACGAAACTCTCCAGCGCCGGCAGATCCGCGTTCCAGGCCGCGATCCAGTCCTCCAGGCGCTCCACGTGGGCGGCGGGGATCCGCAGCCGCTCCCCGGCGGCGCCGGGCACGCAGAGATCGGCGCCCAGATCGAACAGGTCGTTCTGCAGGCGGCCCAGCTGGCCGCGCAGGGCCAGGTTGCGCGCCGTGTCCAGCGCCGAGTCGCGTTCCAGCTCCATCAGGGCCAGTCCGAGTACGGCGTTGAGTTCGTCCACGTCGCCGTAGGCCGCCACGCGCGCCTCGTGCTTGGGCACGCGGCGGCCGTCCCCCAGGCTGGTCTGGCCGCTGTCGCCGCCCTTGGTGGTGATCCGATTCAGCTTGACCATGCTCGTCCGCCCGTTGATTAGCGCAGCAACAGGATCTTCTCGCTCAGCGCGCCGCCGGCCGGACCGGACTGGGCGCGCCACTCCACCCGCAGCAGATAGACGCCGCTGGCCAGAGCTCCGCCGTCCACGGAGGCGCTGAAAGCACCCGCGCTCACGGCCCGCCAGGGTTCCTGGAGCACGGTCTGCCCCAGCAGGTTGACCAGGCTCCAGCGCACGCGCGCCGCCTCCGGCAGCTCCAGGCGCAGCCGGGTCGCCGGGTTGAAGGGATTGGGATGCACGTCCAGGCGCGCGGCGGGCCGGACGGAGGGCTCGGCCACGGCCGTCTGGGAGGCCAGCGGAGTGAACAGCAGGGAACAGCCGTCGGTGAGCGGCTGGGCCGCCGGCGCGTAGCTGTTGTTGCACACGTACTGCAGGCCGCCGCTCTCCTGGGGATTCTCCAGCCCCACCGTCACGCCGTTGTCGCCGTTGTTGGCGGCCATGTCGTGGAAGTGGAGCAGGAGCTCGCCGTCCCCCGTGGGCGTGGGCCAGAGCGCCGGGTCGCGCAGGATCAGCTGCACGTCCACATTCGAGCTGCCGCCCGCCGGGCGGAAGTGATTCCATTCCACCAGGAAAAGTCCTTCCGCGGGCCGGCCCTCCGTGTAGAGGTGGCCGTAGGGTGGATTGCCGTTGGAGGAGTTCACCAAATCCGTCCAGTAGGCCGCCACCATGGCCGCGGGGCCCTGGGCGGCGGGAATGGGCGTGTTGATGGCCGTCCAGTGGTTGTGGTGGTCGCCGAAGGCCAACCAGCCGTTGCTGCAGACGGTGACCTGGAGGTAGTCCTGGCCGTAGTAGCGGAAGGGGAAGGGCAGGTCCAGCACCTGGGAGGCGCCGTCGATGATCTCGCCCCAGGGATCGTACCAGTCGACGAGCTCCACCTCCTGGCCCGTGGCGGCGATGCTGACCCACTCGTGCAGCGGAGCCTGGGCACCCTCGTCGCCGGAGTGCCAGGCCAGGTAGCCGCCGGCGTCGGGCCCCAGCGGATCCAGCGGGCCGGCCGCGCCGATGGGCAGCTGGACGTGCAGCAGGGCCAGGGGCGCGTTCAGATGCGGATCGTCCGCCGCGGCCCAGATCCCCAGCTCGAAGGGCACCACGCTGCCGGGCAGCAGCTCGGGTTCCACGCGGATCCGCAGGTCCTCCAGCCAGCGGCTGCTGTCCGGTTCGATGTGGACCAGGGAATTCTCGGCCTGGGTCACGCGCACCTGGTCGTGCAGGCTGCCCAGCCGGATCCGCAGAGAATCGCCGGCGGGCAGGCCCAAGGCCAGCAGGCGCAGGCGCAGCGCGCCCTGGTAGCCGGGCACCAGATCGTGGCCGTCGCCCGCGCTCTCCACCACCAGGAAACCAGGCTGGGCCACCTCCACGCTCAGGATCGCCAGCAGAGCGCCGTCCAGGCGCAGGTTGAGGGAAAGGGGCTCGCCGTAGGGCAATAGGTGGCCCAGGCGCAGGGAGAGGCCCGGGACCGCCAGGCTCTGGCCTGGCGCGCTGGCCTCCAGCCACAGGCTGTCGCTCAGCAGCTCCACAGTCTCCGGCGGCGCCTCCAGCGTCAGCAGGCGGCCGGCGGGCGCGCCTGTCAGGCCCTGCTCCTGCAGTTCCAGCTGCAGGCTCAAAGTCTCGCCGGGCCGGGCCAGGCCGTCTTCGGGTTCGGCGCCCGTCAGGCTCCAAGCGCTCAGGCGCAGGTCGCTGTCGGCCGCCCCCGCGGGAATCTCCCGCCGCAGGGGCAGCAGGTCCGGACCGCTCAGGGTCAGGGTCCAGGCGCCGGCCTCCAGACCCGCGCCGCTGAAGCGCAGGCGGCCGGACTCGTCCGCCAGGGCGGTGAGCGCCCGGTCCGTCTCCGCGTGATACAGGCAGCCGCGCAGGCCCGCCAGGGGCTGGCCATCCAGCGCCGCCACCTGCAGCTCCAGCAGTTCCAACCCGACGGGCAGGCTCGCGGGGGTCACGCAACTCAATTCGCGCGGCGCGCGGGTCCGCAGTTCCAGCCCCGGGTCGCCCAGCAGGTTGTAGCAGTGGAAGTAGAAGGGCACGTTGTAGCCCGTGGCGCCCCAGTTGCGCGCGTTGGGGTAGGCGCCCCACAACTCCAGTTTGCCCCGGTCCATCAGCGCGCCCAGGGTGCGCAGACCCTCCCGCGCCAGGCCGAAGTAGATCCCCTCGTCGATGCAGTTGTTCCACTCGGTGTGGGTGTCCTCCTCGGAGGGTCCCACGAAGCCGATGGCCCCGGTGGGCTCCTGCTGGGTGCCGGCGCGCAGGAAGCCCTCGCCCAGGCAGGGGTCGTCGTCCACGGAGGCGAAGTCCCCGCCGCCGCAGACGATGGAGGTGACGTAGGGCCAGCGCCCCACGTTGGTCAAGTCGTCCATCTGGTCCACGCCGAAGAGCGGGCCATACCACTGGTGGCGGAAGCCGAAGCCGCGGTAGTTGATCAGGCTCAGGCCGGAATTGATGCGCTGGGTCACCACCGCCGGGTTGACGGGATTCTGCCAGTAGTGGTTGTGGATGGTGTCCACCCGGGCGTAGCCCGCCTCCTGCATCAGCAGGTCGCGGATGGCCAGTTTCACCTCGCGCCGGCTGGGCGCCTGGGCCACGTCGTAGATCATCAGGCCCGTGCCGAACCATTGCGTGCCCAGGCCCGTGAAGGGCGCGGCCTCGTAGTCCACGCTGCGCCGCACCATTTTGGCCAGGTCATTGGCCGTGTCCACGGAAAAGCGTCCCACCAGCACGTCGGCGAAGTAGTCGTCGCCCTCCAGCAGGGAGAACAGGTGATCGCTGACGATACAGTAGCTGGTCCCGCAGCGCGAGCCCCACTGGCTCTCGCTGTAGCTCCCGCCGCCGATGAAGCCCGCGTCCAGGTTGTAGTCCACCTCGCTGCCGCTGGGGTAGCGGTCCACGTCGCCCACCAGCAGCAGATAGTCGAAGGGGTTGGCGTCGAATTCCTCCTGGACGGCCTGCCGCAGCCGCGTGTAGCTGGTGCCGGGCCCGTCCAGCTCGCCCTCGCTGATCACGCGCAGCTCGTGGCCCATCTCGCGCTTCCAGCGGATCCAGTCCGCCAGCCCGGGCAGCGCGGCGTCGGAGCTCAGCACCAGGTAGGAGCCGGGCAGCGCGGGTTCGGCGATGCGCTCGGGCCGGTCCAGCCAGGGGCTGTCCGCGTTCAGCACGCCGGAGCGCACCAGCCGCCGGCCTTCGCCACCCGCCGACCGGAGGGCGGGCAGGGGCCGCGCGCCGCGCTCCCAGGTGATGCGCAGCCGCAGCCGGCGCAGGGCCTCCAGCTCGCCCCGCTCCCTGTCCCAGCGCACGGGGAAGATGTCCAGCCCCAGCACGCGCACGCCCTGCCAGAGGGCGCTCTCACCCAGGCCCGCCCACGGGGCCGTGCCGCCGGTCCCGTCCGTCGGCGTCAGGGGCAACATCGGCGGGGAGGGCGAATCGGGCCGGTCGGAGCCCGAGCTCAAGCGGGGGGCGGGCCGCAGGTCCCGGCGCCGCACTGTCTCCAGCTCCAGGATCTCCAGCCGTGCTGCGGCGTCGCCGGGGGTGGCCAGCAGCCGGCTGACGGCGGGCAGCGCCGGCTCGCCAGGCAGTCCGGCCAGGGCCTCGCCGGGCAGGATGAGTTCCACGCCGCCGTCCCGCTCCGCCAGTTCCAGCCAGTGCAGGGTCAGCTCCAGTTCCAGCCCCTGTTCATCCTGGCCGAGCAGGCGCAGTTCCAGCGCCGGGGCGGCCGTCGGAACGGGATCCAGCAATTGCCAGCGCGGGGCGGCCGCGGCCAAGGTCCGAGATAGGCCCAGGCAGAGGATGGTCAACAGGAGGGAACGCAGACAAGACGCCGCGCCGGGTTTGCCGGGAAATCGCTTCATGCTGACCTTTCCGCACTGCTGTGCATGACTGGGATGGCCTGCCAAGCCGGGCCATTTTCGTGCCAACCGGACTCCCCCTGCCGACTCGCCCCGTGCGGCCAGCGGCCGGGCATCCGCCAAGCCAGCCGTGAAGGCTGGTTCAGACTGGACGCCGGGTCGGCCACGGGTCCTGTCCATCGGCCAGCGGGTCGATGGGCCGTCCTGCCGGACTTCAGCCAAGATGGGAGGGAAATTCCGGATCCGCCGACAGGATGTCAGGGATTCCTAACAAATCGGCCAGCTCCGACCCCCGGCCCTAGGCGAGAAATCCATCCGCCATCAGGCGCAGCCACGCATGCGAATGTGTATGATCGTGGGACAACCACTGGGTCAAGGCCCAGGTCAACACCAGTCCGGCCAGGATCGCAAGTAATTGAACGGCCGAGGCCCGGGCACTGGTGCTCTTGCGCAGTTCCGGGATCAGGTCGGAACCGGCGATGTACAAGAAACCCCCGGCGGTCAGCGGCAGGATCTGCGCCTGGATCCCGGTCACCCGGGGCCCCAGAGTCAGCACCAGCAGTACGCCCAACAGGGCCGTCAGCCCACTGATGAAGTTGAGCAGCAATGCTTTTTTCACCGTTAGCCCGCCCCAGACCAGGGTGCCGAAGTCACCGATCTCCTGGGGAATCTCGTGCACCAGCACGGCCACCGTGGTGGTGATCCCCGTGGGCACGCTGACCAGATAGGCCGCGCCGATGAGCACGCCGTCGATGAAGTTGTGCAGCCCGTCGCCCACGAAGTTCATGAAGACCACGGGATGGGGATGATCTTGCGAGGCAGGCACATGACAGTGCCGCCAGTGGATGAATTTCTCCAGCACGAAGAAGAGTAGCAGGCCCGCCAGGGTCCAGATGGCCACCTGGTGACCGCCGCCCTGGCGCTCGTAGGCTTCGGGCAGCAGGTGAAAAAACGTGCTGCCGAACAAGGTGCCCACGGACAGGCTCACCAGCACGAGCAGCAGGCGCTGCAGGCGCCCGATGCCCAGACCCAGAGTCATCACCCCGACCAAGGAGACGGCCGAAACTCCCAGGACGCTGCCAATTGCATACAGCCAAGTCAAAATGCGAGGTCTCCGAAAATTTGTTTCGCCAGGGTGGCAGGCCATGGTACGATTCTTGCTTTCGCTTACCAACTTTGTCGCGCTTTGAACCACACACATCTGCTCACGCCCGGAACCGGGGCGGAGAGCCAATTCAGCCGGAGTGGAGAATGAGTAGAACGACCCGCCTTGGCTGGCACTCCCGTGTCCTGATCCTGTCAGCCGCCCTGCTTGCAACCGCCGCTCCCCAGGGGGCCTTGGCGGGTTTGCAAGCCCACAGCACGCAACGCGACGGTTCCCTGATCCTCGAGCTGGACTTCCCCCAGCCGGATCTGAGCCGCGAGCGGGTGGACGGCGTGAGCTGGGATCTGATCGAGATGGCCGGCAGCGGCTGGGTCGGGCAGCCTGGCGCACCCGACTTGCCCGCCTTTCACCAGCTGATCCAGATTCCGGACCGCAGCGGAATCCAGCTCACCATCCTGGACCTGGTGGAGGAGCCCCTGCACGGGCTGCAGCCCATGCCCAACCAGGAGCGCCTGCACACCGAAGTCGAACTGCCGCTGCCCTGGCTGCAGGACGCCGACGTCTATCAGAGCAACGAGGAATTCCCCGGCCGGCTCTTCGAATTGGACCAGCCCGTGCTGCTGCGCGACCGGCGCCTGGTCAACGCGACCTTCTTCCCCGTGCAGGTCAATCCGCTCACCGGCGAAGGCCGGCTGATCCGCCACATGACCGTGCGCGTCAGCTTCGAGGGTGAAAATCTGGTCAACGCGGGCAGCGGCCCGCTGGCCGATCCCACTCCCGTGCTGGGTCGGATGGGCGCCACGGAGATCATCAGCCTGGACCACCCGGACGCCGAGGCCATGGACGTCACGGCCTTCAATCCGGGTTGGCTGCCGGGTCACTATCTGGTCTTCGCCAACGCCACGGCCCTGCAGCAGGCGGGCTTGCAGGACCTGATCGAGTGGAAGCGCCGCCGCGGCCACCGGGTCACCGTGGTCAGCAGCTCGGACATCACCTTCACCACCACGGCCATCCGCACCCGGATCACCCAGGAATACAATTCCGCCGACCCGGTGGATTTCGTGCTGCTGGTGGGGGACACGGACGGCAGCTACGCCCTGCCCGCGGACGGCACGGGGTATGACCACTACTACGCCTGCGTCGCCGGCAACGACGTGCTGGGCGACGTGGCGGTGGGGCGCCTGAGCTGCGAGAACGCCACCCAGCTCAACAGCATCTGCTACAAGATCATCGGCTACGAGAGCGCGCCCTACATGGAGGACGACGCCGAATGGCTGAAGAGCGTCGGCCTGACGGTGGGCTCCAGCCACTGCGCGCTCTCCATGAAGATCCTCAGCCGCAACATCGCCGCGGAGATGGTGGAGCGCTACGGCTACACGGACATCGACACCAACTTCTGCGTGGGCGCGGGCAGCCTGCCCACCTGGTTCGCCTCGGGCATCAGCCACTACAATTACCGCGGCTGGATCGGCATGGACGGCCTGGACCAGACCACCGTGCTCAACCTGGCCCAGGGTCCGCGCACGCCGGTGGCCACCATCTTCACCTGCTCCACGGGCGACTTCTCCAGCGAGGACGACTACAGCGAGAACTTCCTGCGCGCGGGCAGCGTGGCCACCCCGGGCGGCGCCGTGGCGGGCATGGGCTTCGCCACCGCCAGCACGCACACTCGCTACAACAACGTCATCGTGGGCGGCTACTACGCCGGCCTGCTGGAGCACGACCTGCCGGAGATCGGCGCCTGCCTGCTGCAGGGCAAGTTCGAACTCTACCAGACCCTGCCCGCCGGCGACGGCCAGATCGCGAATTTCTCCAACTGGGGCAACCTGATGGGCGACCCGGGCACCTGCCAGTGGCTGGGCGAGCCCGCCCTGCTGGCTCTCGAAGGCGTGCCCGGCTCCTTAAGCCCCGGAGTGGACCACCTCAGCCTGACCGTGACCACGGGCGGCCAGCCGGTGGAGAACGCGGCGGTCTGCGTCTACCAGACCGATGACGCCAACACGATCCTCCTGCAGCACGCCGTGCTCAGCGACGCCGAAGGCCGGGCGACCCTGCCCCTGGACGGTCTGGCCGTGGGCACGCTGCAACTCACCGTCACCAAGAAGCGCCACCTGCCCATCCTGCAGGACCTGCCCGTCAGCCTCAATGCCCAGGACGTGGCGGTGAGCGACGTGACCCTGCCCGGCGGCCTCCTGCCCGGCGCGGCCAACCAGAGTGTGGGTCTGAGCCTGCACAACACGGGCAGCGTCGCCCTGACCGGACTGAGCGTCGCCTTCTCGCTGGACGAGGCCCTGGGCCAGCTGAACGCCCCCGTCCAGACTCCCGCGGACCTGGCGGCAGACGGCACGCTGGTCCTGGACAACATCAGCCTCAGCCCGGTCTCCACGCTCTCCGACGGCGAGTGGGTCCCCGTGCTGCTGCAGGTGGGTTCGGACCAGGGTGACTTCGAGCGCAGCCTGTGGCTGGAAGTGAGCGCGCCCCAGCCCTCCCTGACCGGCACCACCACGCCCGGCGGTCCGCTGAGCCCGGGCCAGACCCGCACGCTGCGGCTGCAGATTCGCAACCTGGGCAGCGTGACGGCCAACGACCTGATGGTGGAACTGGCCAGCGAGAACGCCTACTACGGCCAGGTGGCCAGCCCGCCCCAGTCCGTCGGCGACCTGGCCCCCGACGCCACCGCCAGCGTCGACTTCAGCATCCTGGTGAACACGCTGACCATGATCGGCTACCAGCTACCGCTCTCCCTGACATGGAGCACGGCGGACGGCGCCACGGGCGGCAGCGAGCTGCTGGCCGTGGTGGGCACCCCGGGCGTGGGCGATCCCACCGGGCCCGACGGCTACGGCTACTGGGCCTTCGAGGATGACGATTCCACCTACGACATGGCCCCCGTCTACGCCTGGATTCCCGTCGCCCCCTCCGAAGGCGGCCTGGGCACGGAAGTCCCGCTGACGGACAACGGCGACGAGCAAGACGATTCCCTGCCCGTGGCCCTGCCCTTCCCCTTCACCTACTACGGCGTCACCTACAACGAGGTGATGGTCTGCTCCAACGGCTTCATCTCCTTTGACGACTTCGGCTTCGGCGAAGTGGACTTCCGCAACCACTACATGCCCAGCGGCATGGGTCCTGATGCCATGATCGCCCCCATGTGGGACGACCACATGACCACGGGCACGCCGGGCGTCTGGACCTGGCACGACGCGGTGGAGCATCGCTTCGTGATCAGCTGGCTGGCGCTGCCCGCCAACCAGAGCGGCGGCCCCAACACCTTCCAGCTGGTGCTCTACGATCCGCTCTACTACCCGACCATGACCGGGGACGGTCCCTTCCTGTTCCAGTACCAGGATTTCAACGACACCCAGACCGCCTGGACGGACTTCCCCAACTGCACGGTGGGCATCAAGGACGAGACCAGCCTGCGCGGCATGACGCTGCGCAACGCCACGGCCAACGCCGCCACCATGCACACCATCACCGACGGCACGGCCATCTTCTTCACCACCTCGGCCGCCAGTTCCCTGACCCCGCCCGCCTTGAGCCTGAGCGACACGCAGGTCAGCGTGGCCGTGGTCTCCGGCGACGTGGCGGCGGACAGCCTGCTGATCCGCAACGAGGGCGAGCTGCCGCTGATCTGGAGCGCCACCCTGCTGGAGGATGCCCTGGCTTCCCGCGACAGCGGCGGGCCGGACGGCTTCGGCTACGTGTGGAAGGACAACCAGGAGGACGACGGCCCGAACTACGCCTGGCAGGCCCCCGCGGGCGCGCAGACGCTGACCTTCGTTGACCACGACACGGCCACCCAGCCGCTGGAGCTGGGCTACACGCAGTTCCTCTACGGCGAGGCCTTCCAGCAGGTGCGCGTCAGCCCCAACGGCTACCTGGGCTTCGGCGCCGACAACGGCTCGTCGGCCAACGTGGAACTGCCCTCCCCCGCGGCCCCCGCCTACATGGTGGCGGCCTGGTGGGACGACCTGAAGCCCGAACCTGCGCACCCCGAGCAAGTCTGGTGGTGGACGAACCACACGGACTCGCTGATCGTGGCCTGGGACGGGGTCTCGCACTTCAACCCCTTCGTCAACGGCGGCCCCGTGCGCGCCCAGGCCATCCTCAAGGCCAACGGCGAAGTGACCATCCAGATCGCCTCCCTGGGTGGCGGCCTGTACCCGGTGAACACGGGCGGCACCTGCGGCGTGCAGGGCGAGGCCGGCGCCGAGGGCTTCAGCTTCTTCCACAACCAGGACGCCAGCGCGCTGCTGCCCTGGAGCGTGCGGATGGAGCCCCCGGCCTGGGTGATCCCGATGGGATCCATGAGCGGCCTGGTGGCCGGCGGCGACTCCAGCTGGGTGAGCCTGCAGTTCACCTCCGTGCCGGGCTTCCCGCTACCCAACGGCACCTATGAGACGGGCCTGCTGTTCACGACCAACGACCTGAGCCACCTGCAGCTCACGCTGCCCGTGTCCATGCAGGTCTCGGGCAACGCCGTCGCGGAGCCCACCCTGCCGGGACGGACGGAGCTCACCGGCGCCTGGCCGAATCCCTTCAATCCCGCCACGCGCCTGGCCTTCACCCTGGCCCACGCGGGCCGCGCCCGCCTCAGCCTCTACAACGTGCTGGGACAGGAAGTGGCCACGCTGGTGGACGGCGCCCTGGGCGCCGGCACGCACCAAGTCAGCTGGGACGCCTCGGGTCTGGCCTCCGGCCTCTACCTGGCCGTGTTGCAGGCGGACGGCGTGCGTGACGAGCAGAAGTTGATGCTGCTGAAGTAGCCGGTCCGCGACCGCGCTGCCGACTCTGCCAGGGCCGCCGGATCTCCGGCGGCCCTTTTCCGTTCCCGACTTGCACGGAGCTTTGATAAACGGGACATTTGAGCGTCACCACACCTAACCAGCAACGGGAGACCCATGAAACACATGCGCAGCTTCTTTCCCCTGTCCCTGCTCGGCGTCTTGCTGGCAGGTTCCTTGTTCACCGGCTGCTTCGAGAGCGACGACGACGACGACGGCGGCGGCAACCCGGCCCTGACCGGCGTCTGGCGCCACAACGTCGTGGAGAACAACCAGACCATCGAACAGGAGACGGTGGAGCTGGTGAGCGACGGCAACATGATCAACGTGCTGGCCGACTACACGCTGGAGCAGTGCCTGAGTTTCGAGGGCACCTGGACGGCGGACGAGGACAGCATCCGGACCACCGTCGAAACCCCCCTCGGCCCCTACTCCACCAGCGTGGCCTTCGAGCTGAGCGGCAACACGCTGACGATCCACGACGAGGACGGCGAGACCATGGTCTACTCGCGACTGACCACCATGGTGGACTGCAGCGACTATGAGTTCGGCTCCTCCGGCCAGTGGACGGGGAGCTTCGGCGCCCTGGTGAACGGCGCGTCGATGGACTTCGGCAACAACGTCTACGTGGAGTTCGAGGACGGCATGCTGGGCTTCGGCGGCCTGTTCGGGACCGCCAACATGGCCTTCGTGCTGGACGGCCAGGCGGTGGGCACCTACACCGAGGAGAACGCCGCGGCCACCTACGTGCCCAACGTGGCCGACTACATGAACGCCTTCGTGTCCTCCGAGCTGACCCTGCAGCTGACCACGTCCACGGCGACGCACATCGCCGGCACCTTCTCCTACCAGGCGGCCAACATCAGCGCCCCGGCGGAGACCGTGACCGTCACCGGCCAGTTCGACCTGACGCTCGAGTAGCGAACCCGCATCCGTGAAGAAAAGGGGGCTGCCGCTGGCAGCCCCCTTTTTGTGAGGGACCGGGCCGGGTCGTTTCAGACGTCCTTGGCGTGGGTCCCGTCGCAGAAGGGGAAGTTCCCGCTCTTGCGGCAGCCGCAGACCACGGCGGCGCCGGCGCGCTCGCAGGTGTGGATGAGCGGCCGCTGTTCGCTGCCCTTGTGGGCGCCGTCGCAGAAGGGCAGGGCCTGGCTGCGCCCGCAGGTGCAGAAGGCGTAGTTTTTCTCTTCCAATTCCATCCGGATGGGTCCGTGGTGGTTCATCGCTTCGTCCTTTCAGGTTGTGATCAATAGCTCTGGCGATAGCGCAGCAGGATGCGCGGATCCCCCTTCAGCGCGCCCTCGGTGCGCAGGGGATCGAAGACCAGCTCGCCCGACAGGTTCAAGTGGCGGCTGACCTCGTAGTCCAGGTTCATGCGCTGGAAGATCCGCACCAGCGTGCGGCCCTCCACCGGCGTGGAGGCCACCAGCTGGCCGGTCCAGGAGGCAAAGGTGCGGTTTCCCAGCGCCTTGCCCAGGGTGACGCGCGTGCCCTGCAGGTAGTCCAGGTAGGACTGGCTGGCCTGCTCCTGACGGGTCTGGGAGGCCAGCAGTTCTTCCACCGTGTTGCGCAGGACGGGCAGGAAGATCCGCACCTCGTCCAGGCGCAGCTGGCGGCGCAGGCGGCTCTCGATGGGCCGCAGGGGAATCTCCCAGAAGCCCGCCACCACGTCGGGCAGCATGGTCTCGATGGCCCCGCCCGGATCGTAGGGGTTCAGGCCCATCTCCACCAGCAGCTCCTCCTGGCCGCGCTCCAGCAGGTCCTGGTTGGAGTTCAGGTCGTCCACCAGCTCCACGCGGATCTCGTCCCAACGCCCGCGCAGCTGCCGGTTGCCCAGCTCGTCGTCGGTGCGGAACTGCAGCCAGATCTGGCGGGCGTCCTCGCCGAACAGGCCCTGCAGGCCGGGATCCGTCTCCCGGGCCAGCACGGTGTGCCGGGCCCGGCCCCAGACCACGGGCAGCAGGGTGGAAGCGTCGAAACTCAGGCCGGCCTCCTCCACGTCGAACTCCTTGTCCAGGAAGATCACGCTGCCGCGCGTGCAGGTCACGTCCCCCAGCACGCGGAAGCTCTCGTCCTCGATCTGCCCGCTGAACAGTACGGGGGTGGGCGTGGGGTCCAGGTAGACGTCCACGGTGATCCGGTCCAGGTAGCCGGCGAAGCGCTCGACCACGCGCCGGTCATCGAAGCCCTGCACCTTGCAGAAGTAGTTCACGTGGCGGCCGGCCTCCAGGGCCACGTCCCATTCCATCCGGTTGAGGAAGCCGATGATCGCGTCCAGCAGCGGCGTGCGCGGGCCCTCGCCCTTGATGAATGGGAAGGTGAACTCGGCGTTGTCCACGAAGGCGCGGCCCGTCAGCACCGGCCGCTCCAGCGGGCCCGCCAGGCAGAAGAGCTGGCCCGGCCGCGAGCCCGCCAGCGCCACGGCGCCGCTCCAGTCCGGCTCCATCAGCCCCGGGATGGTCAGTTCCACCGGAGCCCGCCCGCCGCGCCGATCCAGGGTCTGCAGGGTGAGGATGCCGCAGTCCAGTCCCGGGCGCTCGAAGACCCAGGGTTCCAGTTCGCCCTCGGGACCCTCGGCCTCCCAGGTGTTGCCCACCAAGAGGCGCGTGTCACCCAGCCGGGCCTCGCACTGTTCGATGCCCAGCCGGCCGGCCTGGATGCCCAGCTGCAGGTTGAGGTCGCGCACCTTCTTGGCCACGGAGGCCAGGTCCAGGCTGCCGCCCAGCAGGGTCAGCCTGCCTTCGCGCAGCTGCGGATCCAGCAACGTGCCACCCACCTGGACCCGCAGTTCGCCCTGCCCGCTGGCGCTGCGGAAGAACGTGGAGGGCCGGCCCGCCCGCGTGATGGTCAGCGGATGGAGGAAGTCCCCGGCCGCCTGAACGTCCAGCTCCAAATCCCCGGCGCGGAAGGGCACGGTGCCGCGGGCCTCCAAGCGCAGGGGGAACGGCCCGCCGCGCACCAGCACCAAGCTGTCCAGGCTGAGGGCGCCGGCCTGGCTGGAGGGCCCCAGCCGCAGGTCCAATCGCTCGAAGACCAGACCGCCCCAGCGCGGGCGCTGCACGTTCAGCCAGGCCACCAGGCCCGGACCCCCGCTGCGCAGGTCCGCGCGCAGGGATCCGCCCAGCCGCCCCTCCAGCAGGGGCCGCTGGCCGGGGGCCGTATCCGCCAGTTCCGCGAGGTCGCGCTCCAGCAGATCCAGCTGCAGGGCGCGCGGCCCCTCCTTCAGCGACCAGATCCCCTCCAGCGCGGCCCAATCCAGGCCGTCCACATTCAGGCGGCCGCGCTCCACCCGGGCCTGGCTGCGGTCCAGGCTGAGGTCCGCGCGCAGACGGGTCTGACGGCCCAGCAGGCGCTGGCGCCACTCCAGTCCGCCGCGCAGTCCCAGGCTGTCCAGCGTGCCCTCACCGGCGGCCATCAGGCTCAGGTTGCCCAGGGTCAGAGGCGCCGGGTCCTCCACCAGCAGGTCCCAGTAGGGCTGCAGGGGCAGGTCGTCCGCCGTCAGCTCCACCAGGGAGCGGCGCGAGTCCAGGTCCAGCCAGCCGCTGGCCTCCAGGCCCTCGAGCTGCAGATGACCCAGCTCCAGCCGCCGGCCGCGCAGCGAGGCCTCCACCTGACCCTCCAGGCGGCAGTTGCGCCAGCCCTCCAGCACCAGCCCGGCGCTCAAGGCCCGCAGGCTGTCGGACCAGGCCAGGTGCCCATCCACCAGGGCCCGCCGGCCGCCCCAGGACAGCTCGGCCTCGGCCTCGGTCTCCAGGCCCCGGCCCTGCAGGCGCAACACGCCGGACAGCGCGTCCAGCGTGGAGGATTCGCGCAGGCCCAGCAGCGGGGCCAGGTCGCGGGCCAGACCCTCCAGCGTCAGGGTCCAGTCGAGGGTCTCGCCGTTCACCAGCTCCAGCAGGCCCAGCTGCCGGCTGGAGGGCAGGCGCAGGCTGAGCGTGCCCTCGGGCGGATGACCGTCCAGCAGCTGACCGGGCAGCGCGCCGCCCGCCAGGCCCAGCAGCTCGCGCCGTGGATCCAGCAGCCGGCCGTTCACGTCCAGCCGGCCCAGCCGCCAACCGGCGCCGCGGCGCTCCGTCTCCACCCGCAGGTCCAGCTCCAGGCGCGTGCTGTCCACCAGCAGACCCTGGAGTCCGGGCAGGCGGGCCAGCTCGGCCAGCAGGCGCGTGTCCAGCCGCAGGTCGGGCCGGCCCGGCAGCCCGCGGACTTCGCCCGTGGCGCTGGCGGACACGCCCGCCCGGGGCTGCCAGTCCAGCCTGCGGATGCCCAGCACGCCGTCGCGCCAGCTGCCGGTCGCGCGGGCCTCGCCCCAATCCCGGCCGTCCAGCTGCAACCCGCGCAGCGCCGCGAGCACGTCCAGCCGCGGGCCCTGCCGCCAGACCCCGTCCACCTGCAGGTCAAGCCGGCCCGCCAGCCGTTCCCACTCCCATCCTTTGAGCGGCGGCAGCCCGCGGCACTGGGCGCCCAGGTCCAGGTCCGCAGCCCGCAGCCAGGCCGTGGCGCCTTCCAGCCGCCAGGGCAGCGCGCCGCCGAACTCCAGCTGCTCGCCGCGCCGCTCCAGGCGGCCGCGCTCCACGCGCACGCTGTCGAGGCCCAGCTCCAGCTCCAGCGACCCGTGCCAGGGATCCTGCAGCTCGCCCAGCCGGGCGTCGCTCAGGGCCAGGCGTCCCTGCCCGGCCAGCGAGTCCAGCTTTCCGGCCTGCAGGCGCCCGCCCAGGGTCAGCGAGCTCCAGGCCTGGACCGTGCGCAGCCCGGGCCACCAGTCGGGCTTCTCCAGCCGCTTGCCCAGGCTGTCCACCCGGACGTGGAAGCGCCCGTCCAGGGTCGCCGGGTCGAAACGCAGATCGGCCCGGAAGGCCTGGCGCCGGTCCCCCAGCAGCTGGCTGCGCAGCAGTACTTCCAACCCGGCGTCCAGCGGCAGGGCCACGCCCTCCAGCCGGTCCAGCAGCAGAGTGCGTGTGCCCGCGCCGTCCACCCAGACCAGGGTGCCGCCGCGCAGGCGGATCTCCGGTGTCTCCCGCAGGGCCGGGGCCAGCCGGCGCAGCCACTCCTCCAGCGTGGGCGTGGGCGCCGCGCTCTGGCGCTTGGTGAACAGGCTGCGGTCCGCCACCAGCCGGAAGTCCTGCAGTTCCACCCAGTCCACGGCGGAGAGCGCGCTGCCCGGATGGAACAGCCAATCCAGCGGCGTCAGCCGCAGGCGGACCTGGCGACTCTCCAGGCGCAGACCTCCGCCCGGGCGCGTGAAGCCCAGGCCGCGCAGGTCCAGGCCCAGCCAGGCAGGCCGCACGGCCGCCAGCTGGACGCGCTCCAGTCCCTGGCGGGCCAGCAGATGCAGCACCTGCAGGCGGAGATTCTCCTCCAGGCCCAGCAGGCGCCAGGCCGCCAGGAAACCCATCAGGAACAGGGCGGGGATCAGCAGCAGCGCCAGGATCCAGCGCCGGGGCCTCATGGATGCAGCTGTTCGGAGGTTTTGCCGTAGCGGCGCTCGCGACACGCAAAGGCGTCGAAGGCCTTGAGCAGCTCCGGGCGCCGGAACTCGGGCCAGAGCTTGTCGGAGATGTAGAACTCGGTGTAGGCCAGCTGCCAGAGCATGAAGTTCGAGAGGCGGTGCTCGCCGCCCGTGCGGATCAGCAAGTCGGGGTCGGGCAGGTCGCCAGTGAAGAGCCGGCGGGAGAGGCCGGCCTCGTCCACGGAGGGCGCGCCCTCCTTCAGCAGCTGATTGACGGCGTGGAGGATCTCCTGCCGCGAGCCGTAGGAAAGCGCCAGGTTGAGCACCAGACCCGTGTTCTCCCGCGTGCGCTCCATGGCCTTGAGCATGCCCTGGCGGGCCCGCACGGGCAGATCCTCGAGGAAGCCCATGGTCCGCACGCGCACGTTGCTGGCGTGCAGGCGCTCCACCTCGGCGGCGATGGTGCGCATGAGCAGGGACATCAGCGCGCGCACCTCCGCCGGCGGGCGCTGCCAGTTCTCGGCGCTGAAGGTGTAGAGGGTGAGCACCTCCACGCCCAGCTCGCCGCAGGCCTCCACGATCTCGCGCACGGAGTGGATGCCTTCGTGGTGGCCGGCCACGCGGGGCATGCCGCGCTGCCGGGCCCAGCGCCCGTTGCCGTCCATGATGACGGCCACGTGGCGGGGAATCCGTCGTTCTTCACTGGAGGCGGGCTGCCGGCGGCCGGCGCGAAGCATCATCGCGATCCCCACTCCCACCTGCGCCGCGCGCGGTCCGGCGCAAGAGAGCAGCCCCGGCCGGGTGGCCGGGGCCGCACGATTCGTGACCGGGCCTACTGGCCCTTGTTCATCAGGTCCTTGCCCTTGGCGATGTTCTCCTTGGTGCCCGTGCGCACCAGGGCCACGCCCAGGTTGAACATCAGCTGCTTGTTGTCCGGCTGGAGGTCCAGGCATTTCTGGAAGCAGCTGGCGGCCTTGGCCGCATCCTGCTTCTCATCGGGCAGGTCTTGGAAGTAGAGCACGGCCATGGAGTAGTAGGAGTCGAACAGCAGGGCCGGCTCCACGCCGCTCAGGGCCTCGATGCGTCCGAAGGTGGCCAGCGCCTTCTCGGGCTCGCCCATGTCGCGGTAGAGCAGGCCCAGGTTGTAGACCAGCATGGGGTCGGTGGGATTGAGTTCGATGGCCTTGTTGAGGAAGCCCGTGGCCTCGGCCATCAACTTCTTGCCCTCGTCGTTCTTGAGCGCCAGACCCTGCTGGATGCGCACCTTGCCCGCGTAGTTGAGCAGTTCGGGGTGGGTGGGGTGCCTCTCCAGCGCGCGGTCCACGGCGCTGCGGCTCTGCGCGAAGTCGCGCAGGTTGTAATACAACTGGACCTGGGTCAGGGCGTAGTCGGCCGAGTCCGGCGCGGCCGCCACCAGGGCCGTATAGGTCTTGGCGGCTTCCTGCAGCACGGGAGTCCCGGCGCTGCCCGAGTAGAGCGAGTTGTACTCCTGAATGTAGAGGTCGCCCTTGCGCTTGAGGAAGTCCAGCCGGTTGGGCAGGATCAGCAGGGCGCTGTCCATGCGGTCGCGGGCCTGCTTGAAGTGCTCGCGGGTGGCGGCGCTGTCGCCCAGGGCCAGCGTGGAGTCCGCCGACTTGACCTGGGCCACGTGGCCGTTCCAGAGACCCTTCCAGAGCTGCTCGATGATCCGCTCGGCGTCCTGCTGGTATTTCTCCAGATCCTTGGGCTTGTCCTGGCAGGTGGCGAAGCCCAGGTGGGCCTTGTTCATCCCGACCCAGTCCTGCTTGGCGGCGTAGAGTTCCACCAGCCGCGCGTAGACCTGGGCCTCGCGCGTGTCCTTCTGGGCCGCCTTCTCGTACCACTCCAGGGCCTGGACCTTGTCGCCCTGGCCGTAGTAAGTGTTGGCGCTGCGCAGCTCCATGGACTTGCCGGCCAATGCCGAGGTATTGAGCAGCAGGACGGCCAACAGGGTCCAGGCTCCACGCGCCAGATTACGCTTCATCTTGTACTCCTTGCACGGTGCGAGTTCAGATCGCGGGCTCCGCAAGCGCCTTCCGGATCGCACCCGGAAAGGGCGCACCCAGCAGGCCCCGTTCGGTGACAATATCTTGAATCAGTTCCGCGGGCACCACATCGAAGGCCGGGTTCCAGGCCGCCGTCCCGGCGGGCGCCCAGCGCAGCGGGCCGTAGCCCAGCAGTTCCGTCGCATCACGCTCCTCGATGGGAATCGCCCCGCCGTCCGGGCACTGCCCGTCGATGGTGGAGAGGGGCGCCACCACATGGAACGGCACCCCGTGGGCCCTGGCCACCAGGGCCAGGCCGTAGCTGCCGATCTTGTTGGCCGTGTCGCCGTTCAGGGCGATGCGGTCGGCCCCGACGAACACGCCGTCCACGCCCAGCCGCTGCATGGCGAAGGCCGCCATGGAATCGGTGATCAGGCGCACGCGGATGCCCGCCTGCTGCAATTCCAGCGTGGTCAGCCGGGCCCCCTGCAGCAGCGGCCGGGTCTCGTCCACCAGCACCTCGAAGTCCAGCCCGCGCCGGTGGCCCTCCAGGAAGACCCCCAGGGCCGTGCCCACGCCGCTGGTGGCCAGCGGGCCGGCGTTGCAGTGCGTCAGATAGCGGCCGCCCGCGCGCAGCAGGTCGGCGCCCGCGGCGCTCATGGCCCGCCCGGCGGCGCGATCCGCCTCGTGCAGGCGGGCCGCCGTGACACAAGCCTCCGCGGCCCAGCGGCCGGGTTCCAGGTCGGCCAGGGCAGCCAGCACCTGCTCCACGCCCCAGGCCAGGTTGACTGCGGTGGGCCGAGCCCGGGCCAGTTCCAGAGCCAGGCCGCGCACACGTTCGGGATAGCGGGGATCCAGCGGGGAGCCGGCCTCCCGGCAGGCCAGGGCGGTGCCCCAGGCACCGGCCAGCCCCAGGGCGGGAGCGCCGCGCAGCCTGAGCGTCGCGATGGCCTCCCGCAGGTCGGCCACGCGCGCCAGGCGCAGGGTCAGGCTGTGGTCGGGCAGCTGCGTCTGATCGATGATCTCCAGCGCGCCGTCCACCCAGGTCAGAGGTTCCATTACTCCAGCGTGAATTCGGTCAGGGCGGCGAACTCGCGCAACCGGGTTTCCAGTTCCCCGGGCGTGACGCTGAGCAGGCGCCCCAGGGAGAAATCCTCCACGCTGAAACTGGCCAGGGCCGAGCCGCGGATCACGGCGCGCCGCAGCGTGCCCTCGTCCACCCGGCCCTCGGCGGCCAGCGAGCCCACGAATCCGCCGGCGAAGGTGTCGCCCGCCCCGGTGGGATCCACCACCCGCTCCAGGGGCAGGGCCGGCGCGGCGAACAGGCTGCCCGGGCCGACCATCAGCGCGCCGTGCTCGCCCTTCTTCACCACCACCGTGCGCGGCCCCATGCCCAGCAGGGCCCGGGCGGCGGCCAACAGGTGGCGCTGGCCCGTGATCTGGCGGGCCTCCTCGTCGTTGACGATGAGGATGTGGGTGCGGGCGATGACGCGCTTCAGGTCCGCCAGGGCCGTGTCGATCCAGAGGTTCATGGTGTCGGTGACCACCAGCAGCGGGCTCTCCATCTGGTCCAGCACGTCGAGCTGCAGGCTGGGCTGGATGTTGGCCAAAAAGAGCACGGGCCGGCGCCGGGCCTGCTCCGGGATGTGGGGCTGGAAGGCCTGGAAGACGCCCAGTTCCGTGAACAGCGTATCACGGCCCATCATGTCGGCGTGGTAGCGCCCGCCCCAGCGGAAGGTGCGCCCGCCGGGCACGATCTCCAGACCGTCCAGGGAAACTCCCAGCCGGCGCAGGGGATCGAGTTGCTCCAGGGGGAAGTCCTCGCCCACCACGCCCACCACCTGCACGGGCGCATAACGGGAGGCCGCGGCGGAGAAGTAGAACGCGCTGCCGCCCAGGGCGTCCTCCACCTTGCCGTGGGCCGTCTCCACCGTGTCCAGGGCCGTGGAGCCCACCACCAGGATCTCTTGTGCCATCTGCGCTCCTCATGCAGGCCGGCCGCACGGGCGGCCGGAATGTGTCACGGACTGGCTGGTTGGATGTCCGGCTCAGCCCTTGGCGGCGGCTTTGGACAGCTTACGGGCGGCCGTGCGGGCGGCGGCGGCGGCGCGGCGCACCTCCAACTCCTCGCGGGCGTCCTTCAGGGTGCCGGCCTTGCCCGTCTGCTCGTCCAGCTCCAGGCGCAGGGCGTCGCACCAGAGCCGCTCCAGGTTGTACAGCTTGCGCTTGGCGGGCTGGAAACTGTGGAAGATCACGTTGACGAAGTCCACGACCATCCACTCGTCGGAGTCACGCTCGGAGACGTAGGCCTTCTCGCCCAGCTTGCGCGCCTCGTCCATGACGAAGTCGGTGATGGCGCGGACGTGCATGCCCACGCTGCCCGTGCAGATGACGAAGAAATCCGTCGTGTCCGTCAATCCGCGCAGGTCCAGGATCACCACGTCCTCGGCCTTCTTGGCCCAGGCCAGTCGCGCGATCCGCCGGGCCAGATGAATGCCCTGCATGACTCCCCCTCCTTCAGCGAGTGCCCATGATGGGCAACTTGTGATAATCCGCTCCCAGGATGAGCGTCACGTCCACATCCACCAGCATGGGATCCTCGGCGTAGCTGATGCGGGCCGAGGACAAGCCCAGGTCCTGCGCCAGTCGCAGGGAGGGCGCCGGGTCCTGCACGCGGCTGATGATGCGGGTCTTGTCCAGGTCACTGTTGGCGTTGCCCGTCTCCCGCACGTCGTAGCGCAGGCGGCGCAGGCCGTCGGCCGCCTTGGCGGCCATCAGACGCACGCCCGAGCCGTTCTGCACCTGCAGGCGGATGGTGGAGCGGGCGCTCTCCGGCGCGGGCTGGTTGGCCGGTTTGGCGGGCTCGCGGGCCGCAGTCTCCTCGCGAGGCGGCGGACTCTGCGCCTGCAGCGTGTCCACGGGCGCCGGGCGCGACGCAGCCACGGGTTCGGGTTCGACGGGTTCCTGCCAGCCCTCGTCCACCTGCTCGGCCGGCGGTTTCTCGCCGCGGCCCAGCCAGCCGTTCAGTCCCTCGCTCAAGTCCTCCGCAGGCAGGCGGTTCCAGAAGTGGAACAGCAAGGCCAGGTTGGCCAGGGAGACCGCCAGGGCCGACCAAGCCGCCAGCGCGGTCCAGAAGCCGCCGCCGGAGCCGGAGGGCCCGCCGGATGATGGGGGTGCGGTGCGACGAATGGACATGGCCTCAGGTGTGCTTGGAGTGGTTCATGGATGGCTCCAGCCGTCCAGGGGCGAGGCCCAGGCACCCGGCCAGGAGCGGCTGGTCGCCGGTCCGCGGGAGGCGGCCAGGCGCATTTCGAAGTCCGCGTTGGGACGCCAGACGAACTCGGCGCCGCCCACCAGGCCCTGTCCGGTCATGCCGGGCACGACGGAGTTGTGGAAGACGCTGTTCACGCCCAATTGCAGGCGCATGTCCAGGGTGGAACTCAGCCGGTAGTCGAGCTGGTTCAGGTACAGGCCTGTGCCCACGGACCCGCCGCCGCCACTGGCAAAACCCATGGAGACCGACTGGCTCAGGTGCATGCGGGCCGGATCCAGCAGGGGGCCCTGCAGGTTCAGGCCGGCCATGGGCTGCATGACGAGGCCCGCCAGGGGCTGAACGTCGGCCCGGTCCTTGAACTGGGCCTGGGCGGAGATCACCAACAGCAGAATCGACAGGATTCCTGCGAGGCTGCGGACGGTCATCTTGTCTCCCTTCCCATTGACTGGATTCATGATAGCGCTTTTTCCGCGTTCGCGCCCCGCCGCCGGGCCAGTTCCCGCTCCACCTGCTCCAGCTGCTCCACGGTGTTGATGCCCTGGATCTCGGCCGGATCGTCGGTGGGCAGGGCGGCGACGGGCAGTCCGTCTTCCACCAGAAAACGAATCACATCGGTCAGATACAATTCGCCCTGGGCGTTGTCCGGACGAAGCCGGTCGATGCAGCCGAACAGCCGCTCCACGTCGAACAGGTAAATGCCGGAATTGATCTCGCGCACGGCGCGCTCGGCTTCGCTGGCATCCTTGTGCTCGACGATGCGGGCCACCCGCCCCGCGGCGTCGCGGATCACCCGGCCGTAGCCGGTGGGGTCGTCGAAGAGCGCGGTGAGCACGGTGGCGGCGTGCCCGCCCTGGCTGTGGACGTCGCGCAGGGCCGCGAGGGTCCGGCCCCCCAGCAGCGGCACGTCGCCCGAGAGCACCAGCACGTCGCCCGTCCGCCCCTCCATGGCCGCGCGGCACATCTGCACCGCGTGCCCCGTGCCCTTCTGCTCGGCCTGGACGGCGAAACTCACGCCGCGGCCGCCCACGGCCATCATCACGGCCTCCCGCTGATGCCCCACCACCACCACCTGGTGCCGGGCGCCCACGGCGTCCGCCTGATCCAGCACCCAGTCGATGAGCGGGCGCCCCAGGCAGGGGTGCAGAACCTTGGCCAGGTCCGATTTCATTCGCGTGCCCTTGCCGGCGGCCAGCACGATGACGGAGAGCTCCCGGGTCACGATGTCCTCCTTGGATTCCGGCCGCTGGAACACGCCTCACATGGACGACCACGGCCCCGTTCAATTCCCTCAGGCCGGGCGAGGTTCCCCCCAGCGCGGCCGCATGTTGTCGATCAGGCGCGTGGCGCCCACCCGGGCCGCCGTCAACACGACCAGTTCCTGGCCGGGTGCCAGGGACACGGCCGGGCCGGTGGCCCACTCAGGCCTGGCGGGCGTGCCAGCCAGGGAGTCCAGCGTGGCCCAGTCCGCCACGTGCAGGTAGTCCAGTTCCACGCCGGGCTCCGCCTCCAGCACCCGTCGCATGGAGTCCAGGGCCGCGGCCGGCGCGGCGCCCGCCTCGAGGAGCCGGCAGCCCGCGTGCAGGGCGCGCTGCAGGGCCAGGGCGCTCACGCGCTCCGCCTCCGACAGGTAGACGTTGCGGCTGCTAAGGGCCAGGCCGTCGGGCTCGCGCACGGTGGCGCCCTCGAGGATCTCGAGCTCCAGGTCCAGGTCGCGCGCCATCCGGCGGATCAGCCAGAGTTGCTGGGCGTCCTTGGCGCCGAAGGCCGCCACGCGGCAGCGGGTCCAGAGGAAGAGCCGCAGGACGATGCTCAGCACGCCCTGGAAGTGGCCGGGCCGCGAGGCGCCGCAGTAGCGCTCGGCCACCGCGCCCGGGGTCACCCAGGTGGCGTAGTCGGGGGGATAGACCTCCCCGGGCTGGGGCGCCAGCACGCCGTCCACGCCCTCGGCGCGGCAGAGGGCCAGGTCGCGCTCCAGGTCGCGCGGATAGCGCGCCAGGTCCTCTCGCGGCCCGAACTGGGCCGGGTTGACGAAGAGGCTCAGCCAGAGGCTGTCGCAGACGGGGCGCAGCCGGCGCAGCAAAGAGGCGTGCCCCTCGTGGAGGTAGCCCATGGTGGGGACGAGGCCGATGCGCCGGCCCTGGCGCTCCAGTTCGCCGGCGCGTGCCTGCATCTGGCTAATGGTGGTCAGCAGCTCCACTGGGTCCTCAGTCTGTCAATCCGGCTGTGCCGGGGGGCCGTGTTTTCCACTTTTCTGCTGGCGCCAGAAGTGGTCCCCCGCCCGTCATCCCCCGGCTTGACCGGGGGATCCGAACCCTTGCCCGTTATCCCGGCAGATGCCGGGAGCCCTTGTTTTCCACCTTTCTGCTGGCGCCAGAAAGGTGGCGCCAAAGAGGCGCTTTTTCTCAGCGGCCAGAGTCAGGCCACCTCGCGGTGGCCTTCCGCTAGCCGGCGGTCGGGCTTCCTGCAACCACGTAGTTGGTTCCGCACGGCCGGTCAGGCCTGACGGCGTCACCACCTGGTTCTGGTTCAGGCCTAAAGGCCTTCACCTCGCGTAACACAACTCGCTTTGAGACTTCGTGCCTTCGTGCTCAAGCAGATCCTCGAACGTCCCTGCCTACGACCCCGACAATTCCAATCTCAACGCTGTGCCTCTGTGCCTCTGTGTTGGTTCGAGCAAACTCCAGCTCAGATCTCGCCGGGGCCGGGAAAGCCACCCGCGCGCACGGCGGCGGCGTAGCCGCGCACGGCCTCGCGCACGGGGCCGGCCAGCTCGGCGAAGCGGCGCACGAAGGCCGGCTGAAGCTCCTCGTAAAGTCCCAGCAAATCGACGTTCACCAGCACCTGGCCGTCGCAGTCAGGGCCGCTGCCGATCCCGATGGTGGGAATGCCCAGGCCCGCCGTGATCCGCGCCGCCAGGCCGGGCTCGAGCTTCTCCAGCACCAGGCTGAAGCAGCCCGCCTCCTCCAGCCGCCGGGCGTCCTCCAGCAGCTGCGCGGCCTCCCCGGCGGAACGCCCGCGCTGGCCGTAGCCGCCCAGGCGGTGGATGCTCTGGGGGATCAAACCCAGGTGGCCCATCACGGGAATGCCGCAGTCCACCAGCCGGCGGATGGTCTCCAGCACAGCGGCGCAGCCCTCGATCTTCACGCCCTGGGCCCCGCCCTCGGAAAGCATGCGCCCGCAGTTGCGCAGCGCCTCGTCGAAACCGCCCTGGACGCTCAGAAAGGGCATGTCGGTGATCAGCAGGGCGCGCTCCACGCCGCGGCGCACGCAGGCCGTGTGATACACCATCTGCTCCACGGTGACAGCCAGCGTGTCCGCGCGGCCGCCGTAGACCATGCCCACGCTGTCCCCCACCAGGATCAGGTCCACGCCGGCCTGGTCCTCCAGCCGGGCGAAGAGCGCGTCGTAGGCGGTGAGCGCGACGATGCGCTCGCCCTTCTCCTTCATGCGCCGCAGGCCGGGAATGGTCAGGGCCCGGGTCTTGCCCTCACTCGACATGGAATGCCTCCTCCTGTGAGCCGGCGCGCCGGATCCAGCCGCCGCCCAGCACGCGTTCGCCCTCGTAGAAGACCACGGCCTGGCCCGGGGCGATGGCCCGGCGGGCCTCCGCGAACCAGACCTCCGCCGTGTCGCCCTGGACCTGCACCCGGCAGGGCACGCCGGCGTCCCGATAGCGAATGGCCGCGCGGCAGCTCCACCAGCCCTCCGGCACCTCCGTCAGCCAGTTGAGCCCGTCCGCCCAGAGCCGGTCCAGGAAGAGTGCCGCGTCCTCGTCCAGCTGCACGCGCCCGCTGGCCGCGTCGATGCTGCGCACGTAGAGCGGCCGTCCCTGGGCCACGCCCAGCCCGCGCCGCTGGCCCACGGTGAAGCGCGCCACGCCGGCGTGCCGGCCCAGCACGCGGCCGTCCGGCCCCACCAGCTCGCCCTCGACCTGGGCGGCCGCGCGCTCCGGATCGTGGTGGCGCAGGAAGCGTGCGTAGTCGCCGTCGGGCACGAAACAGATGTCCTGGCTCTCGGGCTTGTCCGCCGTGCCCAGGCCCAGTTCCGCGGCCAGCGCGCGCACGGCGGATTTCTCCAGCCCGCCCAGCGGAAAGAGCGTGCCCGCCAGCCGCTCCCGCCGCAACCCCCAGAGCGCGTAGCTCTGGTCCTTTTCCAGGTGGGCGGCGCGCAGCAGCGCGTGGCCGCCGCCAACCGGCTCGATCCGGGCGTAGTGCCCCGTGGCCACGGCATCGGCGCCCAGCCGGCGCGCCCGCTCCCAGAGGTGTTCCCACTTGAGGCGCGTGTTGCAGAGCACGCAGGGGTTGGGCGTCCGGCCGGCGAAGTACTCGGCGGCGAACACGTCCATGACCTCGCGCCGGAACTCGTCCACCAGGTCCACCACCGCGTGGGCCACGCCCAGCCGGTCGCAGACCCGGCGGGCGTCCCGGTAGGCGCTCAGGTCGCAGCAGCTGCGCTCCACCGTGGGCAGGCCGCTCTCCGCATGGCCGTGGAGCTTCATGGTCAGGCCCACGACCTCCCAGCCCTCCCGGACCAGCAGGGCCGCGGCCACGGAGGAGTCCACGCCTCCGGACATGGCCACCACCACGCGTCCGCGGCTCACGCCTCGGACCCCAGCCGGCGGACGTGCTCGTCCAACCGCTCGGCGGCGTAGTCCAGGTCCGCCTCCGTGGTGGAACGACCCAGCACCAAGCGGATGCTGCTCTTCGCCTGCGCCGGGCTGAGACCCGCGGCCAGCAGGACGTGGCTGGGCTCGATGGAGCCCGTGTGACACGCGGAGCCGCTGGAGACCGCGATGCCGTCCAGGTCCAGGGAGAGCAGCAGGGCCTCGCCCTCCACGCCCGTGAAACTCAAGGAGAAGTGGCCCGGCAGGCAGTCCGACGCCCCGCCGTCCGCCAGCAGGGTCAGGCCGGGGAGCGCGGCGATCCGGGCCTTGAAGCGCGCGGACAGGCTTCGCAGGCGCTCCACCACTTGGGGTCGCTCGCGGACGGCCAGCTCCAGGGCCAGCCCCAGACCGACGATTCCGGGCACGTTCTCCGTGCCGCCCCGCAGACCGGCAAACTGGAGGCCACCGGTCTGCTGCGGGCGCAGCGCCACACCCCGGCGTACGTAGAGGAAGCCCGCCCCCTTGGGTCCGTGGAACTTGTGCGCGCTGCCGCTCAGCAGGTCCACGGGTACTTCGCGCAGATCCACGGGCAGGCGCCCCAGGGCCTGGACGGCGTCCGTGTGGAGGAGCACGCCGTGCCGGCGGCAGATCTCGGAAAGGCGCGCCATTTCGTGGATGCCGCCCAGCTCGTTGTTGGCCCAGATGACGCTCACCAGCCCGGTGGGTACCCGGCCCAGCGCCTCGTCCAGCCGGGCAGGATCCAGCAGGCCGCGGGAATCCACCGGCAGCCGCAGGACGGGCCGGCCCGCGGCCTCCAGATCCGCCGCCGTCTCCAGGACGGCCGCGTGCTCCGCGGCGGTGGTCAGCAGGGCCAGCTCCGGCGGCAGGGCCGCCAGCACGCCGCGCAGGGCCAGGTTGTCCGCCTCGGTGCCGCCGCTGGTGAAGAGGATCTCGTCCGGCCGCCGCGCTCCGATGGCCGCGGCCACCTGCTCGGCGGCGTCGTCCAACAGGGAGCGGGCCCGTCGCCCCAGGTGGTGGCCGCTGCTGGGATTGCCCCAAGCCTCCCCTGACAGCCGCAGCATGGCCTCCCAGACCCGCGGGTCCGGCGGCGTGGTGGCGGCGTGATCCAGGTAGACTCGGCGCACGTGTGACAATCCTTCCGCTTGCCCGGCGCGGCTTCGCGCGGGGCCCTGAACATAGAAAACCCGTCAAGCAACCTGCTGCCCGGCGTCCCACCCGGGCTCAGCCGGCCCGCCGGTATCAACCGGTCCGCCAGCTCCACTCCAGCCGGGCCCGCAGGCTCTGGCGCCGGATGGCCTCCCCCAGCCCGCGGTCGCGCACCCGCTCCCACTGCAGGTCCAGGCTGAAGTGACCGCGCCGGCTCTCCCGCCCCAGCAAGAGCTGCGGACCCTGCCGGGCCAGGTCGCGCACCTGGCGCCGGTTGCGCGTTCCCGAACCGTCGTTCCAGCGCCAGTCGCCGCGCCGCTGCCAGGACCAGCCCGGCCGCAGGGTCCAGGCGCCGTGTCGCAGGTCCAAACTGCTGGTCAACCCCCACTCCCGCGCCGAGTCCGAGATGAGCTCGCGCCCGTCCCGGCGCGCAAAGGAACCGCCGTCCTCCTCCATCCAGCGCCCGCGGCCCTCCCAGGCCAGGCGCCAGGCGCCGCGCGCCCCCGCCGCCCGCCAAATGTCCCGGCGCACGCGCTCCTCCCACTGCAGCCGGCGCTGGATCCAGCTGCGCGGCTCGTCGGGATCGTCGAAGTCGTAGAGCCGGTAGTCGGCCACCAGCGCGCCGCCGCCCGTGGTCTGGAAGGCGCCCAGCCCCACGCGGTGGTCGGCGCCCGCGCGCCAGGTGCGGTTGAGGTAATTGGACCCGCTGCGGCTGGACTGCAGGTGCCGCTCGGCGTTGAGGGTCAGGCCCCCCTCGAGGCCCAGGCGCGCGCCGGGCCGCCAAGAGTGGCTCCAGCGCAGCCGCAGGTCCCGGCGGGCCTGGTCCGTGTAGTCGGGATCCCGGCGGGCTGGGCCGACGAAGTCCGAGTCGCGGCGGCGCAATTCCACCACGACCAGGGCCAGCAGGCTGTCCCGGGCGGGCCGCCAGAGCAGACGGGTCTCAAGCCGGTTGAGCGCGATGCGGCTCAGCGTGCGACTCAGCCGGCCCACGTTGCCGTACTCGGCCTCCTGCGACTGGCGGCGCAGGGTGAAAGAGAGGGCCGCCTCCAGCGCGCCCAGCCGCTGGACAGGCTCGGCCCGCAGATCCAGGCCGCGGTCCAGGCTGGAGCCCATGCTGCCGCCCAGGCTGTCGGCGCTGTCCCGGGGCCGGCGATCCTGGCTCTCATTCCAGCCCGCCAGGTCCGCCGTGTAGCGCCCGCCCTTCCACAGACGGCCGCGGAAACGATTCTCCACCCGCACCTGCAGCGTCTTGCGGCGTTCGAGAGACTCCAGGCGCGGATCGGGAAAGGCGTCCTCGCGTTGCTGGCCGAGCTGCAGGCGCGCCTCGTCGCTCTGGTCCTCGGGACCCTGCCAGCGGGCCCGCAGGTCCGCCTCCGCCCGGGAATTGCGGCGCTGGCCGGGCCGCTCGGCCTGCCAGCTCCCGCGCCCCTCCAGCAGCCAGCCCGCCTCGCGGGTGCGGGCCAGGGCACCCGCCCGGAGGCGCGGACCGCTGTCGTAGCCGGTCTGGCGGCGATCCTGCATCCAGCCGCCCAGCAGCTCCAGGTCCAGCGGACCGGCCCAGCGCAGGCCGGCGTCCAGCGAGGAGCCCAGGGTCTCGCGCAGGGAGCGGCGCTCGTTGAACAAGGCTTGGCGGGCCGTCCAGCGCAGGCGCCAGGGTCCTTCCAGCCGGCGCGTGCCGTCCAGCTGGAGTTGCTCCAGCAGGCGGCGGCTGTCCCGGTTGTAGTCGCGGAATCCGGCGCGCCATTCGACGCGCAGTTCGAGGTTCAAGCTGTCGCGGGGATTCTCGAACACCTGGCGGGCCAGGAGGCGGGCGCTGTGGTCCTCCAGGCCGCGCTCGGCCTGCTGCTGCACTTCCAGGGACCAGGCTGCGGGGAGCAGCGCCAGCCACGCGCCCACCAGCAGCGGGGCGAGTCGCACGTCACACCTGGCCCGGCACGGGGGCGTCCGGACGCCCGACACGTTCCCCGGGCGTGATCTGGTTGACCAGCGCGCCACCGGACACCACCAGCTTGACGGCCTCCTCCACGCTCATTTCCAGCAGGATCACGTCGTCTTCGGGCACGTAGACCAGCATGCCGCTGGTGGGATTGGGCGTGGTGGGGATGAAGACGGAGAGCAGGCGGTTGTCCTGTTGCGGCCGCAGGCGCTCGCGGATCTCGCCGCCGGCGCGCCGCGTGAGGAAGCCGATGGACCAGATGCCCTGGCGCGGATACTGCACCAGCACGGCCTGGCGGAAGAGCTCGCTCTTGGAGGTGACAAAGGAGTCCATGATCTGGCGGACGGCGCGCACCAGTTTGCTGAGGAAGGGGATGCGCTCCACGAAGCGCTGGCCCACGAGGATCAGCTGGCGTCCCACGTAGATCTGCGTCAAGAAGCCCACCCCGAGGATCACCAGCACCAGCAGAATGAAGCCCAGGCCGGGGATGTAGGGCAGGCCCAGCTCCAGCAGGATGGACTGGATCATCCGCCCCAGCACGCGGTCCAGCCAGTTGAACACGCCCACCAGCACCATGACGGAGAGGCCCACCGGTGTGATGGTGATGACGCCCGTCATGAACAGGCGGCGCAAGCGCTTCATTCTTCCCCGCCTTCCCGCCGGGTCAGCGTGTCCTCGGGCAGCACCACGCGGTACAACTCCTCGCCAGGCCGCGCCATCCCCAGGCGGCGAGCCTCCTCCTCCAAGGTGAAGGAATCGTTGGTCTCCAGCCGGCGATTCCGGCCACGATACCAGCCGATCTGGGTCTGCAGATGCTGCGAGCGCTCAGCCAGCGAATCCAGGGTTCCGCGCAGCCGGGCATGGTCCAGCAGACCGTGGTCCCGCAGCACGAACCAGGTCGCGCCCGCCAGGATCAACAGGAAGGCCAGCACCTTGCCCGTGGTGCTTGAAAGCGGCGCCCGTCCCGCGCCGGCCAAGGCCAGCCGCGAGACGAGCGCCTCACTGAATCGCCGCAAAGCGTTCATGCCCGCTAACGGGCCTCCGTTCCCGCATAGACCGCCGCGTCTCCCAGGGACTCCTCGATGCGCAGGAGCTGGTTGTACTTGGCGATGCGATCGGTGCGGCTGAGGGACCCGGTCTTGATCTGGCCGGCGCCCGTGGCCACCGCCAGGTCGGCGATGGATGTGTCTTCGGTCTCGCCCGAGCGATGGCTGATCACGCTGCGGTAGCCGTGCCGGGCCGCCAGACGCATGGTGTCCAGGGTCTCGGTGATGGTGCCGATCTGGTTCACCTTGATCAGGATGGCGTTGGCCACGCCCTTGTCCAGGCCCATCTGCAGACACTTGACGTTGGTGACGAAGAGGTCGTCGCCCACCAGTTGGATCTGTTTGCCCAGCTTGTCCGTCATCAGCCTCCAGCCGTCCCAGTCGTTTTCGGCCATGCCGTCTTCGATGGAGACAATGGGATAGGCGTCCACCAGCTCGGCCCAGTAGTCCACCATTTCCTTGGAAGTCAGGACGCGGTCCTCGCCCTTGAGCACATAGCGCTTCTTCTTGGCGTCGTAGAACTCGCTGGCGGCCGGATCCAGGGTGATGAAGATGTCCTTGCCGGGCTTGTAGCCGGCGGCCTTGATGGCCTCGACGATCAAGTCCAAGGGCTCGCGGTTGTTCTTCAGATTGGGGCTGTAGCCGCCCTCGTCGCCCACGGCCGTGGCGTACTTCTTGGTCTGCAGGACCTTCTTCAGCGCGTGGAAGGTCTCGGCGCCCATGCGCAGGGCCTCGGCGAACGTGGCCGCGCCACGCGGCTGGATCATGTACTCCTGCAGGTCCACATTGTTGTCGCTGTGGGCGCCGCCGTTGAGCACGTTCATCATCGGGACGGGCAGGATGTGGGCATGCACTCCGCCCAGGTACTGGAAGAGCGGCAGGCCGGAGGCCTCGGAGGCGGCGCTGGCCACGGCCATGGAGCAGCCGAGAATGGCGTTGGCGCCCAGCTTCTTCTTGGTGGGCGTGCCGTCCAGCGCGCACATCATCCGGTCGATCTCGACCTGGCTGGCGGCGTCCATGCCCAGCAGCTCGGGCATCAGGATGTCGTTGACGTTTTCGACGGCCTTGAGCACGCCCTTGCCCAGGTAGCGCTTCTTGTCGCCGTCGCGCAGCTCGCAGGCCTCGAACTGGCCGGTGGAGGCGCCGCTGGGGACGATGGCGGAACCGAAGGCGCCGCCGGAGAGGGTGACGTCCACCTCGACGGTGGGGTTGCCGCGGGAATCCAGGACCTCACGGGCATGGACATCGACGATATCGAACATGGTACCTCCGCATGACTGGCGTAGGGACACGATGCATCGTGTCCCTACAACGTATCCGTTCAGACCGTCGGCGTCTCCGCGACGGCCGCCTCGCGTTTGAGGATCATCACCGTGGCCCCCCCGCAGGGACCCAGGCCGCAGGCCACCCAGCCGTCGCGCTCCCGCTGCCGCAGGATCTTGCGCAAGGTGGCGTCGTCGCGGCCCGTCACCGCCACCACCTGGTGGTCGAAGCGCCGGACTTCCTTGCGGACGATGAGGCGCGGCCCCGTGACTTCGCCCATGGCGACCACGGTGAGGCCTTCCCCCTCCACTTCCTTCAACAGGGACTCCAGCCCGCGACGATCGGAAAAGGCGGCTTCCAGCACCTTGTGGGACATGTCTTGTTCCTTATCTGAACTCGATCCGGCGGCTCGCTCGAGCCCGGTCCGCGGATTTTTCCCGCTGATCCACCGGAAGGGTCCGTTCTTTCCGGTTGCTGCAGACGCCCCGTTGCAAGGTGTGAAAGTCCCCCCGCCGGGGCAACCAACGAAACCACCCATTGCGCCTCTACAGCCGATCTGCAGCGCGTCGGCTGAAGCTCCGGACCCGGCACAGCGGCCGATTCGCCGGCGGCGCGCCCGAGCGGCGCTGGCTGGGACGGGTGGGGGATGGTAGGTTTCCCTCCGCCGCAGTCAGGAGGAGAATCCATGGACCACGCCCGCGACCGCTATGAGAATCCCTTGTTGGGCCGCTACGCCAGCGCCGAGATGAGCCACATCTTCAGCCCGGACCACAAGTTCCGCACCTGGCGCCGCCTGTGGATCGTGCTGGCCGAGGTGGAACGTGAGCTGGGTCTGCCCATCCGCGAGGAGCAGTTGGACGAGCTGCGCGCCACGGCGGACGACATCAACCACGCCGAGGCCGAGGAGCGCGAGCGGATCACCCGACACGACGTGATGAGCCACGTGCACGCCTGGGGCCTGCAGTGCCCGCAGGCGGCGGGGATCATCCACCTGGGGGCCACCAGCGCCTACGTGGGCGACAACACCGACCTGATCCAGCTGCGCGAAGGCCTGCGCCTGCTGCGCACCCGCCTGTTGCGAGTGATCGCCCGGCTGGCGGCCTTCTCCCGGCGCTGGAAGGAGCTGCCCACCCTGGGCTTCACGCATTTCCAGCCCGCCCAGCCGGTGACGGTGGGCAAGCGCGCGGCCCTCTGGCTGCAGGATCTGATGCTGGACTTCGAGGACCTGGAACACCGGTTGGCCAACCTGCGCTTCCTGGGTTCCAAGGGCACCACGGGCACCCAGGCCAGTTTCCTGCAGCTCTTCGACGGCGACGAGGATAAGGTGCGCCGGCTGGACGCGGAGATCACCCGCCGGATGGGCTTCGAGCGCGACTACGCCGTCTGCGGCCAGACCTATCCGCGCAAGGAGGACGCCCGCGTGCTGGACTGGCTGGCCGGACTGGCCCGCAGCGCGCACCGGATCACTACGGACCTGCGCCTGCTCCAGCACCTGAAGGAGGTGGAGGAGCCCTTCGAGCAGGACCAGATCGGCTCCAGCGCCATGGCCTATAAGCGCAACCCCATGCGCAGCGAACGGGTGGGCAGCCTGGCCAAGTACCTGATGGCCCTGCCCCAGGGCGTGGGCATGACCGCCGCCACCCAGTGGTTCGAGCGCACGCTGGACGATAGCGCCCAGAAGCGTCTGGCCGTGCCCGAGGCTTTCCTCTGCGCGGACGCCATCCTGCTGATTTTGGAGAATGTCTTCAGCGGGCTGGTGGTCTACCCGGAGGTGATTCGCCGCCACCTGGACGCCGAACTGCCCTTCATGGTCACGGAGACCATTCTGATGGAAGGCGTGAAGCGCGGCGGCGACCGCCAGCAGCTCCACGAGGCCATCCGCCAGCTCAGCCTGCGCGCCGCGCGCCGGGTGAAGGAGGAGGGGCTGGAGAACAACCTGCTGGACCTATTGGCCGAGGACTCGCGCATTCCCTTCACCCTGGCCGACCTGCAGGTGCTTTGCAACCCACGCACCTTCACCGGCCGAGCCGCCAGCCAGGTGGAAGACTACCTGAAGAGCGAGGTGGACCCCCTGTTGGCCGCCGAGGCCGAAGCATTGGTGGGCGGCGCCGAGGATTTGAGGGTCTAGGCGGCCTGGCACCGGCCTGGCACCGACCTGGCACCGGCCTGGCACCGGCCTGGCACCGGCCTGGCACCGACCTGGCACCGGCCTGGCACCGGCCTGGCACCGACCTGGCACCGGCCTGGCACCGGGCCTTACTCCTTTCAAACTCATTGATTCTTAGTGTCTTCGAGTCTTCGTACGCAAAGAGAGCGCGGAAGGAGCGCCATTTACGCGAGGGAAAACACTGATTCTATCATCGATCGGTTGAATTTAGACGAAGCGAAAAGTATCGTTTGGCATGACCGAAGCGATGGACGACACCCTCAAGGCCCTCTACCAGCTCGGCGAGGAGCCCGATCCCGCCCACCCGCGCCGCGTGGCGACGGGGGAACTGGCCGAGGCGCTGGGCGTCAGCGCGCCCACGGTTTGCTCCATGCTCAAGCGGCTGGCTGCGCTGGAACCGCCGCTGGCGGAAAGCGAGCGTCACGGCGGCGCGCGCCTGACGGAGGCCGGCCGGCGGCTGGCGCTGGGTGTGCTGCGCCGGCACCGCCTGCTGGAGACCTTTCTGCAGCGCGAGCTGGGCTACGCCTGGGACGAGGTGCACGAGGAGGCCGACCGGCTGGAGCACGCGGTCAGCGAGCGCTTCTGCGAGGCCCTGGCCCGGCGGCTGGGCGGACCGGCGACGGATCCCCACGGGGAGCCCATCCCCGCCTCCGACGGCAGTCTGGAATCGCCCCTTGAGCTTCCGCTCTCCCAGCTGGCCGCTGGCGTGCCGGCCCGCGTGCGCCGGGTGACCTGCCGGGACGGCGAGTTGCTGCGCTATCTGGCCGCCCGCGGCCTGCAGCCCGGCGCGCGGCTGGTGCTGCTGGCCCGCGAGCCCTTCGGCGGCTCGCTCAAATTGCGCGTGGAAGAGACGGTGACGGAGCTGGGACCCGCGGCGGGCGCCGTGGTCTTTCTGGCCCTGCCCGACGGGGAGGACGCATGAGACGCGCCGCCTGGTGGCTGGGCCTGTTGTGGCTGGCCTGGACGGGCTGCGCCCCGGGACGGGACGGCGACGACGGCCGGCTGCGCGTGGTCTGCACCACGGGCATGATCACGGACCTGGCCACGCGCGTCGGCGGCGGGCAGATCGTCTGCCAGGGCCTGATGGGCCCTGGCGTGGATCCTCACCTCTACAAGGCCACGGCCGGCGACGTGGAGCGCCTGAGCCGCGCCGACCTGGTCCTCTACAATGGCCTGCATCTGGAAGCCCGGCTGGCGGAGGTCTTCGCGCATCTTCCGGGCGCCCGCTCCGCCGCGCTGGGCGAGCGGCTACCGGGCGCCGCCCCGCTGCTGGGGCCGGACGGGCACGCGCCGGATCCGCACATCTGGTTCGACGTCTCGCTGTGGAGCCTGGTGGCCCGGCGCATCGGCGAGGAACTGGCCGCCGCGGATTCCGCCAACGCCGCCGGCTATCGAGCCCGGGCCGCGGCCCTGGGGGATTCGCTGCTCGCGCTGCACGCGGAGATCCTGACCCGCGTGTCCCAGTTGCCGCCGGAGCGACGCCTGCTGGTGACGGCCCACGACGCCTTCCAGTATTTCGGACGCGCCTACGGCTTCGAAGTGCGCGGCCTGCAGGGGATCTCCACCGCGGCGGAGGCGGGGGCGCGGGACGTCCAGGCCTTGGCCACCCTGCTGGTGGAGCGGCGCGTGCCGGCCATCTTCGTCGAGTCCTCCGTGCCGCGGCGCACGCTGGAGGCCGTGCTGGAGGCCGCCCGCGCCCGCGGCGCCCATGTTCGGCTGGGCGGCGAGCTGTTCTCCGACGCCCTGGGGGACGGCGGCACGCCGGAAGGCACCTATGCCGGCATGGTGCGGCACAATGTGGACACCATCCTCGGCGCCCTGGAGGAGCAACCATGAACGAACCCGGTTCTCTGGCGGTGGAAATCCGCGACCTGACCGTGGCCTACCGCGAGCGGCCCGTGCTCTGGGACGTGGATCTGGACGTGCCCGTCGGCGTGCTGATGGCCCTGGTGGGACCCAACGGCGCCGGCAAGACCACGCTGCTGCGCTCAATCCTGGGGCAGGTGACGCCCGCCTCGGGCAGCATCCGCGTGCTGGGCGGGACGCTGGCGGAGGCGCGCCAGCGCATCGCCTACGTGCCTCAGCGGGGCCGCGTGGACTGGGACTTCCCCGTCTCCGTGGAGGACGTTGTGCGGATGGGCACTTACGGCCGGCTGGGCTGGCTGCGCCGTCCCGGGGCGGCCGAACGGCGCACGGCCCGCGAAGCGCTGGAGCGCGTGGGGATGAGCGACTTCGCCCGCCGCCAGATCAGCCAGCTCTCCGGCGGGCAGCAGCAGCGCACCTTCCTGGCCCGGGCCCTGGCCCAGGGCGGCGAGCTGCTCATCCTGGACGAACCCTTCCAGGGCGTGGACGCCCGGACGGAGCGCGCCATCGTCGACCTGCTGCAGGAGTTGCGCGGCCAGGGTCGCACCATCCTGGTCGTGCATCACGACCTGCAGACCGTGCCCGACTACTTCGACCAGGTGGCCCTGCTCAACGTGCAGCTGGTGGCGGCGGGGCCGGTGGCCTTGGTCTTCCACGAGGCCAACCTGCGTCTGACCTACGGCGGCCGCGCCCGGGATCCGGAGCGCCTGCCCCTGTCCGCGCCGGTGGCGTCGTGATCCAGCTAGACCACATGGCTCGTGTGGTGCTGACGGGCTGCGCGCTCATCGGCCTGACTGGCGGCGCGCTGGGGACTTTCGTGGTGCTGCGCCGGCAGAGCCTGGTGGGGGACGTGGTCTCCCACGCGGCCTTGCCGGGCATCGTGCTGGCCTTCTGGCTGACGGGCAGCCGCTCCACGCCGGCTCTGGCCGCCGGGGCGGCCCTGGCGGGGCTGATCGGCATGCTGGCCGCCAGCTGGATCCTGCGCCGCACGCTGCTGCGCGAGGACGGCGTGCTGGGCCTCGTGCTGTCCTCCTTCTTCGGGCTGGGCCTGATGGGACTGACCTGGATCCAGCGCCAGCCCGACGCCGCGCAGGCCGGACTGGACCGCTACCTCTTCGGCAACGCGGCGACCCTGCTGAGCCAGGATCTGGCCTGGATGGCCGGCGCCGCCCTGCTGGTGGCGGGCACGCTGGCGCTGCTGTGGAAGGAATTCTCGCTGTTGGCCTTCGACGCGGACTTCGCCGCCCAATTGGGCTGGCCCGTGCGCCAGCTGGACCTGATCCTCACGCTGCTGACGGTGGTGGTGATCGTGCTGGGCCTGCAGACCGTGGGCGTGGTGCTGATGAGCACGCTGCTCATCGCGCCGGCGGTGGCGGCCCGGCAGTGGACGGACCGTCTGGGGCGGATGACCCTGCTGGCCGGCGGACTGGGTGCCCTGGCCGGCGTGCTGGGCGGCGCGGGCAGCCTGGCTTTCGCCCGCCTGCCCACGGGACCGGCCATCGTGCTGGCGGCCTCGGGTTTGGTGCTGTTGTCACTGGGGCTGGGAACGCGGGGCGGCTGGCTGTGGAGCGGGTTGCGCCGGCGGCGGCTGCGGCGGGAAGGTGGGGAGGCGCTGCTCCATGGCTAAGCGGGTGCAGAACGGTCGCGCCGGCCAGACAGAGGGTCCGCGAGAGTGGCCCGCCGCGGGCGGTCTGTCAGGGGTGAATCGGGTTTTCGCGAGAAATACGGAAGACCCTGGAGGATTCAGCGAACTTTTCCCGGGACCCCGAGTGCCCCGGGTGGGTGGGGGGTCGGTGGGAGGGAAACCCTGGATTTTCGGAAATCAGGACTCCCCCTTCGATCTGCATCACCCTTGTCGCCGGCAGGTATTCGCCCGCCCGGACCGGGCCACGCTGGGCCTCGCTTCCGGAGGCCGGCCATGAGCCCCGCCGCGGAACTGCAGTGGATCGCCGCCGTGGCGGCCCTGGCCTGTGCCCTGCCCGGGGGCTTCCTCCTGCTGCGCCGCCAGGCCCTGCTCAGCGACGCGCTGAGCCACAGCGTGCTGCTGGGCATCGTGGTGGCCTTCTTCCTGCTGGGCAGCCTGGATTCCCCCTGGCTGGCGGCAGGCGCCAGCCTGAGCGGCCTGCTGATGGTGCTGCTGGTGGACCTGCTGCAGCGGGGCGGGCGCGTCAAGGAGGACGCCGCCCTGGGGCTGGTCTTTCCGCTGCTGTTCAGCGTCGCCGTCATCCTGATCAGCCGCTGGGCCGGCCACATCCACCTGGACACGGACGCCGTGCTGCTGGGCGAACTGGCCTTCGCGCCTTTCCGGCGCCTGGAGTGGCTCGGCCTCGACCTGCCCGTCGCCCTCTGGCAGATGGGCGGCCTGCTGCTGCTCAACCTGGGCTTTCTGCTGCTCTTCTGGAAAGAGCTGTCGCTCTCGGCCTTCGACTCCCTGCTCGCCGGCAGCCTGGGCTTTCGTCCCGCTCTGCTGCACACGCTGGAGCTGGGCCTGCTCTCGCTGACCTGCGTGGCGGCCTTCGACGCCGTGGGCTCGGTGCTGGTGGTGGCGCTGATCGTCACGCCCGCCGTGACGGCGCGACTCCTCAGTGACCGTCTGCCCTCGTACTTTGTCTGGGCCGCGCTGGTGGCCGTGTTGTCGTCGCAACTGGGCTGGCGGCTGGCGGTCTGGCTGGACGCCAGCATCGCGGGCTCCATGGCCGTGGCCGGGGGTCTGCTGTTCACGGCGGCCCTGCTCTTCTCGCCGCGGCGCGGCTGGGTGGCGGGCCTGCGTCGCGAGCGCGCCCAGCGGCGGCAGTTCGCGCGCCGCCTGCTGGTCATCCACCTGCACAACCACGAGGGCACGCCGCAGGAGGCGGAGGAATGCCGCCTCGCCCACTTGAGCGAGCATCTGAACTGGAGCGCGGAGATCGCGCGGGAGCGTGTCGGTCTCTGCCTGGAGAGCGGCTGGGTGAGCCGGGACGGCGAGCGCTTGAGCTTGACGGCGGCAGGCCGGGCGGCCGCGCAGCAGGCGCTGGAGGAATTGCCCCTGCAGCTGGCCGGCGCGCGCGAGGAAGGCCTGCTCTGCCCCTGGCCCGCCCCGCGAATCTGAAGAACACCAACGAGGAGAAACTTCCCATGGAGATGAGTTACCGGCCCCTGGGCCGCTGCGGCACCAAGGTCAGCACCTTCGGGCTGGGCGGCTGGACCACGTTCGGCGGCTCGCTCAAGGAGCAGGCGCTGGTGGATCGTCTGCTGGCCCTGGCCTTCGAGCGCGGCGTGAATTTTTTCGACACGGCGGACATCTACGCCAAGGGCGCCTGTGAGCTGTCCATGGGCCAGGCCTTGGCCAGCCTGCCGCGCCACCGGCTGGTGCTGGCCTCCAAACTCTTCTGGCCCATGAGCGCGGATCCCAACGATCGCGGCCTCTCGCGCAAGCACATCCTGGAGTCCGTGGAGAAGAGCCTCAAGCGCCTGGGCACGGACTACCTGGACATCTACTTCTGCCACCGCTTCGACAGCGAAACTCCCGTGCTGGAGACCGTGCGCGCCATGGACGACCTGGTGCGGCAGGGCAAGATCCTCTACTGGGGCACCAGCGAGTGGAGCGGCGGGCGGATCCGCGAGGCGCACCGCCTGGCCGCGGAGTGGCGCTGTCACGGGCCGCAGGTGGAGCAGCCCCAGCACTCGCTGCTGGCGCGCGGCCGTTTCGAGCACGACGTCCTGCCCGCCTGCCTGGAGTTGGGGATGGGCAGCGTGCTCTGGAGTCCGCTGGCCAGCGGCCTGCTGAGCGGAAAGTATGACGACGGGATTCCGGCCGGCAGCCGGCTGGACAACCCTGGCTTCGAGTGGCTGAAGAACACCCTTCTCAAGCCCGACACCCTGGAGCGCGTGCGGCGCTTCGGCGCGGTCTGCGCCGGGCGCGGCCTCTCGCGCAGCCAGGTGGCGCTGGCCTGGGCGGCGGACCGCTTCGGCGTCTCCAGCGTGATCCTGGGCGCCACCAGCGAAGCCCAACTGCTGGAGAATCTCGCCGCGCTGGAACTTCAGCTGGACGGCGGGCTGCGCGCTGAGCTGGACGCCATCTTCCCGGACACCCTGCAGGCCACCGATTGAACGCGTTGACGGCCCTGCTTTCCGAGAGCCTGGACTACGCCGGACTCTTCCCGCCGGCGGCCCTGCCCATGGCCGAGGCCTGGCGCGAGTTCCGCCGCCAGCTGACCATGGGGGAGCGCTGGTTGCTGGGCGGCTTCGTCTGCCCGGCCGCGCGCCTGGAGGAGTTGGCGGTCTGCGTGGAGGCGGACGACGGGCCGCTGCCGCTGGTGCTGCTGGCGGCCCGTCCGGACGGCCCGGACGGGGGCGCACGCTTGGCGGAGGACCAGGCGCGCTGGCGGGCCTTCGAAGGCCGCTTTCCCGATCGCGCCCAGCTGCGGGGCTGGGAAATTCGCCTGCCGGACGTGGCGGCGGAGGGGCTGGAGTCGCTGCTGGCCGTGGGTGCTGAGCAACTACCCGGCGAGTGTCCGCTGTTCTGGGAGCCAGATCCCGCCTGGGACGAGGAGCGGCTGGAGGGCCTGGGCCAGGCCCTGGCCGCTCAGCGCCTTGTCTCACGCCGGCACGGCTACAAGCTGCGCTGCGGCGGCACCCGGGCGGAGGACTTCCCCTCCGTCCCGCGCGTGGCCTGGGTGCTGGGGCTGGTGCGGCGCCACGAGCTGCCGCTCAAGCTCACGGCCGGGCTGCACCATCCGCTGCGCCACTACCGCCCGGAGCCGGGCGTCTGGATGCACGGCTTTCTCAATGTCTACCTGGCCGCCTTGGCCGCCCGCAGCCACGGTCTGGAGTCCCGCGACCTGGAGGCGATCCTGGGCGAGACGCGCGCCGACGCCTTTCGCCAGCGGCCGGACCGGCTGTCCTGGCGCGAGCTGACCGTGGATATCGTTGAAATTCGCGAGAGCCGGGCCTGGTTGGCCGGCCTTGGCAGTTGCAGCGTGGACGAGCCCGTGGCCGATCTGCAGGCCCTGGGCTGGCTGCCGCGCAGTTCCACAGAATCGGAGGGAACATGACCCCGCTACCGCTGGATGAGCAGCGCTCCTTCGTGGACGGCGCTCAGGAGACGGACTTTCCGATCCAGAACCTGCCCTACGGCGTGTTCCGGCCGGCGCCGGACGGCAGCCTGCTGGGCGCCCTGCCCCGGGTGGGCGTGGCCATCGGCGACCAGGTGCTGGACCTGGCCATCCTTGAGGAGGCCGGCCTGCTGGACGGCGTGCGCATGCACGGGATGCGGATCTTCGCCCGGGACGGACTCAACGCGCTGATGGCCGAGGGCCCGGCGGTCTGGAGGGCGCTGCGGGCCCGACTGACGGAGCTGCTGGACGAGCGCAACCCCGCGCTGCGCGAACGTCAGGGTGTGCGGGATGCCGCCTTGCGCCCCCTGTCCGCCGTCACTCTGGAGCTGCCCGCGCGCATCGGCGACTACACCGACTTCTACGCCTCGCGCCAGCACGCCACCAACGTGGGCGTGATGTTCCGAGGCAAGGAAAACGCGCTGCTGCCCAACTGGCTGCACCTACCGGTGGGCTACCACGGCCGGGCCAGCTCCGTCGTGCTGAGCGGCACGCCCGTCCGCCGGCCCCTGGGACAAACCGAGCGGCCCGAGGGCGGCGCGCCGCAGTTCGGGGCCAGTCGCCAACTGGACATCGAGCTCGAGGCAGGCTTCTTCGTGGGGCCAGGCAACGCCCTGGGCGAGGCCGTACCCCTGGCGGACGCCCGTGGCCAGCTCTTCGGCATGGTGCTGGTGAACGACTGGTCTGCGCGCGACATCCAAAAGTGGGAGTACCAGCCGCTGGGCCCTTTCCTGGCCAAGAATTTCGCCACCACCATCTCGCCCTGGGTGGTGCCGCTGGAAGCGCTGGAGCCCTTCCGCTGCGCCGGTCCGGAGCAGGACGATCCGGCGCCGCTGCCCTACCTGCGCCAGGCCGGCCCGCGCCTCTGGGATGTGGAACTGGAGGTCTGGCTGCGCACAGCCCGGGCGGCGGAGCCCGTCCGGATCGCGGCCAGCAATCTGCGACACCTCTACTGGGGTCCGGAACAGATGCTGACGCATCACACGGTGACCGGCTGCAACCTGCGTCCGGGGGATCTGCTGGCCACGGGCACCATCTCCGGCCCGGAGAAGGAGTCCTACGGCAGCCTGCTGGAGCTGTCCTGGCGCGGCAGCGAGCCTTTGCAGCTGCCGGATGGCGAGAACCGCGCCTTCCTGGAGGACGGGGACACAGTCGTGATCCGCGGGCGTGCCCAGGGCCAGGGCTGGCACATCGGCTTCGGCGAGGCCCGGGGAACCATCCTGCCTGCCCGCCCGTTGGAGTGACTTCATTGCGAATGGTCCATACGAGTACTATTGTGTGCGGCCCATTCCATTCAACCGAGAGTAGGGAGACAGACATCACACGGGTCATGCACAGCCGCTTGGTAGCCGGCAGCGCAGCAGGAATGCAACGGGGATTGCGGAAATCCTTGGTGCTGGCGCTGTTGTTTTTGCTGTGCGCTCAGTGGCTGTCGCTGGTGCCTCTAGTGATGAACGGGATCTCGGCCAACTCACATGAAGCTGTCGCGGAGTGTTCCTCCGAGGCCTGTGACGATTTGACAAGTCACTCCTGCGGATGCCTGGGCTGTCCAGTCCACGCTGGCAGCTTGGTGCTCCTCGACCGGGCGAACCACCCGGGCCCACCGGCCAGCGTACCCTTGGCTTGGCATATCGATGCTTCGTTGTGCATTCATCGCTTGGATGACTCCGTCTTCCGTCCGCCCTGCGCCTAAACCCCTTCCACATCACTTGTGAAGCGCTCGCACGCCCCTGGGCGTCTTGGAGCGTGGACTGATTCCCTTCATCGACAGCAAGGATGGATCTTCAATGCAACGACATGTGATGCAAACGCCGGCGGTTGGGCCGTGGCGGCCGCTGTTCTGGCTGCTGGCCCTGCTGGCCTGCGGACTGCCGGGGAACGCCCCCCGGGCCGCGGAAGCGGGACAGGATCCGGGCGGAACGGCCGGCCCGGCGGATACGCTGCGCCTGAGCTGGACCGACTTTCAATCGAATCGTGCGCGGCACCCGCGCCTGGCGGAGGCCCGGGCCGCGATCCGGGAGGCGGAGGGTGCGACCCGCGCGGCGCGCGCCCTGCCCAATCCCAGCTGGGAGGCACGCGTCCTGAGCGTGGATCCGCTGGGCGGAGGCGATCCCGCTCGCGAGGACGAGTGGTCTGTGAGCGTCCCCGTGGACTGGCTCTGGACCCGGCCCGGCGCCGTGAAGGCCGCCCGAGCGACAAAGGCCCAGGCGGAGGCCGAGGCCCGATTGGTGGAGCAGGCCGTGCAGATGGAAGCCGGCGCGGTCTTCTGGGGCCTGGTGCGCGACCAAGCCTTGGTGGAATCCCTGGATGAGCTGAGCCACCAGCTGCAGGACCTGCGGCAGGCGGTGGAGACCCGGGTGCGCGTAGGTGAAGCGCGGCCGGTGGAGGCGACCCGCGCCCGGGTGGAGGCCCTGCAGGCTGAGCTGGAGGCTGCGGCCGCCCTGCGCTCACTGGCCCTGAGCCGCGAGCAGTTCGCCCGCTGGCTGCCGGCGGGGGAGCGGCGCGTGCCGCTGGCGATGGCCGCGCTTGAGACATTGGTCGCCACCCCGGAGCCCGGGGCCGGTGGAGCCCTGCCGGACCATCCGCTGCTGCAGGCGGCCCGGGCCCGAGTCGGGGCCCAGCGCGGCGCCCTGGCCGTGGAACGCGGGCGGATCCTGCCCAAGCTCGAACTGCTGGCCAGCCTGGAGCGGGCCGATGACCGTCGCAGTACGGGGGCGGGCCTGGCCGTGGAGCTGCCCCTGTTCAACTGGAACCGCGGTCCGATCCAGCAGGCCCATGCGCGTCTGGACGCGGCGGAGGCGGGCCTGGAGACGGAGCGCCGCCGCTGGGCGGACGAGCGGGCGGCGGCCCTGGCGGCCTGCGAGTCGAGCCGGGAAGAGGCCCGCGCCTACCGGGAACAGATTCTACCCCAGGCCGAGGAGGCCGCCCGCGTGCTGACCCACAGTTGGCGGGTGGGGGAGTCCAACCTCTTCGAATTGATTGACGCCCGCCGCACCCTGGCGGCCACCCGCCGGCAGGCCATCCTGGTGTACTGCCAGGCCCAGCTGGACGGCTTGCGCCTCGAGATCCTGCTTGAGAAGGAGACGAACAAATGAAGACGCGTATCATCAGCCTGAATCTGGCCCTGTTGGCCTTGTTGGCCCTGGCCCAGTCCTGCGGCAAGCCCGCGGCCGAACCGGCCCACGAAGAAGTGGCGGTGGTGGAAGAGGATCACGAAGGCCACGGCCACGCCGCGGAGGGCGAGGCCGAACTCTCGGACCTGGACCGGCCCGTTGACGAGTTGTTCGCCGCCACCTGCGAACACGAGATGAACACCTACAAGTGCGCGGAGTGCCGCTACGAAGTGGGGGTGGTCCACACGCCGCCGCAGCTGTTCCAGGAGGGGCTGCTGAAACTGGGCAAGGTGGAGCGGCGGGTGGTGGACCTGCCCCTGACCCTGATGGGCGAAGTGGTCTTTGACGAGGGCCGGGTGACCCATTTGAGTCCCGTGACCGCGGGGATCATCCGCCAGGTGCACGTGACGCTGGGTCAGCGGGTCCGACGGGGCCAGCTGCTGCTGGAGCTGGAGAGCGC